>NZ_SMKQ01000046.1 GCF_004348995.1 Nonomuraea terrae
TCGCGCGGGGAGAACGACAGGGCGTTCTCGACCAGCTCGGCGAGCAGGTGGATGACGTCGTTGACGGCCTGCCCGGCCACCGACACCCCGTCGGGCACCTGGAGGACGACGCGCTCGTAGTTCTCCACCTCCGACAGCGAGGCGCGGGCGACGTCGACCAGCTTGACCGGTTTGCTCCAGCGGCGGGGCGGCTCCTGGCCGGCCAGCACCAGCAGGTTCTCGCTGTTACGCCGCATGCGGGTGGCCAGGTGGTCCAGCTTGAACAGGTTCCCGAGCCGCTGCTCGTCCTGCTCACCCTGCTCCAGGCCGTCGATCAGGGTGATCTGCCGCTCGACCAGCGTCTGACTGCGCCGCGACAGGTTCACGAACATCGCGTTCACGTTGCTGCGCAGCCGCGCCTCCTCACCCGCCAGCCGCACGGCCTCGCGGTGCACCTCGTCGAAGGCCCGCGCGACCTCACCGATCTCGTCATGGGAGGCGACACCGATGGGCTCCACGTCGACGACGCCTCCGCCCGTTTCCGCCTGGCGCAACTGGCGGACGGTGTCGGGCAGGCGGCGGCCGGCGATGAAGAGGGCTTCCCTGCGCAGCCGGCGCAGAGGCCTGATGAGCGAGCGCGCCATGATGACGGTGACCAGCAGGACGAGGACGAGCAGGAGGACGATGGCGGCCGCGACGATCACGGCGTTCTGCTGCTCCGCGCCTTCCAGGGTGCGGCTGCGCAGCACGATGGCGTCGGCGGACCGCTTCTCGACCTCGCGCATCCCGTCGATGGTCTCGGAGATGGCGTCGTACCAGGTCTCGCCGTCACGGCTGAGGCCGAGCACCCGGTCCACCAGCGGACGGCGGGCGTCCTCAAGGACCAGGGCTCGGGCGGCGAGGATCTCGGCGCGGTCGACGGCCTGTCCGGAGACGGTGTCGTCGTACAGCTGGCGGAGCCCGAGCGGGACCTGCGCCCTGAAGGTGGACAGTTCGCTGTTCTTCTGGGCCCGCGCGGCGTTGAAGGCGTCGAGCTGGTCCTTGCCGAAGGAGCGGGTGGCCAGCGCGGCGACGAGGAGCGCGCGCTGGGTGGAGACGTACTGCTTGGCCCGGGACAGGGCGGCGAAGCCGGCGACGCTCGCCGACAGCTCCTTGTCGACCGCACCCTCGTCGATCTTGTCGTTCAGCGACAGAAGGTCGGAGATGGTCCGGTCGTAGAGGTCGATGACGGAGTTGACGTCGAGCTGGGACTCGATCGCCGTCTTCCGGGACGTGGCCAACTCGTCGAGGCGGTTCTTGATGGGCAGGGCGTCGGCCGCGTGCGGGCCGTTGCTGGTCGAGAGCGACTCGACCCCGCCCCTGACCTCGGCGACGAGCCTGTCGACGCGCTCGTACTGGGCGTTCACGTCAGTCGGACTGCCGCCTACGCGCCCCTGGGCGACGTACCTGGCGCTGAGGTCACGCTCGGTCTCCACCTCGTGGGCCAGGGACGCCAGCTGGCTCGCCAGCACCGCCACCTGGTTGACCTGTGCGTACTCGTTGGCGGTGACGATGGAGGTGGTGACTCGCAGGCCGCCCAGCGCGAGTGCCGCGAGAGTCGGGATGACGACCAGGACCACCAATTTGGAACGCACCCGCCAGTTGCGCAGGGAGAGGCGTGCCCCTGTTTCTCGCTTGCCGTCCTGGGCGTTGCCCGGCGGTGACGCCGGTGGCGTCTGGGGCGCGTGTCGGGAGGCTCCGTCTCCTAAGCCCTGATCCCCGCCCGCAGAGGGGACAACACTCTTCACTTGCCTCCGCAACCTCTCCTCGGATGGTCTGGTGCACGAAGATCACGTCACACCGGTGGTTGCCGAGTGACGGCGATACACCCTTGGGGCGAGAGCTAATTGGAGCACATCAACAGGAGATCGGCCAATAGCGCAAAGATCCCAGTTCACACAAAACCCGACAATCAGCACAACTCACAACAGGCGTTTCGGGATCCTGAAGTCAAGAGGCAGCAGAGGCGAATAATCAGACAAACACCCTATATTGCTATATATATGGATATATATCGTTATTTTTCATTGCATCAGCTGCGGCGAGGAGCACCGCCTGCGCTAGGGTGCGTGCGTCGCAGAACACTCCCGTTCGCACGCCATCCCCTGGTACATAACTTCACCCCCTTGTTCAAAGGAGACCCGCAATGCGGTTCGGTGCATTAGGGCGCACTGCCTTGGTTGGGCTTGTGGCCACCCTCGTCGTCACGGGGTGTTCGAGTTCGGGCGACCAGTCAACGTCGGCCTCGTCTTCCGACATGAAGACGGACCTGCTGATCGGCCAGTACCCCGGCGCGGACTCCGCCCCTCTGTTCATCGCCATGGAGCGCGGTTTCTTCAAGGAAGAGGGTCTCAACGTCAAGCAGGAGCCGATCCAGGCTCCCCAGGCGGTCCTCGGCAAGCTCTCCAACGGCACCATGGACGTCGTCCTCGGCAGCTACGCCACCATCCTGACGATCCAGGAGGCGGGCACCGAGAAGTTCAAGTACATCGCCGACTCCTACCAGGGCGCGGCCGGCGCCTTCGGCGTCATGGTGAAGAAGGACTCCCCCATCAAGGACATCGCCGGCCTGAAGGGCAAGAAGATCGGCGTGAACGCCCTGGCCGGTCTGGGCACGCTCACGATGAACCCGCACCTCAAGATCGCCGGCCTCGACCCCAAGGCGGACATCCAGTACGTCGAGGTTCCGACCACCAACTGGCTCTCCTCCCTCGACAAGGGGGACGTGGACGCCGTCTGGATGACCGACCCGTACGTCAGCCAGGCGAAGAAGGATCTCGGCGCGACGATGCTCCTGGACACGATGTCCGGCCCCACCGACGGCCTGCCGATCACCGGTTGGGCGGCCACGGAGAAGTGGGTGGCGGAGAACCCCAAGACGCTGGCGGCTTTCCAGCGGGCCATGGCCAAGGCGCAGAACATCGCGGCCACGGACCGCAGTGCGGTGACGAAGGTTCTGCCGACCTTCACCAAGATCCCGGCTGAGACCGCCGCCACGATCAACCTCGGTGCCTACCCGACCACGCTGAGCGCCCAGCGCATCCAGCGGGTCGCCGACCTCATGCTCGACGCGGGCATGCTCAAGCAGAAGATGGATGTCAACTCGATGATTTACTCCAGCGCTCAGGGATGATGGGCACAATCATCGCAGTACGGCGCGCGCGGGATCCGCTAGCCCGCGCGCAGCTGATGAAGCTCGCCCGCCACGCCACCGGCGTGGCGGGCTTTCTGCTCGCGTGGCAGGTCCTCGGGGTGTCCGGACTGGTCAAATGGCTGCCGCCGGCCACGGACACGCTGGTGAGGGCCGTGTCGCTCGCCGTCGACCCGGCCTTCCTCGACGACCTGCGGGGAACGCTCACCGCCGCGGCCATCGGACTGCCGCTCGCCGTCCTGGTCGCGGTGCCGATCGGCCTGCTGCTGGGAACGGTCCCGGTGGTCGAGGAGATGACACGGGTGTTCGTGGAGTTCCTGCGGCCCATCCCCTCGGTGGCGCTGATCCCGCTGGCACTGTTCTTCTTCCAGCCGGAGATCAACGCCAAGGTCGCGCTCATCGTCTTCGCCGCCTCCTGGCCGATACTGATCAACACGCTGTACGGCGTGCAGGACGTGGACCCGGTGGCCAAGGAGACGCTGCGCTCGTTCGGATTCGGGCCCGGCGCGGTCATCTGGCGGGTCTCCCTGCCGAGCGCCGCGCCGTTCATCTCCACGGGCGTGCGGCTCGCCGCCTCGATCACGCTGATCCTGGCGATCAGCGTCGAGTACATCGTGGGCGGTTCGAGCGGCATCGGCAGCTTCCTCATCGAGGCGAGCACGGGCATCGGCGCCGACGCCATGATCGACGTCATCGCGGCCCTCCTGTGGGCCGGCATGATCGGGCTCGTCATCAACACCGTTCTCCTGCGGGCCGAACGACGTCTCTTCAAGTGGCGATCGACATGATCCGTACTCTGGTCAAGCGGCTGTGGCTGGTACCCGTCATCCTTGGCGGCTGGGAACTGCTCGCGCAGTCGCTCGGCAACCCCTACCTCCCACCCCCCACCACCATCATGTCCCGGATGTACGAGATGTGGTTCTCCGGGCCTTACATCCTTACCGAAGAAGCCCTCGACAACTTCGTCCCCAGCCTGGTCAGAGTGACCGGCGCCTGGTGTGCGGCCGTGATCGTGGGCGTGGCACTCGGCATCGCGCTCGGCAGGACCACCTGGCTCGCCGACTACATCTCTCCGCTGGTCGAGTTCGGCCGAGCCGTGCCGCCGCCTGCCATGCTGCCCGTCTTCCTCGTGCTCTTCCAGATGGGCACGCAGGTCCAGATCGCGACCATCGTCTTCGGCATCGTCTGGCCGATCCTGCTCAACTCCATCGACGGCGCTCGGCATCTCGACCCTCTGAAGATCGAGACCGCCACCGTCTTCGGCGTGCCGGCGCATCTGCGGTTCACGCGGATCATCCTGCCCGCGGCCTCGCCCAAGATCTTCGCCGGCCTGCGCCTGAGCGTCTCGCTGGCGCTGATCCTGATGGTCATCTCGGAGCTCAAGGGCAGCACCGAGGGGATCGGCTATCTCCTCAACCTGGCCAGCAACAACGCCGACATGCCGGCCATCTGGGCCGGCGTCCTGCTGCTCGGCGTGCTCGGTTTCGCCTTTAACACGCTGTTTCTCATGGTGGAGCGGCGCGTGCTCGCCTGGCACCGCGACGCCCACCGCATTTCTTAGGAGAACTCACTACCGTGACCGATCTGCTGCTGAAGAACGTGAAGGTCGTCACCCCCGATCAGGACGAGCCCATGGACGCGGACATCGCTATCGAGGATGGTCGAATCGTCCGAATCGAACCTGGGTTGTCCACAGCGGGTGAGGTGATCGACGGGGGCGGCAGGCTCGCCTTCCCCGGCGTGGTGGACGCCCACCAGCACTGGGGCATCTACAACCCCCTGCCGGAGGACACCGGGTCAGAGAGCCGGGCCGGCGCGCAGGGCGGGGTCACCACCGCGCTCACGTACATGAGAACCGGGCAGTACTACCTCAACCGGGGCGGTTCCTATGCCGAGTTCTTCCCCGAGGTGCTCAGCCAGGCCGAGGGCCGGGCCTACATCGACTACGGCTTCCACCTGGCGCCCATGTCGAGCGGGCACATCGGCGAACTGCCCGACCTGGTCGAGCGGTTCGGGGTGCCGTCGTTCAAGATCTTCATGTTCTACGGAGGGCACGGACTGCACGGGCGTTCCGATGACCAGCGGGCGTTCCTCATGCTGCCCGAGGGCGAGCGGTACGACTACGCGCACTTCGAGTTCGTGATGCGCGGAGTGCAGGCGGCCAGGGAACGGCTGCCCGAGCTGGCGGACGAGATCTCGCTGTCGTTGCACTGCGAGACGGCCGAGATCATGACCGCCTACACCAAGCTCGTGGAGGAGGCCGGCGACCTCAGCGGGCTGGCCGCCTACAGCGCCTCGCGGCCTCCGCACTCCGAAGGACTGGCCGTCTTCATCGCCTCCTACCTCGCCCACGAGACGGGGCTGGCCAACGTCAACCTGCTCCACCTGTCCTCCCGCAAGGCCATGGACGCGGCCGTCCGGATGGCAGCGACGTTCCCGCACATCGACTTCCGCCGCGAGGTCACGATCGGGCACCTGCTCGCCGACGTCGACACCGCCAGCGGCATCGGCGGCAAGGTGAATCCGCCGATCAGGCCGCGCGAGGATGTCGAGGCGCTCTGGGAGTACGTGCTCGACGGCACGGTCGACTGGGTGGTCAGCGACCATGCCTGCTGCCGTGACGAGCTCAAGTTCGGCGAGCCGCGCGAGAACGTCTTCCTGGCGAAGTCCGGTTTCGGCGGTGCCGAGTACCTGCTGCCCGGCCTGGTCACGGAAGGCCGCCGCAGGGGCCTGTCGTACGGCCGGATCGCCGCGCTGACCTCCTGGAACCCGGCCAGGCGGTTCGGCCTGCGTTCCAAGGGCACGATCGCGCCCGGTTATGACGCCGACATCTGCCTGGTCGATCCCGCGCACACCTGGACAGTGCGGGCGCAGGACTCGGAGTCGACGCAGGAGTACACGCCGTTCGAGGGGTTCGAGCTGACCGCCAAGGTGACCGACACGTTCGTACGCGGCCACCACGTGCTGGACGCCGGTAAGATCGTCGGCCCTCCCGTGGGCCGGTACCTGCACCGCCCGGCCTGAGCCTCCCCACGCGGTAGCGCGGTGCCGCCGCCCGGCGTCCCCGCGCTACCGCTGTGGAAGACGATCATCGCTCGGGTACGCTCCCCTTCAGTTACGTAGGTCGTTCTCCGGAAGTTTCCCCCTGGTAGGAGATCTTCATGACCCACAGATTGTCTCGCCACGCGCTCGTGCTCGGGCTCGCCGCCGCTCTCGGACTCACCGGATGCGGTGCGGGAGGCGAGACCTCCTCGTCCCCGGCGGCCGGCGGCACCGGTCTCGAGAAGACCACGATCAGGGTCGGAGCTCTCCCCGTGCCCGACCCCGTGGCGCTCTACATCGCCCAGGCCAAGGGCTTCTTCGAGGAAGAGGGCCTGACGGTGGAACCGGTCACGATCACCGGCGGCGCGGCCGCGTTGCCCCAGATCGAGAGCGGCGCCCTGGACGTCTCGCAGACGAACTACGTCTCGACGTTCCTGGCGGTGAGCCAGGGCAAGAAGATCAAGCTGGTCGCCGACATGTACCAGGCGGCGCCGAACGCCTTCACCATCATGGTCCCGAAGGATTCCCCCATCAAGACGGTGGCGGACCTGAAGGGGAGGACCATCCTGGTCAACAACCTCAGGAACATCGCCACGCTGGCGGTGACGTCGCAGCTGAAGGCCGTCGGCCTGACCGAGAACGACGTCAAGTTCGCCGAGAAGCCGTTCCCCGAGATGGGCAACGCCATCAACTCCGGCCAGGCGGACGCCGGCTGGTTCACTGAACCGTTCATCACCGCCAACCAGAAGACGCTCGGCTTCCGTACGGTCGCCGACACGATGACGGGGCCGACGGCGGAGCTGCCCATCGCCGGCTGGATGGCCACCCAGGAGTGGGCCCAGAAGCATCCGAAGACGTTGGCCGCCTTCCAGCGGGCCATCGCCAGGGCCCAGCAGCTCGCGTCGGCCGATCGCAAGGAGATCGAGGCGGCGCTTGCGACGTACACGAAGATCGACGCCGGCACCGCGGCGGCGATCACCCTGGGCACCTACCCGAGCACGCTGGACGCGGCCCGGCTGCAGAAGGTGGCTGACCTCATGCTCGAGTACCAGTACATCTCCGCCCCCATCGACGTGAAGTCGGTCATCGCGAGCGCCGCCGGCTGATGGCCGCTGCGCGACTGCTTCGTGGTGTCGCGGGCGTGGCGGGGTTTCTCGTCGCCGGAGAACTGGTCATCCGCTTCGGGCTGAGCGAGGACCTCGTCTTCCCCGCGCCGTCGGCCGTCCTGCGCGAGGCCGTGTGGCTTCCCTCCGACGCGGTCTTCCTGAGGGGGACGGCCGCCACGCTGACGAACTGGGCGCTCGGTCTCCTGATCGCAACCGCCGTCGCCGTGCCCGCGGGCGTGCTCCTCGGCGCGCTGCCTCCAGTGGAGCGAGCCATCAGGCCGGTGCTGGAGTTCATGCGGCCCATCCCGTCCGTGGCGATCATCCCTCTGGCGATCCTGCTGATTCCGGTGGACGAGCTGATGAAGGTCTCAGTCATCGTGTACGCCTCCCTGTGGCCGATCCTGATCAACACCCTGTACGGCATGCACGACGTGGATCCCATGGCCAAGGACACCCTGCGGGCCTTCGGGTTCGGTCGCTCGGCCGTCCTCGCCAGGGTGAGCCTGCCCAGCGCCGCCCCGTTCATCGCCACCGGCGTCAGGATCGCCGCCGGGGTGGCGCTCGTGCTGGCCGTCAGTGCCGAGCTGGTGGCCGGCGGCACCGCCGGGATCGGCGTCTACGTGACCACGGCGGGCAGCGGGAACAGGACGGACCTCATGCTGGCCGCCACGTTCTGGGCCGGGGTCCTCGGCGTGGCCGCTAACCTGGCCCTGCTGGCCGGCGAGCGTCGCCTCTTCCACTGGCATCGGGTGCGGACGGGAGCCGCGGGATGAAGGCCGTCACCAGGCTCCTGGTGATCCCACTCGTGGTCGTGCTCTGGGAACTCCTCTCGCGCGGGCTGGCGGACACCGACTTCCCGCCGCCCACGACGATCGTCTCCCGCATGCATGAGCTGTGGTTCTCCGGCCCCGTCGGCCGGGCGTTCCTCACCGACGGGGCCGTCGCGAACCTGATGCCCAGCCTCGGCCGGATGTTCGGCGGCTGGATCGTGGCCGCCGTGCTCGGGGTCGCGCTGGGGGTGCTGCTCGGACGTTCCAGGACGGCGATCGACTACGTGGATCCGCTGGTCGAGTTCGGCCGTTCCGTCCCGCCCCCGCTGCTGCTGCCGGTCTTCCTCGTGCTGTTCCAGACGGGGCTGGCCACGCAGCTGGCCACGATCGTGTTCGGTGTGATCTGGCCGGTGTTGCTCAACTCCATCGACGGCGCCAGGTCGGTGGACCGCACCTACACGGAGACGGCCGCGGTGTTCAACCTGTCCCGGGTCCAGCGCCTACGCGTGGTCATCCTCCCCGCGGCCTCGCCCAAGATCTTCGCCGGGCTCCGCCTGAGCCTGTCACTGGCCCTGATCCTCATGGTGATCAGCGAGCTCATCGGCGGCACCGACGGCATCGGTTACCAGTTGCTCCAGGCTCAGCGCGGCTTCGACGGCGCCGGGGTGTGGGCGGCGATCGCGCTGCTCGGCGTCCTCGGCTCTGTCGTGAACGCCCTGTTCGTGCTGGCCGAGCGGCGCCTGCTCGGCTGGCACCGCCAGGCGGCCCGCGGCTGAGGGGTCACCCTTCCGATTCGAGCTCCGCCACCCGGCGGAGCAGCCCGCCGACGTCCTCCGCCTCGTCCAGCCGGGCCACCAGGTCGGTCACGGCGTCGGCTGTGGCGCGGGAGAGCCGGCCCTCCGTGTTGTCGCGGAACTTCAGTGCCAGCTCCGCCGTGGAGAGCGGCCGGGCCGGGCCTCCCAGGTTGGCGAGCACTTCCCGGGTCCACTCGCGGCCGTCGAGGTCGCGAGCGTGCAACACCGCGGGGAACTGGTGCGGGAAGATCTTCGTCGCGCGCTCGTCGGCCACCACGTCCACCTTGGCCATGAGTGCGCGCCGGACGGGGTCACGGGCGAGCTCGTCACTGAAGTCGCCCAGTCCCACACCGAGCCCGCCCCCGCCCAGCAGCCCGGCCACGACCGCGTACGGGCCGCTGAACTGCGCCTGGTACCCGGTCTCTGGAGCGCGTTTCGCCTCGATCGGCTGGCCGATGGTCCGGACGACGGGAGCGGGGACGCCCAGCGTCAGGCGCTCCACCCGTGACGGGTCCAGGCCTTGTGCGCGCAGCGCGATGGCGGCGTCGATCGCCGCATGGGTGAAATGGTTCGCGGGATAGGGTTTGAAGAAGATCGCGGGGACGGACCACTCGGTACCGAGATCCCTCGTGACCTCCTCCGCCGCATAGCGGCCGTGCAGAAACGCCTCGAAGAACCCGAACCGTCCCTCCAGCACGGTCGGCGGCCCGGTGAACCCGCGTCCGACCAGGTCCGCCGCCGTGACCGCCGAGTGTGCCGCCCACCCGCAGTGCAGCCGCTTGACCGTGCCGCCCGTTCGGTTGCCCTCGATGATGCCCGCGGCCATGGAGGCGGCCAGGCCGAGGACGTCGAGCACGCCGTCACGGGACTCGCCCAGCAGCAGGGCGGCCGCGACGGCGCCACCCATGGTGCCGCAGATCGACGTGGCGTGCTGCCCGTGCTCGAAGAAGATCGAGTTACCGGCCTCGGGATCGTAACCCGCCATGCCGAGCCGTACGCAGACCTCCAGGCCGACGGCGATCGCCCGGACCGTGTCCCTTCCCGAGGCGCGCGCCAGCTCCGCGGCGGCGAGCGCGGCCGGGACGACCGACGCGCTGGGATGGAGCACCGAAGGCAGGTGGGTGTCGTCGTAGTCGAGCGAGTGCGCGAGAACGCCGTTGGCGAGGGCCGCCAGCGCGGCGGGCACCGCCGCCGGGCCGCCGCCGACGACATGCGCCTGCGACCGGCCGCCCTGGTCGAGGACGTAGTCCAGGATGGCCCTGCTGGTCGGCAACCGGTGCGCGGCCACGCAGAGGCCGAGCACGTCGAGCACGCGCCGGCGCACGCTGTCGACGACGGCCTCCGGCAGGGTCTCGAACGAGGCGTCCACCGCGAAGTCGGCCAGCCGCCCCGCCAGGGTCGTCTCAGCCACGGGGCACCTCTCGTCCACGGGCCGCCACCAGCGCCAGCGGGCGCACCGGCGAGCCGGTGGCGCCGACGAGCGGCAGCGGGGACAGGACGAAGGTGAACTCGTGAACCCCGTCCCGGGCCAGGGCGTCCAGATCCATCGTCTCGATCAGGTAGATGCCCGACTCCACCAGCAGCACCCGGTGGGCGGGCAGCACGCTGTGCCCCTCGCCGGGAGCCAGGCGTTCGAAGGCGATGGTGTCGGCGCCCACCGCGTGCGGGGCCCTCCCGGCCAGCCAGCGAGCGCCGTCCGCGCCCACGCCGGGAACACCAGACGCGCCGCCGATGTAGGCCTCCCGATCAGGGTCGGCGAAGTGGCGGCCCCAACCGCTGCGGACCAGGATCACGTCGCCGGGCGCGGGCTCGACGCCCTGGCGCCGGACGGCCGCGTCCAGATCGGCCGGGGTGATCTCGTAGCCCGCCTCGCAACACTCCACGCCGAGCACGGCCGGAACGTCGAGGAGCACGCCGCGGCGCACCATCGGGGCGACGGTGTGCACGCCGTGCTCGGGATAGCGGCCCCCCACGCACGCCTCGGCCGCGTCGGCGCCCCCGTGCAGCCTGCCGTTGTGCGACACGTGCGCGAGCGCGTCGATGTGGGTGCCGACGTGGGTGCCCATGGAGATCAGGTCGTTGGCGGCGGATCCGCCGTCCGGACGGGTCCTGTCGCCATGCCGGCGCGGGAGGGTGTGGGTGTATGCGGGGTGGTTGGGCGACTGCGGCATGCCGGCGTAGAGCGGCCTGCCCAGGTCGTAGATCGTCACACCGCCGCGTACCGCGTCGAGCATGGGGTCACGCCCGGCGTCCGGCGGTGGCGTGTCGGCAGTCGTGGTCATGTTCTCGTGTCTCCTACAGCTGGCCGGTGGCGTAGCGCACGGTGCGCTCCAGAACGAACCCGTCCCGGGGCAGGGACGCCTCCAGGGCCTCCCGCGCCTCTGCGCGCAGGGACTCCGGAATGCTTTCCAGCGACGCCCGGCGGGCGGCCGACCAGAGCCAGTCCCACACCTGCTCAGCCCCGATGGCGACGTCGAACGTCACGTCCGCGCAGGCGATCCCGCTCAGGCCGCCTTCCTCGAACAATCTGGTCATCTCCTCGGGCCCGCCCAGCGTGTGCTGGAACGGGGCGCTGCCCGCGCCCGACGTGTACGGCCGCAGGGCCTGCTCCACCAGCCCGAGCAACTCGGCCTCGGCCGGACTCGACCTGACCAGCAGGCTGGCCGCCAGCCGCCCACCCGGCTTGAGCAGGCCCGCCAGGGACCGTACGGCGGCGAGCGGGTCGGGCAGGAAATACAGCATCATTCCCGCCAGCACGATGTCGAACCGCTCGCCCGGCAGCAGTTCCTCGGCCTGCTCCGCGTCACCCAGCAGGACGGTCGCCTGGCTCAGGCCGTGGCGATCGATCTCGGCAGCGGCGGCGGCCACCATCCCCGGTGCGAGGTCCAGTCCCACGACGCGGCCGGTGGGGCCGACCGCCTGCGCCGCCGGCACGAGCGAGGCGCCGGTGCCGCACCCGGCGTCCAGGACGTGGTCCCCGGGCCCCGGTGCAGCCCGCCGCACCAGCTCGGCGGCCACGGGCCCGAAGAACGGCACACCGACGCGCTCGTAGGTGCCGGACGCGCGGTCGAACACGCCGGACATGTACTCCTTGGCGTTCATCAGATTTCCTCCGCAGTCAGCGAGCGACGCCGGGTCGCCAGGGGGTGGAGCGATGATCAAAATGAGCTCCAGGGTGAGCCTGCCACGAAAGGCACGCAACCGGCAAAGGGCACCCGGTACCTCACCCATCACACCTTCGACGGCGCCCGGGCTCCGCGTTACGATCACGGCGCCGGGCAACGTCCGCTCCTCGATCCGCATGCTCGGCGAGGAGAGTTTCTGGTACGCCATGGGCACGCGTGCACGCCAACCCTGGCATGCGGGGCGTCCTGTTCGAGCTCGGCCATGTGGCGGAACGGGCCAGACGGACGCTGGAGGCCGAGGGACTGGCCGGCCGGTCGGAGGTCGTCGCCGGCGACTCTTCGCCGGGGTCCCGGAAGGCCATGACATCGACCTGCGGGTGCCGGCGATCTTCGACGACGGCACCCAGCGGAGCCGCGACCAGTACGCGGCCGTGCTCGACGAGGCAGGGCCGGCGCTCGACGACGTCGTCGAGCTCGGCTCGGGCGCGAGCCTCATCGCGGCGGGCCGCCGCTGACGCTCGGCGGGCGCCGCTTCTGGCCGGCGCGCGGCGCGGCTAGCCGCCCCAGCCGGGGACGGCCATCCGGACGGAGAGCGCGTGCTCCACGAGATTGATCAGCGCGCTCTTCACGGAGTCCTTGGACCTGGCGTCGAGGCGCACCATCGGGATGTGCGGCGCCAGGGTCAGGGCGTCGCGCACCTCGGCGTCGCTGTGGGGGTATTTGCCGTCCCAGCCGTTGATGCCGACGATGAACGGCAGCTGCGCTTCCTCGAAGTAGTCGATGGCCGGGAAGCTGTCGGCCAGGCGGCGCGTGTCGACCAGCACGACCGCGCCGATGGCGCCGCGGACGAGGTCGTCCCACATGAACCAGAACCGGTGCTGTCCCGGTGTGCCGAAGAGATAGAGGATGAGGTCGCGGTCGAGCGAGACCCGGCCGAAGTCCATGGCGACGGTCGTGGTCGACTTCAGCGGCGTCATGCCGAGATCGTCGATGCCGGCGGAGGCGTCCGTCATGACCGCCTCCGTCGTCAACGGCATGATCTCCGACACCGCGCCGACGAACGTCGTCTTGCCCACCCCGAAGCCTCCCGCCACGACGATCTTCGTCGAGGTGAGGCCGGGGCTAGAGCCTGCGAAGTCCACTTAGCACCCTTTCGAGCAGATTGACGTCCGGCCGCCCGGCGTCCAGCTGTGGCTGGTGCACGCGGACCAGACCTTCGGCGGCCATGTCGGCGATCAGCACGCGCACCACACCGAGCGGGATCCGCAGCAGGGCCGACACCTCGGCCACCGACCGCACCTGCCGGCACAGTTGGCTGATCGCCTGGTACTCCGGCGTGATATGCGAGAACTCCCGCTGCTCGGCGGTCGCCGAGGACACGAGGGCCTCCATCGCCAGCTTGACCCGCGGCGCCGTCCGTCCACCTGTCACCGCGTAGGGACGGACGGGCGAGGCGGGGTCGGGCAGCTGCGACTGGGGCTGGGGCGCAGGCTCGGGCTGAGACTGTGGCTGATGCTGGGGCGCCCAACCGCCGCTGTTCCATCTAGGGTCCGTCACCTACATCACCTGGTCTGGCTGGCGCGCAACTCGGCCCGCACAGCCGGAGTCAGCACCTGGCCGGCGCGTTCCACCATCAGCGTCATCTGGTACGCCACCAGCCCCATGTCACAGTCGGGGGCCGCCAGCACCGCCAGGCACGAGCCGTCGCTGATCGACATGATCAGCATCAGCCCGCGCTGCATCTCCACGATCGTCTGGTTGACCGCACCACCCTCGAACACCCTGGCCGCACCCTGCGTCAGGCTCACCAGCCCCGACGCGATCGCGGCCAGCTGATCGGCCCGGTCCGCCGGAAAACCCGCCGACGCCGCCAGCGGCAGCCCGTCCGACGAGACGACCACGGCGTGCGCCACGCCGGGGACCGTGCTGACGAAGTCGGTGATGAGCCAGTCGACACCGCGTGCGGCGTGGCTCAGGTCGTTCATGCGCCCTCCTCTCTGTCACTGTTGTTCGCGGTCACTGTTGTTCAGGCCGGGACGGCTCGGGGGGCCGGAAGAGAACGCCCTGCCCTCGGTGATGTCGTCGCGCGCCGCTCGGAAGCCCTGCTGGAAGCTCGACAGGCGGTTGCGCACCCGGTCCGGCGAGACCGCCGGCATCGGCGTCACGCCCTTGGGGGAGGACGAGGTGTCCGCCGAGCCGGGCACCAGGTTGGCCTTGGGCACCCGTTTGGGCAGGCCCGAGGCCGTCGATCCGTCGCGTACCGGCTCCACTGCCGCCTCCGCAGCGCTCCAGCCCGCGTCCGCCTTGGAGGAGCCCCAGCTCGCGCCGTCGCTGTTGCGCCCGAACCAGGCGGACTCCACGGCGGCGAAGATCGGCAGGTAGTCGTCGCCGGCGGACGCGGGCGGTACCGCCGGTATGGGGCCCGTGGCGCCGGCGTCGGGGTCGGTGAACTCGAACCCCGGCCGCTGCGGCGGCATGGTGTCCTTGCCCCAGCCGCCGGGCGGCGGCTCGGGCACGGGTCGTCTGGGCAGGCCGGAGTCGCCGTTCCACGAAGGTCCGCGAGGCGGCGACCAGACGTCGGCGGGCTCGAACGCGGCGCCGGGCGGCTCGGCCGGCCAGCCGCCGGGGTCCCCGCGCCACGGCGGAGTCCCCCAGCCGCCTCCGTCGGGGTTGGACGGGAACGACGGGTGGCCGGGGCCGATCGTCAGCGGAGGAGGGACGTCCGTGACCGGCGGCGCAGGATGCGGCCCCGAGTACGGCTCGTCCCTGGGCCCGCCGCCCGCCGCCCCGGCGAAGGCCGGCGGCTGACCTGCGTACGGCGCCCCACCGGACGGCCCGCCCGGCATGCCGCCCGACATGCCGCCCGGCATCCCGGACGGCAGCGCGGGAGGCTCGTGCCCGGCGAACGACGGCGGCTGGTTGCCCGAGAACGACGGCATCCCGGTCAGCGGGGAAGCCTGGGAGCCCAGCATGTTCTCCGGGATCAGCACCATCGCGGTCAGCCCACCGGAGCTGTGCGGGCGCAGCTGCACCCGGATGCCGTGCCGATGCGCCAGCCTGGCGACCACGAACAGGCCCATCCGCCGCGACACCGACACGTCCACGTCGGGGGCGTCGGTCAGCCGCTCGTTGGCCTGGGCCAGCTCCTCCTGCGTCATGCCGATGCCGGAGTCGGTGATCGACAGCATCACGCCGCCGCCGTCGATCCGGCTGCCCGAGACGGTCACCCTGGTCTCGCGCGGGGAGAACGACAGGGCGTTCTCGACCAGCTCGGCGAGCAGGTGGATGACGTCGTTGACGGCCTGCCCGGCCACCGACACCCCGTCGGGCACCTGGAGGACGACGCGCTCGTAGTTCTCCACCTCCGACAACGAGGCGCGGGCGACGTCGACCAGCTTGACCGGCTGGCTCCAGCGGCGCGGCGGGTCCTGGCCGGCCAGCACCAGCAGGTTCTCGCTGTTGCGGCGCATGCGGGTGGCCAGGTGGTCCAGCTTGAACAGGTGGCCGAGCCGCTGCTCGTCCTGCTCGCCCTGCTCCAGGCCGTCGATCAGGGTGATCTGCCGCTCGACCAGCGTCTGGCTGCGCCGCGACAGGTTCACGAACATCGCGTTGACGTTGCTGCGCAGGCGCGCCTCCTCGCCCGCCAGCCGTACCGCCTCGCGGTGCACCTCGTCGAAGGCGCGGGCGACCTCGCCGATCTCGTCATGGGTGTCCACGCTGATCGGGATGACGGGGCCGACCTCGCCGTCGCCGCTCTCGCGCAGCTGCCGTACGGTCTCCGGCAGGCGCTTGCCGGCGATGTCGAGGGCCTCGCCGCGCAGCCTGCGCAGCGGCCGGATGAGCGAGCGGGCGATGAGCGAGATGATCGCGGTCACCACGACCAGCAGGAGGAGGATGAGACCGCCGGAGATCATGGCCGAGCGGTTGGCGCCCTCCTCCAGGGCTCGGGCGCGCAGGATGACGGAGGAGGACAGCTCCTTCTCCACGCTGCGCAGCGCGTCGATCTTGCCGGTGCTGACCTCGACCCACGTGGTGACGTCCTGGTCGGGCCGGACGCCGATGCTCAGCTCCTTGCCCTCCTCCGACTGCGCCATGGCCCGCAGCCGGAACAGGTCGGTCTGGTCGACGTCACGGCCGACGACCGTGTTGCGGTAGAGCTCCAGCTGATCGAGGGTGGCGAGGGTGGCGAACAGCGTCTCCTCGCTCTCCTCACGCGACTTGGCGTCGGTGAGGGCGTCGAGCTCGCCGCTGTCGAAGCCGCGTTTGTCCAGCGCGCTGGCGAGAATGCCACGCTGCTTGGACGCCTGTTCCTTGGCGCGGGCGATGGCGGCCACCGCGCTCGCGCTGTCGGCCACCTCGTCGTCCACCGCCACCTGACCGACCTGGTCGTGGAACTGCAGCAGCGCCGCGATGATCTGCGAGTACTTCTGGATCGTCGGCAGCGGCTGGATCTTGCCGTTGACGGCCGTCTCCCGCAGCGTCGGCACCTCCTCCAGGCGGCGCAGCACCGGGCGCACGGCTTCCGCGTGGGTGTCGGAGAGCGCGCGGGCCTGCTGCTGGGCCTCCTCGATGAGGCCGTTGACGCGGCTGTAGGTGGTGCGCAGCTGGGCCTCGCGGTTCTCCGGCCGGCCCTGGGCGATGTAGAGGGCCGTCTCGTCGCGTTCGAAGCCCAGCTCGTGGGTGACGGCGCCGATCTGCTCGCTGAGCTCGGCGACCTCTCTGAGGTTCTGGTACGTGTGGGCGTCGTTGAGCGAGGTGACGACGTTCAGCCCGCCCAGACCGACGGCGACGGCCGTAGGAACGACGATCAGCGCGATGAGGCGCGACCGCACGTGCCAGTTGCCCAGTGCGAACCTGCGCGCGGACGGTTTGGGCGGCCGTCGCTTCTGATGGCCGTGCGGCTCGCGGTCAGCGGAAGCTTCAGCGCTCTGCGTTCTCACTTGCCTTCGCAACCTCTCGCCCCGGAGGGGAATTCTCGGGTGACCGTGCAGGTAAATGCAGGTGGGGCAATATCTCGTTCGAGACAAGCGCCATTTGAGCACACGGGCCGACAAGCACCAACCACTACTAGTGCCACCTTGAGGCTTTTATCCCAGGATGTCCAGAAATTAGGACAGAATCGGTAAACATGCTTCTATCTGGTGAAACAGGCAATAACACAGTGCTCCACGAGGCGAAACGTGTCTCGCGGAACGATCAGGCATCAGGCACGTCAGTAACTCAAGTCCCGCCAGTCACCTCATTCCCCAAATCGGACATACATTACGTCCATCTGCGGTTGTCAAATTTCCACGATATAGCCGTAAACCGGCATTGCAACTACAAGTGTCATTTTCACGATAATGACCGGCAATTTGGTGCTACGGTCGATCTCTGTCGTGCGTCAGGCACACAGTCCCCGGGAGCAGAAGCCACCCGGTCCCCCCTGGCTCCATCCGAAGGGAGTCCCTGACATGAGGCTTGGCCGTTCCGCCAGGGCCGCCATCATCGGGTTCGCTTTGACACTCGGCGTCGCGGCGTGCAGCTCTGCCGGCACCACCACCGCGGCCCCACCCTCCGCGGCCGCCGCCGGAGGACTGGAGAAGACGCAGATCAAGGTCGCCACCCTGCCCGCCATCGACAGTGCCGCCCTTTACGTCGCCATCGACCAAGGGCTCTTTGAGAAGGAAGGTCTGGAGGTCACGCCGCAGGTGGTCCAGGCCGCACCCGAAGCCATCCCCATGCTGGTCAAGGGTGAGATCGACGCGATGTTCGGCAATTACGTGTCGATGTTCGCCGCCCATGACAAGCAGGCGCTGAAGCTGCGCATCCTGGCCGAGGGCTCTCGCGCAGCCCCCGACTCGCTCAGCATCATGGCCCTGCCCGACTCCCCCATCAGGACGCCGAAGGACCTGGAGGGCAAGACGATCAACGTCAACGTGCTGCGCAACTTCCAGGAGCTGGCCCTGGCTCAGGTCCTCAAGGCCAACAACGTCGACCCCGCCAGCATCAAGTACGTCCAGGTGACGTTCCAGAACATCATGCCCTCGTGGAAGGGCGGCCAGATCGACGCCGCCTACCTGGGCGAGCCGCAGGTCACCGCGGCCATCTCCACGATGGGCGCGCGCAAGATCCTCGACCCCGCCTCCGGGCCCGCCGCCGAGTTCCCGATCTCCGGCTACGTCAGCACCCAGGAGTGGTACGACGAGAACCCGAAGGTGGCGGCGGCCTTCCAGCGGGCCATCCACAACGCGGCCAAGCTCATGGAGAACAACCGCGAGGTGGTGGCCAAGGTGCTGCCGAACTTCACGCAGATCGACGCCGCGACCGCGGCCACCGTGACCTTCCCCTACTTCTCCAGCAGCGACAACCCGGTCCGCCTCCAGCGGGTGGCCGACTGGATGCTGGAGGCGAAGTGGCTGTCGAAGGCCATCGACGTCAAGTCGCTCATGTCACCCACCACCTCCGGGTGAACGCTCAGACCCTGACCCCCGCCCGCCCGGCGTCACCGGCCACCCGCTGGTCGCGCCGGGCGGTCGGGGCGGTCGTGTTCGCCGCGCTGATCGAGCTGGTCAGCCGCACGGGGCTGGCCGATCCGGAGTTCCTGCCGCCCGCGACGGAGATCGTCGGGCGGGCGGTGACGCTGGTCGCCGATCCGGCCTTCCGTACACACGCCCTGACGAGCCTGCTCGCCTGGGCGATCGGGCTCGCCATCGCGGCGCTGATCGCGGTGCCGCTCGGACTGCTGCTCGGCAGCGTGCCGCTCATCGACGCCGCCACGCGCTCGGTGGTGGAGTTCCTGCGGCCGATCCCGTCCGTGGCGCTGATCCCGCTGGTGGCGCTGGTCATCGGCACGGGGCTGCAGCACCGCGTCGCGCTGGTGGTCTACGCCTCGCTCTGGCCGATCCTCTACAACACGATGTACGGCCTGCGCGGCGTCGACCCGGTGGCCAAGGAGTCGCTGCGCTCGTACGGCTTCGGGCCGCTCGCGGTGTTGCTGCGCGTGTCGCTGCCGTCGTCGGCGCCGTTCATCGCGACCGGCGTCCGGCTGGCCGCCGGGGTGGCGCTCATCCTGACCGTCAGCACCGAGATCGTGGCCGGACGGGGCGAGGGCATCGGCGTGTTCATCTTCTTCGCCGGCATAGCCGTGCCCGCCCGGATGGCCGACATCCTGGCCGGGGTGTTCTGGGTGGGCCTGTTCGGCGTGCTGGTG
The DNA here is from genome assembly GCF_004348995.1 of Nonomuraea terrae. Classification (GTDB taxonomy): domain Bacteria; phylum Actinomycetota; class Actinomycetes; order Streptosporangiales; family Streptosporangiaceae; genus Nonomuraea; species Nonomuraea terrae. Next base: position 19,199 of record NZ_SMKQ01000046.1, read on the forward strand.
AACGCCCTGCTGGTGGCCGCCGAGCGGCGGGCTTTCCACTGGCACCACGCCCAGCGCGGGGAGGCCGGATGAGAGGCATGCGGACGACCGCGTTCCGGATCATCGTGCTGGCCGTGCTCGTCCTGGTCTGGGAGGCGGCCACGTGGCTGGCGGGCAGCGCGTTCTTCCCGCCGCCCAGCACGATCGTGACGCGGATGCACGCGATGTGGCTCTCCGGCCCGTTCACCACGTTGTTCCTGACCGACGCCGCCATCGGCGACATCCTGCCCAGCCTGGGCCGTATGGGGCTGGGCTTCGCGGGGGGCGCGCTGGCCGGGGTCGTGCTCGGGCTGGCGCTGGGGCTGTCGTCGCAGGTGTACGACTACCTCGACGGCGTGCTGCAGTTCCTGCGCGCGATCCCGCCGCCGGCTCTGGTCACCGTCTTCCTGGTGCTGTTCGGGTTCGGGCTGCGGATGCAGCTGGCGTTCATCATGTTCAGCATCGTCTGGCCGGTGCTGCTCAACACCGCCGACGGCGCCCGCTCGGTGGAGCCGCTGCACCTGCAGACCAGCCAGGTCTTCCGGCTCTCGCGCGCCGAGCGGCTGCTGCGGGTGGTGCTGCCGTCGGCGCTGCCCAAGATGTTCGCCGGGCTCCGGCTGGCGCTGTCGTTGTCGCTGATCGTCATGGTCTTCTCGGAGCTGCTGCCCGGCACCACGAACGGCATCGGCTTCCAGCTCACCAGCGCGTACGCGACCTTCGACCTGCCCGCCATGTGGGCCGGGATCGTGTTGCTCGGGGTCCTCGGCTACCTGCTCAACGAGGTGTTCCTGGTCGTCGAGCGGCGCGTGCTCGCGTGGCACCACGCCGCCCAGCACGTCGTGATCTAGAGTCTGGCCGAGCCGACGGGGGCGCTCGTGAGGACGATGGTGGCGGCGGGGGGCTCAGCATCGCGCTGAGCCTGACCGCCGCCAGGCTGGAATGCGAGGTCGCCGCTCTGGTGGCCGAGCGCGCCCGACGGATTCACCGACATCTCCGACGTGCTGTCGCCGGAGGAATCGCACCAGCTAGCCGACACCCAGCGGCTCATTTCCGACGGCGACGTCCGCGCGCTGGACGAACGCGAATCGTGGAACGTATGAGCGCGACGCATGGCAGGCACCCGCGCCCGCCGGTAAGATTGCGCCCAGAATGGGTTTACCTGACTGACATGTCCATCATTTCCCGCTCCGCTAGAGTCATTTCCGACTCCGGAAAGTTGCGGTTTCGCGGTCTCGCCCCCCAAGGACATCCATTGCTCGAGATAGCCAACCTTTCTCACGTGTACGGCGGCGGTACTCCCAACGCGCACCACGCCATCGAAGGGCTCAACCTGAGCGTCGCCGCGGGCGAACTACTGTGCATCGTCGGCCCTTCCGGCTGCGGGAAGTCCACGTTGCTGCGCTCCATCGCCGGCCTGATCAGGCCCACGGGCGGACAGGTCAGGATCGAGGGCCAGGTGGTCCGGCAGACGCCCGACAATCTCGCCGTCGTCTTCCAGGACTACAGCCGCTCCTTGTTCCCGTGGATGTCGGTCGAGGACAACGTGGCGCTGCCGCTGCGTCGCAGGAACATGGACAAGCGCCGGCGCCAGGAGGCCGCGAAGGAGGCGCTGGAGTCGGTGGGTCTGGCGGGCGCCGGCCGTAAATACCCGTTCCAGTTGTCGGGCGGCATGCAGCAGCGGGTCGCGATCGCGCGGGCGCTGGCGTACCGGCCGACGCTGATGCTGATGGACGAGCCGTTCGGCTCGGTGGACGCGCAGACCAGGGAGGACCTGGAGGACCTGGTGCTCAAGGTCCGCGGCCACCACCGGATGACGATCGTGCTCATCACGCACGACATCGACGAGAGCGTGTACGTGGGCGACCGCGTGGTGGTGCTGTCGAAGGCGCCCGCGCACGTGGTGGGCGACCTGAAGGTGCACCTGCCGGGGCCGCGCGACCAGATCTCGACCCGTGAGCACCCCGACTTCGTGCACCTGCGCGCCGAGGTCGGCCGCCTCGTCCGCGGCCACGCCACCGTCTGACGCCACCGTCTGACTTCCCGCTGTCCGGCGGCGTGCGGGGGTGGTTCGGGCGGCCGCGGCGTTACGGCTGCCGGAGGCGGCGCGCATCGCGGCGTGCAGGGTGTGGCCGGCGCGCGCGGAGAGCGCCCAGTAGCCGGCTCGGAACGCGGAAAAACCCGGCACCCTCGTCCGGGTGCCGGGTCGACATTGCTTCACGATCTGACCAGCGGGGCGGCCTACACGGGCGTGTGCATGTGCCTGGTCAGGGCGTGCTCCACCAAGGTGATCAAGGTGGACTTCACCGACTCGCGCTGACGGGCGTCGAGCCGCACGATCGGGATGTGGCCGCCGATCGACAGCGCCTCCCTGATCTCCTCCTCCTGGTGGGCGAACTGGCCGTCCCAGCCGTTGATACCGATGACGAAGGGCAGCTTGGCCTCTTCGAAGTAGTCGATGGCGGGAAAGCTGTCGGCCAGGCGGCGGGTGTCGACCAGGACGACCGCGCCGATGGCGCCGCGTACCAGGTCGTCCCACATGAACCAGAACCGGTGCTGTCCGGGCGTGCCGAACAGATAGAGGATCAGGTCACGGTCGAGCGAGACCCGGCCGAAGTCCATCGCCACGGTCGTGGTCGTCTTGTTCGGCGTGAGGGAGACGTCGTCGACGTGGGCGGAGGCGTCCGTCATGACCGCTTCTGTGGTGAGCGGCAGGATTTCGGAGACCGCTCCCACGAACGTCGTCTTGCCCACGCCGAAGCCCCCGGCCACGACGATCTTCGTCGAGGTGAGGCCGGGGCTAGAGCCTGCGAAGTCCACTGAGCACCCTTTCGAGCAAGTTGAGGTCCGGCTTTCCCGCGTCCAGCGCAGGCTGGTGCACGCGGATCAGGCCCTCCGACGCCATGTCGGCGATCAGCACCCGGACCACGCCAAGAGGTTGGCGTAAAAGGGCGGAGATCTCGGCAACCGACCGGACGTTCCGGGTCAGCTGAATGATCGCCTGATACTCCGGACTTAGTAGGGAAATGTCTTGGTATTCCGACGTCACGGAGGACACCAGTGCCTCCATGGCGAACTTCATCCGCGGCGCGGTGCGCCCCCCGGTCACGGCATAGGGCCGTACCAGGGAGCTCTGCTTCTGCGAACGGGGAGCCGCCGGATGCGGCGGAGTGCTATCACCAGCCCAACCCTGCTGACCTGACACCATCTTCTCCTGTCATCGCCCGCTAGCGGGGGCGGGCCGCTTGCAGCTCGGCGCGTACGGCGGGCGTCAACACCTGCCCGGCTCGCTCGACCAGCAAGGTCATCTGGTAGGCCACCAGACCCATGTCACAGTCGGGCGCGGCGAGGACCGCCAGACAGGAGCCATCGCTGATCGACATGATCATCAGCAGGCCGCGCTGCATCTCGATGACGGTCTGCGTCACCATACCGCCCTCGAAGACCCGGGCGGCGCCCTGGGTCAGGCTGATCACGCCCGACGCCACGGCGGCCAGCTGGTCGGCCCGGTCCTTGGGGAAGCCCTCGGAGTAGGCCAGCGGCAACCCGTCAGACGACACCACGACCGTGTGAGCGACGCCTGGCACGTTGTTCACGAAGTCCGTGATCAGCCAGCTGATACCGCGCGCTCCCTGGCTCATTTCTCTCATTTGTCCTCCTCATACTCTTCTCCCCGGGTGAACGCCCGGCCTTGCCGGACACCCTGCTGGAAGCTGGAGAGCCGGCTGCGCAACCGTTCGGGCGAAATCTGTGGTGCCGGAGACGCGATCGGGGGCTCGGCGAGGCTGGCCGTTCCCGGCACCAGGTTCGCCTTGGGGACGCGGCGCGGCAGGCCGGACGCCGTCGTTCCGGACTGCTGGGGCTGGGCGGCGGCCTGCGCGGCCTGGAAACCGGAGTCCGCGGGCGAGGACCACGACGCTCCCGCACCCGACTGCCCGGGCTTGCGCTGCGGCAGCGACGACTTGCTCGATGTCCCGGCCGACGGTGAAGCGGACGGTGGCGCCGACGGCTCCGCCGGCACGGCCGGGTGGACGGCCGTGATCTCGTGCTCGCCCTCGGACTCCGTGTCGAGACGCTGCCTGAGCACCTCCGGGTCCGGCTTGCGGAACCAGTCGGAGCCGACCGACGAGAAGATCGGCAGGAACTCCTCGCTCTGCTCCTCGATGGGCGAGTTGCGTACCACCGGCAGCGGGCCCGTCATGTCCTGCGAGGAGTAGTTGCCGGGACCGAACGGGTTCTGGGCCGTGCGACCGTTCAGGTCGTACTGGTCCGCGGGCTTGGGTTCGTCCGCGAACAGCGGACCGTAGGACTCGTCAGGCTGTGACTGCGGACGGCCGTCCGGGGCGAACAGCGACCTGCGCGGAAGGGACTCGGAGAACGACGACCACTGCGGCTCGTCCTTGGACGGCGGCTCCGTCGAGAAGGACGGCCAGCGCGGCTCGTCGTCCTGCAGGGGCGGCGGTTGCTCGGCGAACGACGGCCACCGGTTCTCGGCGAACGGCGCCGGCTCGGCCGCGCGCGGCGCCTCTTCGGCGAACGACGGCCAGCGCTGCTCGCCGAACGACGGCGGGGCGGCCGCGGGCGGGGCGTCGTCCGCGAACGACGGCCAGCGCGGCGCGTCCTGAGCGGGCTGCGGCGGCGCGTCGGCGAACGGCGCGGCCTGCGGCTGGGCGTCCGCGAAGGGCGAGGGCTGCTCACCGAACGGCGAAGGCTGGGCGTCGCCGAACAGCGAGGGCTGCGGCTCCCCGAACGACGGCCAGTTGCCCGAGCCCGGCGCGGGCACCGACTCCGGCCACTCCGTGTCGACGGCCGGGTTCGGGCCGTCGAAGGACGGGTGCGAGCCGTTCGGCCCGGCGTGCGTGAGCTGCCTCGGGTCGAACGTGGTGAACGCCTCGTACTGGCCGCCCTGCGGGGCCGTGCCCTGACCACCGCTGATGAGCACGTCGGGCAGCAGCACCATGGCGCTCAGACCGCCGCCGTCGCGCTGGCTGAGCTGCACGCGGATGCCGTGGCGCAGCGCCAGGCGGCCGACCACGAACAGGCCCATGCGCCGGGAGACGGACACGTCCACGACCGGCGGGTTGGCCAGGCGCCAGTTGGCCTCGGCCAGCTCCTCCGGGCTCATGCCGATGCCCAGGTCGTTGATCCCGATCAGCATGCCGCCCTCGGCGGGCGCGCTGGTGACCTGGACCTTGCTCTCGCGCGGCGAGAACGAGATGGCGTTCTCGATCAGCTCGGCGAGCAGGTGGACGGCGTCGGTGACGGCGGGGCCGACGATGAGCGTGCCGGACGGGATCTGGATCTGGACCCGTTCGTAGCCCTCGACCTCCGACAGCGAGGCGCGGGCGATGTCGACCAGCGGCACCGGCTCGCTCCACTTGCGCGCGGCCTCCTGGCCGGCGAGGACCAGCAGGTTCTCGCTGTTGCGGCGCATGCGGGTGGCCAGGTGGTCGAGGCGGAACAGGTTCGCCAGCCGCTCCTCGTCCTCCTCGCCCTGCTCCAGGCCCTCGATGAGCTGCAGCTGCCGTTCGACCAGCGTCTGGCTGCGGCGGGAGAGGTTGACGAACATGGCGTTGACGTTGGCGCGCAGCTTGGCCTCATCGCCGGCCAGCCGGATCGCCTCGCGGTGGACCTCGTCGAACGCCCGCGCCACTTCCCCGATCTCGTCTCGGGTGTTGACGCCGATCGCCGGCACTTCGGGGATCTGCGCGCCTTCACCCGACTCGCGCAGGATGCGGACGGTCTCGGGCAGCCGGGTCGTGGCCACCTGGAGTGCCTCGGCGCGCAGCCGGCGCAGCGGGCGGACCAGCGAACCGGCCACCCGGGTGGTGATGATCAGGACGAGCAGCAGCAGCACGAGGATCAGCGCGCCGGAGATGATGGCGTTGCGCTGCTCGGTGTCGCTCAGCTCGCGGGTGGCGCCCACGATCTCGGTGGCCAGGGCGTCCTCCACCTTGCGGACGGCGTTGCCGGTCTCGGTGGTGGCCTCGTACCAGGAGTTGAGGTCGCGCCCGGAGGCCGTCAGAGGAGTGGTGACGTCGAGGTCCACGATCTTGTCGAACTCGCTCACCTGCGCCAGCGCGCGCTGGCGCATGGCGTCGGCGAGGTCGACCTGCGGGCCCTTGACGTCCTGCCGGTACTCCTCGAGGTCCTCGGCGTCGGCCTCCGACTCGAAGTTCGCGAGCTCGGTCTGCTGGCTGTTCCAGGAGCCGAGGAAGTCGGCCCAGTCGGCGCTGTCGACCCTGCGCTGCGCCAGGGTGACGATGAGGATGATCTGCTGCTTCGACAGCTCCTCCTTCATGCGCTGGAGCGAGCCCAGCGCGGCCACGTCACCCTGCAGGTCGTCGTCGCTCACGCCGTCGCCCAGGTCGCCCTGGACCGAGGAGAACACGTCGATCATCGTGCCGTACGTGCCGATGGCGGCGCGCGGCGGCACGTTGCCGACCATGGACTCGCGCAGGCTGTCGAGACCGTCGAGCCAGCGGCGCATGTTCTCCACGCCGTCCTGCACGCGGACCGAGTGGGTGGCGTCGATGACCGTGGCCGCGTCGAGCGCCTGCTGCTTGGCCCGGTCGGTGGCCTGCCGCTGGGTCTTCAGCTGCACGAAGCGCTGGGCCCTGCGGCGGTCGGCGACGTACCACGCGGTGAGCGTGCGCTCCTTGCCGAGCTCGTGGTTGAGCGCGCCGATGCGCTGGACCAGCTCGGCGACCTGGCTGAGCCGGCGGTATTCGGCACTGGTGCCGATCGCGTCGGCCAGCTGCACGCCCGCGAGCAGCACACCCACGACGGTGGGAATGAGGATCAGCGCGATCAGCCTGGAGCGCACACGCCAGTTCCCCAGCTGGAACCGTCCGCCTGTGTACTCCCCTGACTTCGTGTGCCTGGGGTTTTCCGTCCTCACTGACTCTCGCAACCTCTCGCCGGTACGTGCTCGAAAAAAATCAGACACGCGTGGGGCGCATGGGATTCTGTCCGGCTGGGTAATTGGAACACAACCCGTACCAGATCGGCCAACCGAACATATCCCATCACATGCGTCCAAAGAGGCACTTTGGCCGCATAACGCCGTACACGTTTTCAGGCGGGCCGGAACGAATCCCGCTCGGCCGGTGCCGCGTGCTTCACCATCAGGTGCCGGGTCACCGAATACTCCTGCACCGCTTCCTGGCTCATGTCCTTGCCGAACCCGCTGCCCTTCACGCCGCCGTGCGGTGCCTCGCTGGCGATGGGGAGATGGTCGTTGACCCAGGTGACACCCACGTCGAGCCGGTGCGAGACGCGCATGGCGCGGGCCACGTCACGTGACCACACCGACGAGGCAAGACCGTACCTCGTGTCGTTGGCGAGTCTGACCGCCTCGTCCTCGCCGTCGAACGGCAGGGCCACCAGAACCGGACCGAAAATCTCCCCCTGGACGATCTCGCTGACCTGGGCGGCGTCGGCCACCAGGGTGGGCGGGTAGAAAAAGCCGGGGCCCCCGATTGGGGAGCCGCCCTGCAGCACGCGCCCGGAGGCCCGCGAGACGAAGCCGTGCACCCGGTCGCGGTGCGCCGACGAGATCAGCGGGCCGATGTCGGTCGCCGGGTCCCAGGGGTCGCCGGCGGTTATGTCGGCAAGAGTCGCTCGAAGCGCCTCCACCGCGTCGGCGTAGACCTCGCGGGCGACGTAGACGCGGGTGGCCGCCGTGCAGTCCTGCCCGGTGTTGTACGTCGCCCCCATGGCCACGCCGCGGGCCATCTCCGCCAGGTCGGCGTCCTCGAACACCAGCGCCGGCGCCTTGCCGCCGAGCTCCAGGTGGACCCGCTTGAGGGTGGCGGCGGCGCCGGTCATCACGGCCCGCCCGGTCTCGGTCGAGCCGGTGACGCTGACCATGTCGACGCCCGGATCGGTGACCAGCGCCTGGCCGACCTCCGCGCCGCCGGTGACCACCCGCACGAGCCCGGCCGGCGCGCCCGCCTCGGCGAACAGCTCGGCCAGCCGCAGCGTCGTACGCGGCGTCTGGGGGGCCGGCTTGATCACCACCGCGTTGCCCGCGGCCAGCGCCGGGCCCACCTTCCAGATCGCCATGACGAAGGGGAAGTTCCACGGCGCGATCGACCCCACCACCCCGACGGGGCGGCGCAGCATGACCGAGGTGTAGCCGGCGCTGAACACCCCGGCCCCCGAGCCCTCCAGGGAGCGCGCGGCGCCGGCGAAGAAGCGCAGGTTGTCGGCGGCGAACGGCAGCTCGCCGTCGCGGAACACCGCCGCCGGCTTGCCGGTCTCCTCCACCTCCAGCCTGGTCAGCTCCTCGGCCGCGGCCTCCACGAGGTCGGCGGTCCGCAGCAGCACCCGCGCGCGTTCGCCCGGGGTGGCCTGCGACCACTCCTCGAACGCGGCCCGTGCCTCACGTACAGCGGACGCCACGCCCTCGACCGGCGTGTCCGGAATTTCGGCACACGGGAGCCCGGTGGCGGGGTTGATCAGTTCACGCATCGGAAGACTTCGTCCTTCGGATCTTGCTACTGGCCGAGCTGCTCGATCAGGTCGGCGGCCTTGCGCAGGCCGTCGCGACGCCGGATCTCCTCGCCCGCGGCGGCGAGCCTCTCCCGCAGCTCGGTGTCGCCGAGCAGCCGGTCGAGCGCTCCCTTGAGTTCCTCGTCGGTGAAGGCGTAGGTGGAGAGCCTGACGCCGTAACCGAGCTCATCGACCCTCTGGGCGTTGTCGTACTGGTCCCAGAACAGCGGCAGCAGGATCATCGGCTTGCCGAAGTGCAGCGCCTCGGTGGTCGTGTTGTTGCCGCCATGGGTGATGACCAAGTCACACAGTGGAATGATCTTAGTCTGCGGAAGGAACTCCGCGCCCCACATGTTGTCGGCGAGCTTGATCTCCTCGTGCAGCGGGCCCTTGGAGACGATGTACTGGTGCGGGGTCGTGGCCAGCACGTCGATCACCCGCTGCATCAGCTCCACGTCGGAGGAACCGAGCGAGCCGAGCGAGAAGTAGACCAGCGAGCCCTCATTGCGCTGGAACGGCAGCGTGAACTGCTCGTCGGTCTCACGCACCGAGGAGTCGAGGCGGTGCCACGTCGGGCCCAGCGCGCGGGCGTCGGTGTAGTCGATGATCTCGGGGTAGACGTAGAGGTTCAGGTCGCCCTCGTGGATGAAGTCGAGGTCGGGCAGCGGCGCGGTGCCCTGCTCGACGCACCACTCGTTGAAGGCGGTCCACAGCTCGCGGTGGGTGCGGTCGTACTCCGCGCGGAAGGCGTCCCACTCGGAGCGGTCGCCGGCGGGCAGGCCGGAGAAGACCGGCGGGATGTTCTCGCCGCGCACCTCCAGCGGCTGGCAGGAGACGATGCGGACGAACTTCTTGCCCGCGGTGAGCAGGGCCGGGAACGTCAGGACGTTGTCCTCGACGATCACGTCCGGGTTCACCCGCTCGATGATGGCCTTGAGCTGCGGCTCGCAGTACTTGGCGCCGTCGATCAGCTCGGCCCAGATCGGCTTGGTGACGGTCTCCAGCTGCTCCCGCGTGCTCTTGCGGTACTCGGGCGCGGTCTCGCGGATGAAGTCCTTCCAGAACTGGCCCGCGTCCTGCTCCTCGGCGTCCTCGGCCGGGGGCGCGAGGTCCACGAGGTCCTCCTCGAAGCCCAGCGCCTCGAGCTTGCCCTTCCAGGACGACTCGGCGGCGAAGACGACGCGGTGGCCGCGGCGGCGCAGGATGTCGCCGATGCCGATGCAGTTGTTGGTCGGGCCGTAGGCGCTCTCCGGCATGAACAGGATCGTGAGTGACATGGCAACTCCGGGGGGACTCATCGATTTGAACAGGAATTCAAAAACGGATCTAGCGTGAAGGTCAAGTAACCGGCACTATGGTCACGGCTAACTGAACTGGAACCCAACGAGTGAAGGTGGTGGTGGTGGCTCAGCGCAAAAGCCGTAGCGACCGGCGCATCGACTTGATCGACGCCGCGCGCAGGGCCATCATCCGCCATGGCGTCGACGGCGTGCAGCTGTCGCACGTCGCCGAGGAGGCCGGTCTGACCTCCGGCGCCGTGCTCTACCACTACCCCGACCTGCGGGAGCTGCTCGTCGAGGCGCAGCACGCCGGCATGGAGCGGTTCTACGAGCAGCGGCTGCGCCAGCTCGCCAAGCTCACCGACCCGGTCGAGAAGCTCGTCGTCACGATCCGCTCGGGTCTGCCGACCGGGCCGCTCGACCCCGACGTGCGTCTGCTCAACGAGCTGGGCGGCGCCGCGGGACGCAACCGGGTCTACGGCGTGCTGCTCACCTCGCTCTACGACCGCCAGGTGTCGATGTACCAGGCGATCCTGGACACCGGGGCGGCGCTCGGGGTCTTCCGGCTGAGCGCCGACTCCGTGACGATCTCGCGCAACCTGGTGGCCCTGGAGGACGCCTACGGCTACCGCATCACCGCCAGGCACCCGCTGATCGGCCCCGACGAGGCGGCCGAGCTGATTCTGTCGTACGCGCGGGCGGCCACGGGCAACGACCTGGCTCACTGATCGACCGCCATGACGACCGCGTCGCGCGCCTCCCAGCGCACCTTGACCTTGGTGCCCTGCCGCACCGCGGCGGCGCCCTGCACGGCGACGAGCACCGGCTTGGCGTGGCCGGGGACGTCCACGGAGACGTGCGAGACGCCGCCGTAGAAGCTGACGTCCAGCACGCTGCCGGCCAGGCCCCTGGTGGCGTTCTCGTCGGCCAGCTCGATCTTCTCCGGCCGGACCGCGAGCAGCGCCTGCCGCCCCGCCGTCAGCTCGGTGAGCGGCGTGCCGGGCAGCATGCCGAACTGCTCGCTCCTGATCCCGTCGAGGCCGCTCGCGGTGCCGGAGAAGAGGTTGTTGGCGCCGACGAAGTCCGCCACGAACGGCGAGCGCGGGCGCTCGTACAGGCTGATCGGCTCGTCCACCTGGCGGACGCTGCCGCTGTCGAAGACCGCGATGCGGTCCGCCAGCGACATGGCCTCCTCCTGGTCGTGCGTGACGACCACGAACGTGATGCCGACCTCGCTCTGCAGCCGTTTGAGCTCCAGCTGCATGTCGGCGCGGACCTTCTTGTCCAGGGCCGACAGCGGCTCGTCGAGCAGCAGCAGGCGGGGGCGCTTGACGATGGAGCGGGCGAGCGCGACCCGCTGCCGCTGACCGCCGGAGAGCTGGGCCGGTTTGCGCACGGCGTGCGCCGACAGGCCGACGGTCTCCAGCACCTCGCCGACGCGCTGCTTGATCTCCTGCCGGGGCAGGCGCTCGCGCTCCAGCCCGTACGCGACGTTCTTCGCCACCGTCATGTGCGGGAACAGCGCGTACGACTGGAACATGAGGCTGATCGGCCGGCGGTTCGGCGGGCGGGACAGCAGGTCCTCCCCGTCGAGCGTGACCTTGCCGGCGTCGGGCGTCTCGAACCCGGCGACGATGCGCAGCAGGGTGGTCTTACCGCAGCCGGAGGGCCCGAGCAGGGCGAAGAACTCGCCCTGCCCGATCTCCAGGGAGACGTCGTCGAGCGCGATGACGTCTCCGAACCTGCGGGAGACCCCGTCAATCCTGAGCACGCGGCTCCCTCTCCCCGATCTTGGTCAGGCGCTGACCGGCGATCACCGCCGTGAAGCTCACCAGGAGCAGGATCGCCGCCAGCGCGTTGATCTCCGGGGTGACCCCGAAGCGAACCATGGAGTAGATGACGATCGGCAGCGTCGGATCGTCGTTGCCGATCGTGAAGAACGCGATCACGAACTCGTCCAGCGACAGCGTGAACGCCAGCAGCGCGCCCGCGACGATGCCCGGCGCGAGCTGCGGCAGCGTGATCTTCATGAACGTCGTCACCGGCCCGGCGCCGAGGTCCCGCGAGGCCTCCTCCAGCGAGGTGTCGGACCCGGCCAGCCGGGTGCGGACCACCGCCGCCACGAACGCCATCGCGAACAGGGCGTGCGCCAGCACCACCGAGTACAGGCCGAGCGTCGACTGGACCATGCCGTAGAAGACCAGCAGCCCGATCCCGAGCACCACGTCCGGTAGTACGGCCGGCATCAGCGCGACCGAGTCGAGCAGCTTGGACCTGGTGTGGCGGGCCAGGCCGACGGCCAGCAGCGTGCCGAGCACCGTGGCGATCACCGTCGAGCCGGCGGCCACCATGAGCGTGTTGACCAGGCCGTCCCTGACCCGCTCGTCGCCGGCCAGCTCGCCGTACCACTTGAGGCTGAAGCCCTCGAAGGTGTACGCCGACTCGCCGGCGTTGAAGGACATGACGACCAGCACGGCGATCGGCAGGTACAGGAAGACGTAGGACGCCCAGAACGGGACGTACAGCAACTTCGACCTACGCACGGCGGGCCACCCACGACTGCGCGACGAGCAGGACCACCAGCACCACGATGAGGGCCAGCGCCAGCGTCGCGCCGAACGGCCAGTCGCGCGCCTTGAGGAACTGGTCGCGGATCAGGTTGCCCACCATGATCGACTTGCTGCCTCCGAGCATCTCGGGGATGACGAAGTTGCCGAAGCTGGGCACGAACACGAACAGGCTGCCGGTCAGCACGCCCGGCATGGTGAGCGGCAGCGTGACCTTCCTGAACGTGGTGAACGCGGAGGCCCCGAGGTTGGACGAGGCCTCCCTGAGCTGCGGGTCGAGCCGGTCGATCGCGGCGTACAGCGGCAGCACCATCAGCGGCAGGTACGAGTACAGCAACCCCGTGACGATCGCACCCTCGGTGTAGAGCACCTCCAGCGGCCCCAGCCCGAACACCTTCAGCGCGCTGTTGACCAGCCCGGGGCCGCTCAGCAGCATGATCCAGGCGTAGACCCGGATGAGGAAGTTCGTCCAGAACGGCAGCACGATCGCCACCAGCGCGATGGTCTTCCACTTGCGCGGCAGCCGGGCGATCACGTAGGCCGTCGGATAGCCGATCAGCAGGGCGATCAGCGTCGTGAGGGTCGCGATCTTCAGCGAGTCGACGAGCACGCCCAGGTAGAGCGGGTCGACGAGCCGCTCGAAGTTCTCGGCGGTGAACTCGTAGACCACCCCGCCGAACCGCCCGCGCCGGAACACCGTGGTGCTCAGCAGCAGCGCCAGCGGCACCAGCATGAACACGACGAGGTACGCCAGCCCGGGCGACAGGAACACGAACGCGCCCAGCCGGCGTCCGCGTGAGCGGTTCACCGGCCGGGCCTTGACCTCGGACTTCACTACAACGACAACTACTTCGCCTGGACGTCGGCCGACAGGCGGGTGTACTTGGTGGACGCCTCGCCGAGGTCGATGATCGACTCACCGTTGAGCAGCTCGGCGGGCGAGATGCCGAGCAGCGAGCCCTCGGCGATCTTCACCCGGTCCATGGCGGCCTTGTTGGGCACCTTGTAGTTGATGTTCTCGGCCGCCCAGCTGTGCACCTCGGGGTCGAGGATGTAGTTGATCAGGGCGTGCGCGGCCTCCTTGTTCTTGGAGGACTTCATGATCACCATGGTGTCCACCCAGAGGTCGCTGCCCTCCTTCGGCACCACGAACTTGATGTTGCCCGACTTGTCGGTGGTCGGGCACCAGCCGTCCCACGCCTCGACCATGAGGGCCTCGCCGGACAGCAGGCGGTCGCCGAAGGTGGTGTCGTCGTAGGTGAGCAGGTGGGGCTTCTGCGCCATCAGAAGCTCCTTGACCTTCTCGATCTCGTCGTCCTTGTCGGTGTTGACCGAGTAGCCGAGGGCCTTGATGGCGGGCAGGGCCAGCCAGCGCTCGGTGGTCATCATCGTGACCTTCTTCTCGGCCCAGGCCGGGGGCTTCAAAATATCGTTCCAACTCGTCGGCGGAGTCTTCACGAGGTCGGATCGGTAGCAGATGCCGGTGGTGCCCCAGGTGTAGGGCACGGAGTACTTGTTGCCCTTGTCGTAGGAGAGCTGGGTGGCCTCGGGGTAGAGGTTGGCCAGGTTGGGGATCAGCTCGGGGTGGATCGGCTCCAGCAGACCCTGCTCGTTGAGGGCCTGGGCGTACTGGCCGGACACGAACGCCACGTCGATGCCGCTGTCACCGGAGGCGGTGAGCTTCGCCATCGCGGTCTCGTTGGTCTCGTGCAGCTGGATCTTGATGTCCTGGACCTTGAGCTTCTCCTTGACCCGCTGGGCCAGCTCCTCGGGCAGGTAGCCATCCCACACTGTCACTGCGAGGCTCTGCTTGCTGAGGTCTGCGTTGGGCTTGAGCTGTTCGGCCGCCACCGTCGTTGAGTTGGAGCCTGACGACGACTCACCCCCGCACGCCGCTACGGCGAGCGCGAGGCCGACCACCGCCATGGTGGCCGGGAGACGACGGGTGAACCGGGTACGGGACACGGCCGCTACTCCTTCTGAAATTAGCGATGTAAGAGGGGTCGCGCGACCTTACCGGGCACGGCAGACCAGAGATGGAGTGTTGCAGCAGATATCAACATCGGCAAGACTTTTCCGGACATTGCTACCAGGATGTTTGGTTGTTCAGTTGAATTGGGATTCAATAACCGCACGCTTGATCTCACTGGGTGAGAAGCCCCTCACGGCCCGAGATCGCGGGCTCTCCGCAGCCCTTGTCGGGGCGCTGGCCGACGACCCGCCGCCGCCGTTCGCGGTCCGGCGATTTCTGCCGTTGCCCACTTTCTCGCACACCGGAGATGCTCGCGACACTGGGGTCCCAGGTGAACGGGACTTCGGGCCGCACGTGGACCAGACAAACCATTCGGTTGTCGTGGGCGAGAGCGTGGTCGTGAAGTGGCTGACCCCGCCCGCGCCGCTGCCTCATCCGGCACTGGACATTTTCCCGCATCTCGTCGCGGCGCAATTCCGCGGCACCGCGCCGCCGTACGCGGCGCTGACCGCGGAGCTGGACGGCCGCGAGCACCTGCTGGCCCTGGTGACGGGCTATCTGCCCGAGGCGAGGGACGGCTGGGAGTGGTGCGTGGACGAGGCCGAGGCCGGCCGCACCGCCTTCGCCTCCGACCTCGGCCACCTCACCGCCGATCTGCACCTCGCCCTGTCCACGTTCCCGGAACCCGGCGACGCCGGCCCCATCGACGCCGGCCCCATCGACGCGGGCCCCATCGGCGCGGGCCCGATCGGCGCGGGCGGCCGGGCGGAGGGCGCGCTCGCCGAGGCGCTCGACCTGACCGGCGGGGAGGACGGCGCGTGGCTGGCCTCGCGCGCCGGCGCCCTGCGGCGGGATCTGGCCCCACTGGCCGCCCCCATCGGCACCCCGCTGATCCGGATCCACGGCGACCTGCACGTGGGCCAGATCCTCCGGTGGCGCGACGGTTACGCGGTCATCGACTTCGACGGCAACCCCACGGTCGCCGGCGCGGACCTGCGCCAGCCGGCCGCCAGGGACGTCGCCCAGCTCACCACCAGCCTCGACCACGTGGCCCAGGTGGCGATCAAGCGCAGGTCCGTCCCGCCCGCCCGGGCCACCGCGTGGACGGGCGCGGCACGGGCGGCGCTGCTGACCGCCTACCGCGACCGGCTGGCCGAGCGGGGCGGGCCCGGCCTGCTGGACGAGCGCCTGCTCCGCCCCTTCGAGGTGGAGCAGGAGTGCCGCGAGCTCATCTACGCCGCCCGCCACCTGCCCCGCTGGCGTTACGCCCCCATGGGCGTGCTGCGCACCTGGTACCCAGAGGAGAAGATTTCGTGAATTCCGAGCTCTACCTGTCCGACCTGGAGGCCAAGCCCGAGTCGCTGGCCGCGCTGGCCGGCGTGCTGCGGGCGGAGGATCCGTTCGCGGGGCTCCCCCGGGACGTCCGCCGGGTGTTGTTCCTCGGCATGGGCAGCTCCCGTTACGCCGCCGGCGTGGCCGCCCTGCGCCTGCGGGCCGCCGGGGTGGACGCCCACGCCGAGTACGCCTCGGCCGCCGCGAGTTTCCCGCCCGCCGCCGGCACCCTGGTGATCCCGATCTCGGCGACCGGCACGAGCCGCGAGACGCTGGACGCCACGGCCCGCTACACCGGCGGAGCGGCCATCCTGGCCGCACTCACCAACCGGCCGGGATCGCCGCTGGCCCAGGCGGCCGACCTGGTGGTCCCCATGCACGCGGGCGAGGAGCGCGGCGGCGTCGCCTGCCGGACGTTCCAGCACACCCTCGCCCTGCTGCTGGCCCTGGAGGCCCGCCTCACCGGCCGCGGCCGCGACGTGCCGGCCCTGCTCGACAAGACGGCGCAGGCCACGGCCGACCTGCTCGACCGCAGGGACGAATGGCTGCCGCCGGCCATCGAGCTGCTCGACGGCCCGCACGGCGTCTACACGATCGCGCCGGCCGAGCGCCTGTCCTCGGCGGAGCAGTCGGCGCTGATGTTCCGCGAGGGCCCGCGCCGCCCGGCGGACGCCTGCGAGAGCGGCGACTGGTCGCACGTGGACGTCTACCTCACCAAGACCCTGGACTACCGCGCGCTGCTCTTCCCCGGCTCCCGCTACGACGACCAGGCCATGGACTGGGTACGCGAGCGCGGCTCGACGGTGGTCGCCGTCGGCGCGGCGGTGAAGGACGCCTCGGCGGTGATCCGGTACGCGCACGACGACGACCCGGACGTCGCCCTGCTGACCGAGACGCTGGTGGCCGAGCTCGTCGCCGCGACGTGGTGGGACTGAGCGCTCAGCCGAACCGTACCGACATCGCGTGCTCTACCAGCGTGATCAGGGTGTCCTTGACCGCCTGGCGGGCCCGCGCGTCGGTGCGGACGATCGGCACGTGCGGCGAGAGCGTCAGCGCCTCCCGCACCTCGCTCTCGATGTGCGGGAACTCGCCGTCCCAGCCGTTCAGCCCGACGACGAACGGGATGCCGGTGTCCTCGAAGTAGTCGACCGCGGGGAAGCTGTCGGCCAGCCGCCGCGAGTCGACCAGCACCACGGCGCCGATCGCGCCGCGCACGAGGTCGTCCCACATGAACCAGAAGCGGTGCTGGCCCGGGGTGCCGAACAGGTAGAGGATCAGGTCGTCGTCGATCGAGACCCGGCCGAAGTCCAGCGCCACGGTGGTGGTCGACTTGCCGGGCGTGTGGGCGAGGTCGTCGACTCCCACGGAGGCGTCGGTCATCACCGCCTCGGTGGTCAGCGGCGTGATCTCGGAGACGGAGCCCACGAACGTGGTCTTGCCGACGCCGAACCCGCCCGCCACGACGATCTTCGTGGAGGTGAGCCCGCTAGAGCCTGCGAAGTCCACTGAGCACCCTTTCGAGCAGGCCCCTGCCGGTCGGGCCCGCCTCAAGCTGCGGCTGGTACACCCGGACCAGCCCATCGGCCTCCATGTCGGCGACCAGCGCCCGCGTCACCCCGAGGGGGACGGCGAGGAGCGAAGAGAGCTCCGCCACGGATCGCACCCGCCGGCACAGCTCACTGATGGCGCGGTGTTCGCGGGTGTAGGTCGTGCCGAGCTGCGCCGAGGTCGCCGACGATACCAGGGCTTCCACGGCAAGATCATCCGGCTCCCCGTCCTGCCACGGCCTCATCACCACGGGCGCCTGGCGGACAGCTCCGCGCGCACGGCGGGAGTGAGCACCTGACCTGCGCGTTCGACCAGGATCGTCATCTGGTACGCGACCAGGCCCATGTCGCAGTCGGGCGTGGCCAGCACCGCCAGGCTGGAGCCGTCGCTGATCGACATCACCAGCAGCAGGCCGCGGTGCATCTCCACGATGGTCTGCACGACCGCTCCGCCCTCGAACACGCGGGCCGAGCCATGGGTGAGGCTCACGAGCCCGGCGGCGATGGCGGCGAGTTGGTCGGCCCGGTCTTTCGGGAACCCGCGGGAGAACGCCATGGGCAGGCCGTCCGCGGAGACCACGACGGCGTGCGCCACGCCGGGAACCTCGTCGACGAAGCCGGAGACCAGCCAGTTGAGGTCTCTGGCGGCCTGGCTCAGCTCCTTCATGAGCCCTCCCACAAGCTCGTCTTCTCGGTCACGCGCCCGTATCAGAATTTAGACCAGCAATAGCGGTAATTTCACCCCACTCTTCGAAGCCGCTGATGCGGAAATAAACCTTTAACATGATAAATGTCCACTAATGAGCGTTTGGCACGTTCCAAGACAGATCTCTGAACGATCACGCCGTTGAGAATGTCGCTATTCACGACATATGTTGAGCGCGGCAACGAGGAGGCGGGCGTGGGAGATTCTCCCGACAGCGCGGCGATCACGGTCGAGGGCCTTTGGAAGATCTTCGGACCCAGAGCCCGTGAAGTGCTGGACGGCGACGACCGGCACCTCGATCCCGCCGCGCTGAGGGAGAAGACCGGCTGCACCGCCGCCGTCCGTGACGTGAGTTTCGCCGTACGGCCCGGCGAGGTCTTCGTGGTCATGGGCCTGTCGGGCAGCGGGAAGTCGACGCTCGTCCGCTGCCTGACCCGGCTGATCGAGCCGAGCGCCGGCTCGATCACGATCGGCGGCGAGGACGTCCGCGCCGCCTCCCCCGCCCGGCTGCGCGAGATCCGCCGCCACCGGGTCAGCATGGTCTTCCAGCACTTCGGCCTGCTGCCGCACCGCAGGGTGATCGACAACGTCGCGTACGGGCTGGAGATCCAGGGCGCGACCAGGGCCGAGCGGCACGCGCGGGCGGCGGAGATCCTCTCGCTCGTCGGCCTCGACGGCCACGCCGACGCCTACCCCGACCAGCTCTCCGGCGGGATGCAGCAGCGCGTCGGCCTGGCCCGCGCGCTCGCCGTGGATCCGCAGGTGATGCTGCTGGACGAGCCGTTCAGCGCGCTCGACCCGCTGATCAGGCGCGACATGCAGGCCGAGGTGGTGCGGCTGCACCGCGAGGTCGGCAAGACGATGGTCTTCATCACGCACGACCTGTCCGAGGCGCTCAAGCTGGGCGAACGCATCGCGATCATGCGGGCGGGCGCGATCGTGCAGGTCGGCACGGCCGAGGAGCTGGTGGGCGCGCCCGCCGACGACTACGTGGCCGACTTCGTCCGCGACGTGCCGCGCGCGAACGTGCTGACCCTGCGCTGGATCTGCCGCGATCCCGAGCCGGGCGAGCCGCTGGACGGGCCAGAGTTACCCGCCGGCACGCGGGTCGCGGACGCGATCGGCGTCGCGTCGGCCTCCTCCCGGCCGATCAAGGTCGTGGCCGGCGGCGAGCTGGCCGGCGTGGTCGACCGCGTGGACCTGCTCGCGTTCCTGGCGGGTCAGGACACGCCCGCGCGGGCGACCGCATGAGCAGCACGGCCGTCAGCGCGGCCTCCGGGCTCCGACTGCCGAGATGGGCGGCCCCGGCAGGGGTGGCGGTCGTCCTCGCGGCGGCGTACGTGGTCTTCCGCGGCACGGCGACGCTGCCGCACGACGACGAGGCGCCGCAGTTCCTGGCCGTCACCGAGCTGCGCGAGTGGATCGACGACCACCGCAACGACAACCCGCTCTTCCTGTACTTCCTCAACTACATCCGGCTGTTCGTGGGCGCGCTCCACACCCTCTTCCAGAGCGTGTTGCACGCTCTCGGCTGGCCGGGGATCACCGGTGTCATGGGGGCGCTGGCCTGGCTCGCGGGCGGGTGGCGGGTCGCGCTGGTCGCGGTCGCGGGCGTGAGCGCGTTCGGGGTGCTCGGGTTGTGGGAGTCGAGCGTGGACACGCTGGCCCTGGTCGGGGTGGCGGTGCTGCTGTCGCTGGCGATCGGGGTCCCGGTGGGCGTCTGGGCGGGGCTGTCCGCCCGTGCGCGCCGTGCGGTCACCCCGGTGCTGGACGTCATGCAGATCATGCCGACGTTCGCGTATCTGGCGCCGCTCGCGTTGTTCTTCCACATCGGCGCGCCGGCCGGGGCCATCGCGACGATGATCTACGCGATCCCGCCAGCCATCCGCATCACCGCGCTGGCCGTCTCGGAGGTCTCCCCCACGGCGGTCGAGGCGTCGGCCTCGCTCGGGGCCACCCGCCGGCAGACGTTGGTCAAGGTCTACCTGCCGCTGGCCAGGTCCACGATGGCGCTGGCGGTCAACCAGACGATCATGATGGCGCTGTCCATGGTCGTCATCGCGAGCCTGATCTCCGCGCCCGGCCTGGGCGGCGACATCATCCGCGGCCTGTCCCGCGCCCAGGTCGGCATCATGCTGCCGGCCGGCGTGGCCATCGTCGTCATGGCGGTGGTGCTCGACCGCATGACGATGGCCCTGGTCGACAGAGACCCGCACACCCGCCTCCGGCGGCTCGACCTCCTCGCGGCCGGCGTGCCGGCCGCCGCCGGAGTCGCGCTCATCCCCTTGCTGCCCCGGGTCTGGCCCGAGAGCCTCACGATCAACGTGGTCGCCGAGGTCAACCAGGCCGTGGCGTGGGCGGAGACGAACTGGTACGCGGTGACCACGTTCGCCAAGGACGCGACCACGTACGCCCTGCTCAACCCGCTGGAGTCGCTGCTCACCTCGGCGCCCTGGTGGCTGGTCGCCCTCGCGGTGCTGACCGTCGCCTGGCGGGTCAGCGGCCCGCGGCGCGCCCTGACGGCGCTGGCCTGTCTGCTGGGGATCGCGCTGCTCGGCGTCTGGGAGCACACCATGCAGACGATGACCACGGTCGCCGTCGCGGTGCTGCTGACGCTGACGATCGGGCTGGTGCTCGGGGTGGCCGCGGCCCGCTCGCCGCGGTTCTCGGCCGTGCAGCGTCCGCTGCTGGACGCCGCGCAGACCATGCCCGCGTTCGTGTACCTGCTGCCCGCGCTGGCGCTGTTCGGGACGACGAGGTTCACGGCGATCTTCGCCTCCGTCGTCTACGCGGTGCCGCCGGTGGTGCGCCTGGTCGAGGACGGCATCAGGACCGTGCCCGCCCCCGTCGTCGAGGCCGCCGTCTCCACGGGCTCGACGCCGGGACAGCTGCTGTGGAAGGTGCAGCTGCCCATGGCGCGGCCGGCCATCCTGCTGGCGGCCAACCAGGGCATCGTGATGACGCTGGCCATGGTGGTCATCGGCGGTCTGGTCGGGGCGGGGGCCCTCGGCTACGACGTGGTCAGCGGTTTCTCCCAGCGGACGGACTTCGGCATGGGGTTCGTGGCCGGCGTCGCGACCGTCCTGCTCGGGATCATGCTCGACCGCATCACGCAGGGCGCCGACAGACGTCCGTCCCCCCGAAAGAGGAAAGTGACATGAAGATTCGTCTGCTCGCGGGCCTCGTCGCCCTCGGGCTCGCCGCCACGGGCTGCGGCGGGGCCACGGTCGACGGCACGGCCGGCTCCTCCGCCCCGACCGGCGGGGCCGGCGCCTCCGCCGGTCCGTCCGGCACCGTGAAGATCGCGATCAACCCGTGGGTCGGGTACGAGGCCAGCGCGAACGTGGTGGCGTACCTGCTGGAGAACGAGCTCGGCCACGACGTCGAGCTGCCGGAGATCAAGGAGCAGCTGGCCTGGGAGGGCTTCGAGACCGGCGACGTCGACGTCATCATCGAGAACTGGGGCCACCCCGACCTGAAGAAGCAGTTCATCGAGGAGAAGAAGGTCGCGGTCGAGGCGGGCTCGACCGGCAACAAGGGCGTCATCGGGTGGTACATCCCGAAGTGGATGGCCGACGAGTATCCCGGCATCACCGACTACCGCAACCTCAACAAGTACGCCGAGCTGTTCCGGACCTCCGAGTCGGGCGACCAGGGCCAGCTGCTGTTCGGCGACCCGTCGTACGTCTCCAACGAGGACGCCCTGATCAGGAACCTCAAGCTGGACTACAAGGTCGTCGTGGGAGGCAGCGAGGCGGCCCTGATCAAGAGCGCCCAGCAGGCGCAGGAGCAGCGGCGGCCGTTGCTGTTCTACTTCTGGGACCCGCACTGGTTGTTCAGCGAGACCGAGCTGGTCCGGGTGAATCTGCCGCCGTACACCGAGGGCTGCGACGCCGACCCGAAGAAGGTCGCCTGCGACTACCCGGAGATGGACCTCGACAAGATCGTCAGCAAGCGGTTCGCGGACACCGGGGGCAAGGCGTACGAGCTGGTCAAGAATTTCTCCTGGACGAACGAGCACCAGAACGCCGTCGCCGACGACATGACCAACGGCGGGATGACGGGTGAGGAGGCGGCCAAGAAATGGGTCGAGGCCAATCCCTCGGTATGGCAGGCGTGGATCCCGAAATAATCCGATATTACGGACTGCCGAAATCTCGATAAGTGCCCTTATAGGTTCCGTGCCGGGAAAAACCGGAAATGTTGGAGAGGGCGTTCCGTGATGAATCACAGCACCCCCGGGACGCCCGGGAAATCGCACACAGGTGTTTCTCTGGAGCCGTGGTGACGGTGAAAGGACTGGGTCTCCCGTTGAGGTTCGATTTCGTCATCGTGGGCGGCGGCTCGGCCGGCTGCGCCCTGGCCAACCGGCTCAGCGCCGACCCTTCGACCTCGGTGCTCGTGCTGGAGGCCGGGCGCCCCGACTACCTGTGGGACGTCTTCATCCACATGCCGGCCGCGCTGATGTTCCCGATCGGCAGCCGCTTCTACGACTGGAAGTACGAGTCGGAGCCGGAGCCGTTCATGGGCGGCCGACGGGTCTACCACGCCCGCGGCAAGGTGCTGGGCGGCTCCAGCAGCATCAACGGCATGATCTTCCAGCGCGGCAACCCGCTCGACTACGAGCGCTGGGCCGCCGATCCCGGTATGAAGCAGTGGGACTACGCGCACTGCCTGCCGTACTTCAAGAGGATGGAGAGCTGCCTGGCCGATCCCGGCACGCCGTTCCGCGGCGACGCGGGGCCGCTGAAGCTGGAGCGCGGCCCGGCCCGCGGGCCGCTGTTCGAGGCGTTCTTCGAGGCGGTCCAGCAGGCCGGCCACCCGCTCACCGACGACGTGAACGGCTTCCGCCAGGAGGGTTTCGCCGCCTTCGACCGGACCATCCACCGGGGGCGGCGGCTCAGCGCGGCCCGCGCCTACCTGCATCCGGTACGCCGGCGCCTCAACCTGACCGTGCGGACCCGCGCGTTCGTGGAGAAGATCCTCTTCGAGGGCACGCGGGCGGTGGGCGTGCTCTGCGACGGCGAGCGGATCGAGGCCGGCGAGGTCGTCCTCTGCGGCGGCGCGATCAACAGCCCGCAGCTGCTGCAGGTGTCGGGGGTGGGCCCGAGAGCGCTGCTGGAGCCGTTGGGGATCAAGGTGGTGCACGACCTGCCGGGCGTGGGCGAGAACCTGCAGGACCACCTGGAGGTCTACGTCCAGCACGCCTGCACGCGGCCGGTCTCCCAGCAGCCGTCGCTGGCGTGGTGGCGGCGACCGTTCATCGGCGCGAACTGGCTGTTCCTGCGGCGCGGCCCGGGGGCCACCAACCACTTCGAGGCCGGCGGGTTCATCCGCTCCAACGACGACGTGGCGTACCCGAACCTGATGTTCCACTTCCTGCCGATCGCCGTGCGCTACGACGGCTCGGCCCCGGCCGGCGGGCACGGCTACCAGGTGCACATCGGGCCGATGTACTCGGACGCGCGCGGCTCCGTACGGATCAGGTCGGCCGATCCGCGGCACAAGCCCGCCCTGCGCTTCAACTACCTGTCCACCGAGCAGGACCGCAGCGAGTGGGTGGAGGCGATCCGGCACGCCAGGAAGATCCTCTCCCAGCCCGCCTGGGCCGGCCTGGACGGCGGCGAGATCTCCCCCGGGCCGGAAGTGCGGACCGACGAGGAGATCCTCGCCTGGGTCGCCGAGGACGGCGAGACCGCCCTGCATCCTTCCTGCACCTGCCGGATGGGCACCGACGGGATGTCGGTCCTCGACCCCGACACGCTGCGCGTGCACGGCCTCGACGGCCTGCGCGTCGTGGACGCCTCTGCCATGCCGTACGTCACGAACGGCAACATCTACGCCCCGGTCATGATGCTCGCCGAGAAGTCCGCCGACCTCATCCTCGGCAACACCCCGCTGCCCCCCGAACCCGTGGAGTTCTACCGGCACGGCGCGAGCTAGTGCCGGGTATCGGCGCCCGGCCGGTGACCGGACGCCGATACCTGTCACGTTCAGGCCCGGCCGAGATGCCGGGCGAAGAACCGGACCGCGCTGTCGACCTCGAACCTCGGAAGTTCCAGGTGCTTGCCCGCGTTGGCGTGCAACGTCTTCTCCTTCGAGGCGAAGGCGTCGAACAACGCGAGACCGGACTGGCGCGGGATGTGCTCGTCGTCCCACTGGAGCACGAACTCGATCGGCACGGTGATCCGTCTGGCCGCCTCGGTCAGGGAGTCGGGCCAGAAGAGACCGAAGACCGCGGCGGTGATCCTGGGCTCGGCCGCCGTCAACGGCACCCCGATCGCGGTGCCCATGTTCGGGCCGAAGTAGCCGACCGGCCCGTCGATCTCCGGCAGCTTCTGCAGGGCGTCCAGGGTCGCCTGCCACTCCGGCACGGCACGCTCCGCCAGGTGGGCGTTGTACCGGATGATGATCGGGCCGACGGGCTCGCCCGCCGCCATCGCCTGCCGCAGCGCGGCGGTCTCCCGCTCGTCGGTCGCCGTACGGGGCCGCCCGCCGTGACCGGGCGCGTCGAGGGCGGCGACGTGGAACCCGCAGCCGGCTACGAGGCGGTGCGCCCGCCCCACCATTCCCGGCGCCTTCTTGTGCATGCCGCCACCGTGCCCCAGCAGCACGAGGGGGGCACGATCGACGCCCGACGCGGGAGACCAGAGCACGCCGGGAACCTCGCCCACGGTGAACTCGCGTTCGAGGACACCGCCTGACGATGTCTCCGCAGTGAAACGCATAGGTGTTGCCTCTCAGGAGTGCCTGAGGCGCTCCCGGCGACCCCTACGTCGATCGCCCGACCGTGACGACGAGGGGGAGCACCCACATCGATACAGCGTTCATGGGTCTCACCTCCTCGCGCGATGTCACGATCCCCCGCAAGCTACCACCCGGATCTTCACCCGGGCCAACCCTTTTTCCTTGAACGTTCCGGTCCCCGCACCAGGCTCTCAAGAGCCTCGCCCCCGGTCTGCGAAGGTGCAGATCCGCGGCTCGCAGGGCACCTTTCACGTCTGGTGTTCGCGCCTGGTCACCAGGGTTTCGATGCCGTCGAGGACGCGTCGGAGGCCGAACTCGAAGGCGTGCTCGGGGCTGTAGGCGGCGTTCAGGGCCTCGCCGGCCGACTGGCCGACGCGGGCGGCGACCGGGAAGCGGGCCGGGTCGGCGATACGGCTGAGGAAGGGCGCGTGCGCGGCCCACCACTGCTCGTCGCTCATCCCCGTACGGCTCTCCGCCTGCGCCGCCTCCACCGCGCCCCGGGCCGCGCCGTGCACGAACCCGGTGATCAGCGTGATCACCGAGTCCATCTCCAGGTCCGTCAGGCCGATGCCGTCGACCGCGCGCAGCTCGTAGTCGTATTTCGCGGTGACGTTGGGCCCGAGCACCGGGCGGCTCGCGGCCACCTGCAGCAGCCACGGGTGGCGCAGGTAGAGCGCCCAGTTCTCGCGCGCGATCTGCTCCAGCCGGCCGCGCCAGCCGCCGGGGACGTCCTCGGGCCGCGCGGTCTCGCCGTACACCGTGTCGAGCATGACGTCGAACAGCTCCGGCTTGCCCGGCACGTACGTGTAGAGCGACATCGTCCCCACGCCGAGGCGCTCGGCCACCCGCCGCATGGACAGCGCCTGCAGGCCCTCGGCGTCGGCCACCTCGATGGCGGCCCGCACGATGCGGTCGACGCTCAGCTCGGGCTTGCCCTTGCGGCTGGCCCGCTCGCCGGTGCGCCAGAGGAGGGCGAGGCTGCGCGCGGGGTCGCCCTTTCCTGAGTACTCCACGGTCACCTTCGTACGGTACACCGTACGGTTGCCGTCACGCTTCCGTATGCTGTACGGTACGCTGTACGATACGACAGGGGAGGCGGCATTGATAGTCGCGCGCGGCCTGCGCAAGACGTATGGCGGCACGACGGCGCTGGACGGCATCGACCTCGACGTCGGCCAGGGCACGGTCTGCGGCCTGCTCGGCCCCAACGGCGCCGGCAAGACCACGGCGGTACGCATCCTCACCACGCTTCTGCGTCCCTCCGGCGGCCGGGCGGAGGTGGCCGGCTTCGACGTGGCGACCCACCCGAGGCAGGTACGCCGCAGCATCGGCCTGGTCGGCCAGCACACCGCGGTGGACGAGCTGCTCACCGGCCGGCAGAACCTCGAGCTGTTCGGCCGGCTGTCCCACCTGGGCGCCGCGCAGGCCCGGGCCAGGGCCGGCGAGCTGCTCGAACGCTTCGGCCTGGCACACGCCGGGCCGGTCAAGGAGTACTCCGGCGGCATGCGGCGCCGGCTCGACCTGGCCGCCGGGATGATCCTGGCCCCGCCGGTGCTGTTCCTGGACGAGCCGACGACGGGCCTCGACCCGCGCAGCCGCGCCGAGATCTGGCGCGCGGTGCGCGAGCTGGTCGCCGCCGGCACCACGGTGCTGCTGACCACGCAGTACCTGGAGGAGGCCGACCAGCTCGCCGACCGGATCTCGGTCATCGACGCCGGCCGGGTCGTCGCCGAGGGCTCCCCCGCCGAGCTCAAGGCCAAGCTCGGCGGCGACCGGCTCGACGTGGTGGTCCACGACCCCGCCCGGCTGGCGCAGGCGGCCGAGATCGTCGCCCGGGCGGCCGGCGGCCCGCCCGAGGTCGACCAGGACACCCGGCGGGTGAGCGCGCCGGTCGGCGAGCGGGTCGCGGCCCTCACCGGGGTGCTGGCCGCCTTCGCCGAGGCCGGCGTCGAGGCCGAGGACGTCGCCGTACGCCGCCCGACCCTGGACGAGGTCTTCCTGAGTCTCACCGGAGGTGACGCCCGATGACCGCCATGACCGCGACCGGAGGACGGCTGCGCTGGGCCGTGGCCGACGGCTGGACGGTCGCCCGCCGCGACCTGGTCCACTGGGCCAACCAGCCCATGACGGTGGTCTTCGGGGTGCTCTTCCCCGTGGTGATCACCCTGGCCTTCGGCTACCTGTTCGGCGGCGCGGTGGACGTCCCCGAGGGGGCCGGCTACTTCGCGTTCCTCATGCCCGGCATGTACGGCATGACGATGCTCTTCGGGCTGAGCTCCACCATGATCACCGTCACCACCGACGTCTCCAAGGGCGTCACCGACCGGTTCCGTTCGCTGCCGATGTCCCCGTCGGCCGTGCTGATCGGGCGGGCCATCGCCGACCTGCTCCACTCGGTCGTCGTCCTGGCCGGCATGCTGGCCTGCGGCCTGGCCGTCGGCTGGCGTCCCGCCACGCTCTCCGGCGCGCTCGGCGCGGTGGGCCTGCTGCTGCTCCTGCGCTTCTCGCTGCTGTGGGCGGGCATCTACCTGGGCCTGATCACCAGGGATCCGGGCGCGGTGGTGGCGGTGCAGACGCTGGAGTTCCCCGTCGGGTTCCTGTCGAACGCCTTCGTCGCCCCGGCCACCATGCCGGGCTGGCTCGGGGCGGTCGCGGAGTGGAACCCGCTGTCGTCGACGGTGGCGGCGGCCAGGCAGCTGTTCGGCAACCCCGGCTGGGGCGGCGACTCGTGGGTGGCCCAGCACGCCGTGCCGATGGCGGTGGCCTGGCCGGTGGTGATCACCGTGGTGTTCTTCGTCCTGTCGGTCCGCCGCTACCGGCGGCTCGACCGCTAACGCTCGGTCAGGGCCGCGTCGTAGGCGAGGAGCGTCCGGACGACCACCTGGCGCTCCTCCGGCGTGAGCGGCTCCAGCGCCTGCCGCCACGCGTTGACGCCGTAGCCGAGCCATTCGTGGATGGCCCGCTGGTGCAGGTCGGCGATGCTGACGATCGTGCGGCGGCGGTCGGCGTCGTCCTCGCGCCGGTCCAGCACGCCTTTCCTGCTGAGGTCGCCGACCATCAGGCTGACCGTGGCCGGGGCCACCTCCAGCCGGGCGGCCAGCTCGTTCACCGTCATCGAGCCGTCGAACAGCAGATACGCCAGCAGGGAGAGGTGCCGGGGCGCCAGTGACAACGACTGCAGCTCCTCGGGTACCTTGGCCCGCTTGGCCCGGCCCACCAACCGGGGCATCAGCAGGAGCAATGTCCTGACGCTCTCGTTCAGGCTCGGGTCGGCTGTTGACATCACCAATACCTTGCTGTCTAAATTAGCTTTGCTATCAAAGCAAATCTGTTCACGGCCTCACCCAAGGATAGTGAGATGGCTGACGTCAACCAGCAGGTCATCGAGGAGTTCCGGGCCAACGGCGGCAAGGTGGGCGGCAGGTTCGCGCACGCGCCCCTGGTGCTGCTCACCACCAAAGGAGCGAAGACCGGCAGGCCCCACACCACCCCGGCGGTCTACCTGCGCGACGGCGAACGCGTCCTCGTCTTCGCCACCAACGCCGGAGCCGACACCCATCCGGCCTGGTACCACAACCTCCTGGCCGACCAGGAGGTCACCGTCGAGCTGGGCGAGCAGAGGTTCACCGCGCGGGCCGTGCCGCTGGAGGGCGAGGAACGCGACCGCATGTACGCCCGCCAGGCCGCCCTCGATCCGGCCTTCGCCGCGTACCAGGAGCGGACCGGCCGCGTCATCCCGGTCGTCGCGCTCCACCTGGACGGCGAGCGGCTGCGCGCGTTCGGCGACGAGCTGGTCAAGATCCACGACTACTTCCGCGAGGAGCTGGCCCGGCTGCGCGCCGGCCAGGCCCCCGCCTCCGAGCTGCGGGTGAACTGCCTGGCGTTCTGCGACGGGCTGTCGGCGCACCACGGCGGCGAGGAGCACGTCGCGTTCCCGTGGCTGGAGGAGCGCCATCCCGAGCTGAAGGAGCCGCTCGAACGGCTGCGCCACGAGCACGTGGCCATCGCCGCGCTGATCGAGGAGCTGCGCGGCGCCACCGATCCGGCGACGCTGGAGCGCGTCGCCGGTGAGCTGGAGGCGCATTTCACCTACGAGGAGGAGCAGCTCGTTCCGCTGCTCAACACGCTGACGAGCGTGCCCTGGGCGTGAACCGCGCTAGACGGGCGCCGCACGCAGGCGTACGACGTGCTCGACCAGTGCGATGAGCGTCGCCTTGACCGAATCGCGGTTACGGGCGTCGGTCCGCACGATCGGCACGTGCGGCGACAGCGCGAGCGCCTCCCTGACCTCCTCGTCGGAGTGCATGAACTGCCCGTCCCAGCCGTTGATGCCGACCACGAACGGCAGCTTGGCCTCTTCGAAGTAGTCGATGGCCGGAAAGCTGTCGGCCAGGCGGCGCGTGTCGAGCAGCACCACGGCGCCGATCGCCCCCCGCACCAGGTCGTCCCACATGAACCAGAACCGGTGCTGCCCGGGCGTGCCGAACAGGTAGAGGATCAGATCGCGGTCGAGGGACAGCCGGCCGAAGTCCATGGCCACGGTCGTGGTCTGCTTGTTCGGCGTCATGCCCAGGTCGTCGATGCCCGCGGACGCGTCCGTCATCACCGCTTCCGTGGTGAGCGGCAGGATCTCGGACACCGCCCCCACGAACGTCGTCTTCCCGACGCCGAACCCCCCGGCGACGACGATCTTCGTCGACGTGAGGCCGGGGCTAGAGCCTGCGTAGTCCACTGAGCACCCTTTCGAGCATGTTGAGGTCTGGCTGTCCCTGACTGAGGCGCGGGTGGTGGAGGCGTACGAGTCCTTCGTCGGACATGTCCGCCACGATCACCCGCGCCACGCCCAGCGGGACGCGGAGCAGGGCCGAGATCTCGGCGACCGACCGGAACGTCCGGCACAGTTGCATGATGGCCTCCTGCTCGGGGGTGAGCATGGCCATCTCGTCGTCCGGGATGGACATCGCCGAGATCAGGGTCTCCATCGCGAGGTGGTAACGCGGCTCCGATCGGCCGCCCGTCACCGCGTAAGGACGGAACAGGGGCTCCTCGTCCCCTGTGCCGTCAGTGCCGTACACGGCCCGCTCCCATCAGTTCCATCACATCACCGGCTCCTGGCGGCCTGCAGCTCAGCACGCAACGCGGGCGTCAGAGCCTGTCCCGCCCTGTCTACCAGCAAGGTCATCTGGTACGCCACGAGGCCCATGTCACAATCCGGCCCCGCCAGAACAGTCAGCACCGAGCCGTCGCTGATGGCCATGACCAGCAACAGGCCGCGCTGCATCTCGACGACGGTCTGCGTCACCGCGCCGCCCTCGAACACCCTGGACGCACCCACGGTCAGGCTCAGCAGACCGGCGGAGACCGCGGCGAGCTGGTCGGCCCGGTCCGGAGGGAATCCCTCCGAGGCGGCCAGGCACAGCCCGTCCGCCGAGACGACGACGGCATGAGCGACTCCGGGAGTGTTGCGGACGAAGTCGGTGATCAGCCAGTCGAACCTGTGCGCCTCATGGCTAAGCGTTGTCACGCATCCTCCCCGGCGGGACGCTTATTCACTCTGTTCCTCCTGTCCACGAACTTCTTGGCGGGCCCGTCGCACACCCTGCTGGTAGCTGGCCAGCCGGCTGCGCACCCGGTCTGCGGAGACCGGAAGAGCGGCCGGCGCCGGCCGCTGCGGCTGCGGAGCCTGG
Organism: Nonomuraea terrae; assembly: GCF_004348995.1. Taxonomy (GTDB): domain Bacteria; phylum Actinomycetota; class Actinomycetes; order Streptosporangiales; family Streptosporangiaceae; genus Nonomuraea; species Nonomuraea terrae. The sequence goes on from NZ_SMKQ01000046.1 coordinate 49,548, forward strand.
GCGGGCTGGCTGGCCGTACCTGGCACCAGGTTGGCTTTGGGGGTGCGCTTGGGCAGCCCGGCGGCGGTCACGCCGCCGAGACTGGGCTCGCTGGCTTTGGCCGCCGCGCGCCATCCGGCGTCCGCGGCCGTCCGCCACGCTTCCTCCCCAGAGGGTACGGCTTGCGCGGACGCGGTCTCTCCTCCGCCGTTCGCCTGAGGCTCGGCCTCGCCCTCCGGCCTGCGGAACCACGCCGACTCGACCGAGGCGAAGATCGGCAGGAACTCCTCCTGCTCCGCCTCCATCGGCGAGACCTCCACCGAGGGGGCCGGGTCGGGCCTGCGCACGTCGTTCGTCGAGTACGACGGCGGGACCGGCGGAGGCGGCGGAGTTTGGAACGCGCCATTACCAGATGGGCCGTCAACGGACGGGAACGAGCCCGTGCCGGGGAACGCGCTCGCATCGAACCCGCCCGGCGGCCTGCGCCGCGGACCGAGATCGGAGCCGTTGCCGGCCGGTCCCGCGCCGAACGACGGCCGTGGCATGCCCGGCGTGCTGTCGAACGTGCGGGGACCCTGACGGGCGGGCCCGCTGTCGAACGCGCCGCTGTTGAAGGGCCCGCCGTTGAGAGAACCGCCGTCGAAGAGACCGCTGGTGGACGGGTCACTGCTCGCGGGGCCATTGCTCGCGGGGCCACTGTTCGGCGGGCCACTGTTCGGCGGGCCACTGTTCGGCGGGCTGTCCAACGGGCCGCTGTCGAACGGGCTCTGGCGGGCGGGCCCTGGGG
>NZ_SMKQ01000463.1 GCF_004348995.1 Nonomuraea terrae
GAAGGTCAAGGCGTTCGTCGAGGCGACCGAGGGCCGGCTGTCGCTGTTCTTCCTGCCGCCGTACTCGCCCGAGCTCAACCCGGACGAGTGGGTATGGAAGAACGTCAAACACGACCGGATCGCCCGCACTTCTGCTCGCGGCGCCGAGGAACTCAAATCCTTGGCGCTGGGCGCGCTGCGACGGTTACAGAAACTGCCCGCGCTGGTGAGGTCATTCTTCGCCGATCCGCATCTGGCCTACATCGGCGGCAGTCTCCGGTAGTCCAGAAACCCGCGAAGTGATTGGATCATTCGCAGTTGGCCCAATTCTGGCCCTCGCGTTCGAAGTCCTCCTGGGAGATCACCTTGTCCACAAAGACGATCTCTGAGTTCACTCCGTTGGTCTCTGGAGTCTTCAGCGGAACGCTTTCCCCTCGCTGGATGAGGACCTGGCCCGGCTTGAGCTTCGCGAAGTCAGCCGCCCTGAAGCTAACGTCGCGGATGTTCACTTGGCTGGAGGAGCCACCCCGTTTCTGGTAACCAATCGCCGAATAGAGCACGCCCGGGCGCAACACGAACGGCTTCGGCTCTACCGTCCAACCATCTTCTGGTGCATCCAGCCGGACAGATGTGCTCTGCCCATTGAGAGACGGAGCGATAAAGTCCACATCGTCCACGACGGTTGCGGATGACGAAGGGCCCGGCACCGAGTCCAAGGCGCCCGAGGCGTCCTCGTGATGGGAGATGTGAACTGCGCCGGGATTGATGGAGACTTCATCGGTTGGAAAGGATGGAGTCCATGTCAGGTCGATCCACTTCCCCGCACCCCGCCCAGCGTCGTTATCCACCGGAGCTGAAGGAACGGGCAGTGC
>NZ_SMKQ01000464.1 GCF_004348995.1 Nonomuraea terrae
GACTCGGTCTGCAGGGCCAGAAGGTCAGGAACTTCGAGAGGCTCCTGGATGCGCGAAAAGGAGACGCGACGGGGACCAGCGGGTACGGCGGAGGCGTTGCGCGAGGCTGCCAACAGATGTCCTTCCGGAGAGCACGGATGGAATCGAACTGCGCGCACGCCGAACGCCCCGGAAGAGTCCAGGGCGTCAAGAGGCAGCGCGAGGGAGCAGCATAACGTAAATGAGAAACGGGTATCTACCCATAAAGTAGATGTCAACCTCGGTGCCGCCATCAGAATGGCACAGCGCGGGTGAACTCGTCAACTCTTACGGTCGCGGCACGGAGTCGGATGCGTGCTTGGGACCGATGGCGGTGGTGACCGGTGTCGGCTTCGCCCTGTTGTACCTGCGTACCGGAAGCCTTCTGGCGCTGATCGGGCTGCACATCACGGTCGACATCGTCGGGCTCGTCCTGATCCCTCCTCCCGGGCGCGTGAACGAACCCACGCCGGCCGAGGCCTCCTAGACCGCAACGCCGTTCAGTTAAGGCCGGGGCATCGGTGTCAAGGGCTGCTGATCATGTTGATGCTGATGGTGGCTTTGTAGGTGGTCCGATCGATGGCGGGTCCGATTTGACGATGCGGTCTTTGGTGCGGACTCGCCGGGCGGGAAGGAGGTGGGCCAGCACGTGACGGCCGATGGTGCCGACCAGGTCGATGTCGGTGCCGGTGATGACGCCGGCGGCCAGGATGAGCTGGTCACGGGCGGCGGCCAGGGCGGTGGTGAAGCCGGCCCGGTCCGGGTCGGTGCCCGGGACGCTGTCGGTGGCGTCGGTCATCG
>NZ_SMKQ01000047.1 GCF_004348995.1 Nonomuraea terrae
CGTCGAGGGCGTCCGGCTGCTGATGTCCGGGCTCGACGTCGACCGGCTGCGGCCGTGCCTGAACCGGCTCATGGACGCCCTCGACGCGGCCGTCCCGCGTGGCATGAGCAAGGGCGCGGTGTGGCGGCTGCACGACAGGGGCGAGCTGGAGCGGATCCTGTCGGGCGGCGCGCGGTACGCCGTCGAGCGCGGCCACGGCGAGCCCCGCGACCTGGAGCGCTGCGAGGACCGGGGCGCCGTCGCCGACGCCGACCCGGCCGTGATCGGCGAGCGGGCCAGGGAACGCGGGCTCGGCCAGGTCGGCAGCCTCGGCTCCGGCAACCACTTCCTGGAGGTGGAGGCGGTCGCCGAGGTGTACGACGAGGAGGCGGCGCGGGCGTACGGGCTGTGGCCGGGACGGGTGTGCGTGCTCATCCACACCGGGTCCAGGGGGCTGGGCCACCAGGTGTGCACGGACGCGGTGCGGGCGATGCGGGCGGCCATGAGCAGGTACGGCATCAGCGTCCCCGATCGGCAGCTGGCCTGCGCGCCCGTCGGCTCGCCCGAGGGGCGGGCGTACCTGAGGGCGATGGCCGCCGCGGCCAACTACGGGCGGGCCAACCGGCAGTTGCTCGGCGAGGCGGCCCGCCGCGCCTTCGACCAGGCCACCGGCGACGGCGACCTGGCCCTGCTGTACGACGTCTCGCACAATCTGGCCAAGATCGAGACCCATCGGGTGGACGGGCGCGAGCGGCGTCTGTGCGTGCACCGCAAGGGCGCCACCCCGGCGCTGCCGCCCGGCCACGAGGACCTGCCACCCGACCTGCGCCCGGTCGGGCAGCCGGTGCTGGTGCCGGGGTCGATGGGCGTCGGGTCGTACGTGCTGGCGGGTGTGCCGGGGGCGCCGGCGTTCGCGTCGGCCTGCCACGGGGCCGGGCGGCGGCTGAGCCGGCACCAGGCCGTCAAGACCACCTCGGCGGCCGCGCTGCGCAAGGAGATGGAGCGGGCCGGGATCGCGGTGCGCGGCGCCTCGGCGCGGGGGCTGACGGAGGAGACGCCGCAGGCGTACAAGGACGTGGGGGCCGTGGTGGAGGCGTGCCACCAGGCCGGGCTGGCCCGCAAGGTGGCGCGGCTCGTCCCCATCGGCGTGGTCAAGGGCTGATCAGACGTCCACGACGACGCGGGCGTGCCAGCGGCCGTTCTCCTGGCCGAAGCGGACGTCGTGCCCGGTGACGGCCTTGGGGGTGGCGCCGACCTGCTCGGCGGCCTCGGCCGGGACGGTGACCAGCCGGAGCCCGGTCCCCGCGGGGTCGGGGACCACGTCCACCGTCAGGCGGCCGTGCACCTCCAGCTGGTAGATCACCTCTTCCAGGAGGGCGGCGAGCAGCTCCTCGTCACCCTCCTCGGGGGCTGTGAAGGCGACGCTCTCACCGGAGGCCGCCGAGCCGGCATCGGCGAAGCTCTCCACCAGCGCCTTGACGACCTCGGCCAGGCACTCCTCTCGGCTGTCGGCCCACGCCTCCAGCGCGATGTCGGCGGTGTGCGGGATCGTACGGTGGCCTCTGCTCATGGAGCCACTTCACCAGCGACCGGCGCCGCGCGGGAAGCCCTCGGCCGTCAAGACACCCCAAAGCCGCCGCACGGTCACTCCTCGGGCCGGGCGGCGAGGAAGACGAACTCCCGGCCAGGCCGGTCGGGGGCGTCGCGGACCTCCCGCAGGACGTAGCCGTGCGCCGCCAGGTCCGCCTCGACCTCGTCCCGCTCGCGGAAGCGCAGCGTGGACTCCGACGTCAGCACCTGGCCGTCGGAGGCGAACACCCACGTGCCGCGGAAGGTCACCAGCGGAAGGCGGGCGTCGAGCAGGTCGGTCCAGGTCTCCACCCGGCCGACGCCCGGGAGGTCCCTGACCTGGTAGGTGCTCTCCCTGTTCCACTCCAGCCAGGCGCGGCGGGCCGGGTCTCGGGTCTCGAACACCAGGTGTCCCCCGGGCCGCAGCGCGTCGCGGACGCCGCTCAGCGTGGCCCGCCAGTCGTCCGGCTCCACGACGGCCTGGGCGACGTTCGCGGTCATGGTGGCGAGGTCGGCCTCCATCGGCGGCACGGCTCGGGCGTCTCCGTGGATCCAGCGCACCCGCTCGGCCCCGGGCTTGGCGCGGGCGACGTCGAGCGAGGCCGCGGCCGGGTCGACCCCGGTCACCTCGATGCCGCGCCCGGCCAGCAGGAGCGCGAACGTGCCCGTGCCGCAGCCGACGTCCAGCACGCGGCGCGCGCCCAGCTCCTCGGCGATGGCCGCGTACACGTCCAGGTCGCCGCGGTCGGGGTCGAGGGGGTCGTAGACGGCCGCGAGGCGGGGGTGTTCGAAGATCGCGTCAGCCATGAGGTCACGATACGACGCGTGTGGCCCATGCGCCCCATTGGGCGTTTTGACGTTCGTTGATAGGTTGTTGACAGGTGTGCCGGGAAGTCTGGTCGGCGGTCCCTGTTGTCGATCTCGAAAGAGGCCCCCGCCGTGCGTGCGTGCTTCCCTGCGCCGGATCTCCCCCTCGGCTTCGCCGCCCTGCCCTCGCCGTACCGGAGGGTGGGCACGTGAGCGTCACCGCATGGATCGCGGTGGCTGTCTTCCTGGCGGCGTACGCCCTGATCGCCACGGAGAAGGTCCACCGCGTCGCGGCGGCGCTCGGCGGGGCGGGGATCATGCTGCTGATCCACGCCACCGACGCGGGCGCGGCGTTCTTCAACGAGCACTCCGGCATCGACTGGAACGTCATCTTCCTGCTGCTCGGCATGATGGTCATCGTCGGCGTGCTCAAGCAGACCGGGGTGTTCGAATACCTCGCGATCTGGGCCGCCAAACGCGCCAAGGGTCATCCCTACCGGCTCATGGTGCTGCTGGTGGTCATCACGGCGTCCGCCTCGGCGCTGCTGGACAACGTCACGACCGTGCTGCTCATCGCGCCGGTGACGTTCCTGGTGTGCGAACGGCTGGCGCTGTCCGCGGCGCCGTTCCTCATCGCCGAAGCGCTCGCCTCCAACATCGGCGGCGCGGCGACGCTGGTCGGCGATCCGCCGAACATCATCATCGCCAGCCGTGCCGGGCTCAGCTTCAACGACTTTCTCATCCACATGGCGCCGATGGTCGTCATCCTGATGGTGGTGTTCATCGGGTTGTGCCGGTGGCTGTTCCGCAAGTCGTTCCGGTACGACCCCGAGCGGGCCGCGGAGGTCATGGCTCTGAACGAGCGCGAGGCCATCGCCGACCGACGGCTGCTGTGGCAGTCACTGGCCGTGCTGGCGCTGGTGATGGCGGCGTTCGTGCTGCACCCGGTGCTGCACTACGAGCCCTCCGTGGTCGCCCTGCTGGGCGCCGGGGTCCTGGTCGCGGCCACGAAGGTGACGACCCAGGACGCCATCCGCGAGGTCGAGTGGCCGACCCTGGTGTTCTTCGCCGGCCTGTTCGTCATGGTCGGCGCCCTCGTCGAGACCGGCGTCATCGGCCAGATCTCCGAGGCGGCGGCGAACGCCACCCAGGGGCAGCTCGGGCTGACCACGATGCTGCTGCTGGGCGCGTCCGGCGTCCTGTCGGCGATCGTGGACAACATCCCGTACGTCGCCACGATGAGCCCCATCGTCGCCGAGCTCGTCGAGGCCAACGGCGGCAACGACGCGGCGCAGGTGCTGTGGTGGGCGCTGGCCTTCGGCGCCGACCTGGGCGGCAACGCCACGGCCGTGGGCGCGGCGGCCAACGTCGTCGTGCTCGGCATCGCGGCCCGCAACGGCACGCCGATCAGCTTCTGGCAGTTCACCAAGTACGGCCTGGTGGTCGCCTCGGTCACGATCGCGTTGTGCGTGCCGTACCTCTGGCTGCGTTACCTGTAATCCCGACACCCGCCGATCGGGCGGGTCGAGGAGCTGGCCGAGCTGGCGCTGTTCGCGGTGCTGTTCACCGACGGCATGCGCGTCGGCTGGATGGACCTGCGCACCGCGTGGCGGCTGCCGGGCCGGGCCCTGGGCTGGGGGTTGCCGCTGACACTCGCGGTCACCGCGGCCGGCGCGCACTTCCTGCTCGGCCTCGGCTGGGTGGAGTCGCTGCTGGTCGGCGCGATCCCGGCGCCGACCGACCCGGTGTTCGCCTCGGCGCTCGTCGGCAACGAGAAGGTGCCGCCGCGGCCGCGGCAGCTGCTGAACGTCGAGTCGGGTGTCAACGACGGCCCGGCGCTGCCGTTCGTGATCGGCGAGCTGACCGCCGAGCTGTTCAAGCTGGCGGCGCTGCTGCTGTTCGGCGCGCTGATCACGCCGTCGCTGCTCGGCTCGGTGGGCTGGCAGGGCTGGGCGTTCGCGATCCTCGCCCTCGTGCTGGCCCGCCCGCCGGCGACCTGGCTGTCCTTCCTCGGCTCCGGCCTGTCGGTACGCGAACAGGCGGCGGTGGCGTGGTTCGGCCCCAAGGGGTTCGCCTCGGTCGTGTACGGGCTGATCGTGCCAGGCCTCCGGCATCGCGGCCGGGCAGCAGGTCTTCCAGATCGTCGCGGTGACGATCGTGTTGTCGATCCTGCTGCACTCCTCGACCGACATCGTGGTCGCCCGCTGGTTCGACGACGAGCGCGAGATACCGGCCTGGTACGGCCTCGCCCGCCGGCTGCGCCGCGGCGCGAAGACCTAGGAGTTCCTGGAGACCCAGACCGCCAGCTGGGTGCGGTCGCGCAGGCCGAGTTTGCGCAGGCAGCTGGAGATGTGGTTCTTGGCGGTGCCCTCGGTGATGTGCAGCCGCCGCGCGATCTCCCGGTTGGACGCGCCCGAGCCGATGAGCAGCGCGATCTCGTACTCGCGTTCCGACAGGCCGCAGGGCGGGCCCGTGCACGGCGCGGGGGCGGGCTCCTCGCGCAGGGCGCTCACCAGCCGTTCGGTGGCCGCGCGGCCCAGCACGGTCTCGCCCCGGGCGGCCCGTCTGATGGCGTCCACCAGCTCGTCCGGCGGGGTGTCCTTCAGCAGGTAGCCCCGCGCGCCCGCGCGCAGGCCGCCGAAGATGTAGTCGTCGTCGTCGAACGTCGTCAGGATCACCGGCGCGATCTCGGGGAATCCCGCGCGCAGCCGCCTGACGAGCTCCACGCCGTCCATGCCCGGCATGCGGGCGTCGACGAGGGCGACGTGGGGCGGCTCGGCGGCCGCGGCCAGCCAGGCGAGGGCGTCCTCGCCGCCGGCGGCGGTCGCGGCGATCTCGATGCCGGGCTCGATCTCCAGGAGTTTGCGCAGGCCCTCGCGCATGAGGATGTGGTCGTCCACCAGCAGGACGCGGATCACGCCCGTCACACCGGCACCGTCGCCCGCAGGGTGAACCCGGGGGCCGGGACGACGTCCAGCACACCGTCCACGGCCGCCAGGCGTTCCCGCAATCCGCGCAATCCGAACCCGCCGTCCAGCGCTCCCGGCGGCGCGCCCTCGCCGTCGTCGCGGACCGTCACCCGCACCCGTTGCGGGGCGCAGTCGAGCGCGACCTCGATGCGGCGGGCGCGCGCGTGGCGCAGGGCGTTGGTCAGGCCCTCCTGGACGACCCGGTAGCAGACCAGCTCCCTGGCCTCGTCCACCTCCGGCCAGGCGCCGGTGACGGTGAAGACGACGCCGGTGTCGGCCGAGCCGAACGACTCCGCCAGGGCGCGCAGGCCGGCGACGCCGGCGCGGCCGTCCATGCGCAGGGGTTTGAGCGCCCGGACCCAGCGGCGGGTGTCGGTGAGCGCTTCGAGGGTGAGCGCCTGGGCCTGGCACACCTCGTCCCAGGCGGCGTCGGGACGGATGACGCGGTAGCGCTGGGCGTTCTGCAGGCCCACATTGATGACGGTGAGGTAGTGGCCCACCGAGTCGTGCATGTCGCGGGCCAGCCGGGCGCGTTCCTCGGCGACGGCCAGTTCGCGGGAGCGGGCCGCGTACCGTTCCAGCTCGGCGTGGGCCTGCTCGAGCTCGGCCAGCAGGCGGCGGGTCTCCTCGGCGCGGTCGTGGGAGTCGACCATGGCGACGACGACCACGAGGATCACCAGGCAGAGCAGCAGCAGGAGCGCGCCGTCGACGGCCGCCGCGAGCACCGACCTGGCCGGGTTGAGCGCCCCGAGCGCGAAGGAGTACAGGCCCGCGAGGCCCGCGTACGCCAGGGCGCCGCGCAGCCCGAAGACCACGAGCGCGTTCCCCACGGCCAGGCTCACGATCAGCAGGCAGACGAGCCCGCCGCCCGGCATGAGCAGCAGGGTCAGCACCAGGAACGCCGCGGTCGCCGCCCGGCGCGGGAGCGGCGCTCCCGCGCGCCACGGCAGCACGTGCCACAGGACGGCCGCTACCGGCAGCGCGGCGGCACCGAGCACCAGCAGCGCCTGATGCAACGGCAGGACGCCCCCGTCGCCGAGCATCGCGAGGCCGCCCGCGAAAACCACGGCGCAGATGACGGCCGAGCCCCAGAAGAAGACGGTGAACACCATGGGCGGACGGTCGCCGGAGAACCCGATCCAGCCGCTGATGTCACGGATCGCCCCCGCCTGTCCCATATGGGGAGCATAACGATCGCCTCCGCGCGGCACAGCGTGCCGGAGGTCATGTCCACGACGATGACCCCGGTCATGTGCCCCGCGGTGGATGTCCGGCCGGACCGCGCGGAGCTACGCTCGCGGCACCCGCGGCCTCCGGGAGGACACCATGAAACGTGTTCCGTGGGCGGGCGTCGCCGTCTCCGCGCTCGCGCTCGTCGTGATGACCGCCGTCGCCTGGCGGCTCTGGGACGCGCTGCCGGACGTCGTCACGACGAGGCGGCCCACCGCCGACCGGCCCGGCGCCCACGTGCCGAAGGCCGTCATGGCGGCGGCGATGCCGGCGACCCTCGTGGGCATCGGCGTGGTCATGGCGGGCGCCACCGCGGCCGGCGAGCGCCTGCGCCCCCTGCTGCCGCCGATGCTCATGGCATCGCCGGCCGCGCAGCGGCGGGCGATGAACGTGCTGTTCGTGCTCCTGCCGCCGGTGCTCACCGCCGTCCACACCGGCGTGCTGGCGGACGCCGCCGGTCACGCGTTCCCCCTGGAGCGGACCGTGGGCGTCGCGGTCGGCCTGCTGACGACCGGGCTCGGCCTCGCCCTGCCCCGCCTGTACGAGGAGGCGCCGCGGCACGGCGGGAGGCGGGCCCGGCGGCTGGGCGGTCCGGCCATGGCAGGGATCGGCGTGGCGTGCGCCGCCGGCGTGTTCGTGCTGCCGCCGTTCCCCGTGACGATGGCCTGCGCCCTGGCGGCCGGGGTGGTGATGATCCTTTCGGTCGTGTCGTCCTTCGCGGGCACTGTCAGCCCACGATGACGCGCTCCTCGGGCAGCTCGTAGCGGCGGGTGCGCTGTTTCAGGGCGAGCGCCGAGCCGAGCGTGAGCGGCCCGATGCGGCCGATGAACATCAGCAGGCTCAGCAGCACGTGCCCGGCCAGCGTGGTGTCGGCGGTGATGCCGGTGGACATGCCGTTGGTGGCGAAGGCCGAGATCACCTCGAACATCACCTGGTCGAGGCTGTGTGGCGTGACGATCAGCATGATCCAGGTCGACACCGTGACCAGGACGATGCCGAGCAGGCTGATCGACAGCGCCTGACGCTGGGTGGCGGAGGGCAGCCGCCGGTGACCGATGTTGACGTGGCTCTCGCCGCGCAGCTCCGACCAGACGATGAACAGCAGGAACCCGAACGTGGTGACCTTGATGCCGCCCGCGGTGCCGGCGCTGCCGCCGCCGATGAACATCAGCACGTCGGTGACCAGCCACGACGACGGGTTCATCTGGGCGATGTCGAGGGTGTTGAAGCCGCCGGAACGCGGCATGACGGCGGCGAAGAAGGCTGACAGCAGCTTGCCGGAGTCGTCCAGCGGGCCCATCGTGGCGGGGTTGCGCCACTCGGTCGTCAGGAACGCGAGCGTGCCACCGGTGAGCAGCACGACGGTCAGGCCCATCGTGATCCGGGTCAGCAGCGACCAGCGCCGGGGCCGCCGCCACGCGCGCAGCAGCTCGAAGACGACGGGGAAGCCGAGACCGCCGACGACCACGGCCAGCGCGACGGTGAGGCTGATCCACGGATCGGCGACGAAGCGCATCAGGTTGTCGGGCCACAGCGCGAACCCGGCGTTGTTGAACGCCGACACCGCGTGGAAGACCCCCAGGTAGGCCGCGCGGCCGAACGGCTCGCCGTACCCGAGGAGGAAGCGGCCGGTGAGCACGACGGCCACGGCCGCCTCGCACACCAGGCTGAACAGCACCACCCGGCGCAGCACCTGGCGCAGGTCGGCGGCCACCACGGACTTGGTCTCCAGTTGCGCGGACAGGCGGGCGCGCAGCCCGAGCCGGCCGGACAGGACGACCATGGCCAGGGTGGCGAGCGTCATGATGCCGAGGCCGCCCGCCTGGATGAGCAGCGCGATGACCACCTCGCCGAACACCGACCAGTGCGCCTCGGTGTCGACCACGACCAGGCCGGTCACGCAGACGGCCGAGGTGGCGGTGAACAGGGCGGTCAGCCAGTGTGAGGAGTCGCCCGCGGTGGTCGCCATCGGGGTGGCCAGCAGCAGCGTGCCGATCAGCACGGCGGTGCCGAACCCGGTGGCGATGACCACCGCGGGATGCCCGATGCGGCCCGGCAGGGCGGGTCGATGCCGTGTCATCGGGCATCGTCACTGGTCACGGAGGCCTCCGGGTGGGGCGGGGCAGGGCCGGGGACGCCGCCGACCAGACTTCCCGGCACACCGCGCCACACCGTAGCGCAGGGCTGTTGCGACCGCCAACGACGAGGTTCCCCGAATATAGGGCTGCTCGCGGCCGGTCTGTCCCCCCTACGCTCGATCCATGACGGAGGAGGTGCTGCAGGACACCCCCGACCGAGGGGTCGTGCGGGTCGGCGACACCGTGCGCAGGCCGGTGCAGCCGTGGACGCCCGCCGTCCACGCGCTGCTCCGGCACCTGGCGGACGCCGGTTTCCGGTACGCGCCGCGCGTGCTCGGGATCGACGAGCAGGGCCGGGAGGTCCTCACGTACGTGGAGGGGGCGGCGGGCGCGGCCGGCTGGGCCCAGGTGGTCTCCGACGAGGGGCTGGCCGCCTTCGCCCGGCTGCTGCGCGACTACCATGACGCGGTCGCCGGCTTCCGCCCTCCGGGCGACCTCGCCTGGATCACCGGCCGGTGCGGGATCGGCGACGGGGAGCTGGTCTGCCACGGCGACTTCGGCCCGTGGAACGTCGTCTGGAGCGACGGCGTGCCCGCGGGGATTCTCGACTGGGACAACGCCCGGCCGGGCTCGCGCGTGTTCGACGTCGCGTACGCGCTGGAGTACACCGCGCCGTTCCGCGACGACTCCGAGTGCCTGCGCTGGCTGGGTTACCGTGAGCCGCCCGACCGCCGGCGCCGGATGGAGCTGTTCGCCGCCGCCTACGGCCTGCCCGGCGTTGCGGGCCTGGCGGGCGAGGTGGCCGCCGTGCAGCGGGACACGATCGCCCAGGTACGCCGGCTGGCCGCGCAGGGGCGCCGGCCGCAGGCCCGCTGGGTCGCCGAGGGTTACCTCGGCGAGCTGGAGCGCCGGCGGGCCTGGACGCTGGCCAACCGGCGTCTGTTCGGGTGACGTACCCGCCCGATGGGGTGGTTCCGCGACCGGCGTATTGTCTGATTGCTCCTGGGATGCCCACTCCCAGGGATACCCGGTGGTCTGCAGGTCAGGTGTACAACAAATGATCAATTGGGCCGGTTTCATCCCCGCCGCTTTTCTGGTGTCGCTCATCCCGGGGGCCAACCAGCTCCTCGGCCTGAACAACGCCGTACGGCACGGAATGACGTACGCGCTGGCCGGGATCTTCGCGCGGCTGGTCGCCTTCGTCATCATCATCGGCCTGGTCGTGGCGGGGCTCGGCGCGGTGCTGGCGACGTCGGCCGCCTGGCTGACGGCGGTCAAGTGGGTGGGCGTCGTCTACCTGGCCTGGATCGGGATCTCCTGCCTGCGGCGCGCGCGGCGGGCGCCCGCCGCCCCGGCCGCTTCCACGGCGCCGGCCAGGAAGGAGCTGCGGCCGCTGATGCTCAACGAGTTTCTCGTGGCGCTGAGCAACCCCAAGGCCCTGCTGCTCTTCGCCGCCCTGCTCCCCCAGTTCACCGGCGGGTCGCAGGCGGACGCCGGCGTCCAGATCGCCGCATTGGGGGCGGCGTACCTGGCCGTCGAGCTCGTCGTGGGCCTCGGCTACATCGCCGTCGGCAACGGCATCGGCGCCACCGGCATCCCGGCCGCGACCATGCGCAAGGTCGACCTGGGCAGCGGCGTGATCTTCCTGGGCCTGGCCGCGCTGCTCGCCGCGGACGACGTCACCGCCTCCTGACTCAAGTGCCGCTCCGGGGATTCGAACCCCGAACCTCCGCCTCCTGAAGACGGCGCCTCTGCCAGTTGGGCCAGAGCGGCTGGGTGGGCCCCGGGCTCGGGCTGGCGTGGGCCGGCCCGGGGCGAGGGCGTGGTCCGGCCGGGGGGCGCCATTCCCACCGGCCAGGCCGTGCCCGCGGCCCTTTCCTTTCAGGGCCGTCGTCCGAGTGGCAGGATTCGAACCTGCGGTGCTCCTGCTCCCAAGGCAGGCGGGCTGACCAAACTGCCCCACACTCGGTACAACAAGAAAGCCGCCCCGGATTTCTGCGGGCGGCTTTCTGCGGAATTCCGTGAAGGATTATCCGGAAAGCCTCCGGCGCAGCCCGGGAAGGGCCGGTCGCAGGTCGCTCACGTCGCGCTCCCCCTTCCCTGTCTTTCTCGCCGTTCGACGTTGTCCACGGTAAACCGATGATCCGGGCGCGTGCCACACATTTATGACGACGGATCCAGGCCCCATTTCACGCCCGCCCTGGTCTCCGGAGATTCGACGCGGAAACGGGGAAGTGCGTCCGGATAGTTGTCGCGGACGAAGTCGACGAGGAACTCGCGCACATCGCATTTGAGGTCCCACGCCGACGGCGAGTCGGCGGCGCTCATCAGCGCCCGCAGCTCCACCAGGCCGTTCGGCAGCACGTCGGTGACCTGGAGCGTCCAGTCCTTCTGGTCCCACAACGGGTTGCCCTGCAGGAACTCGTACAGGGCCTCGCGCAGTTTCCCCACCGGCACCGACCAGTCCACCCGCAGGTACACCACGGCCAGCACCCGGCTGCCGTGCCGCGTCCAGTTCTCGAACGGGTTCTGGGTGAAGTACGACACCGGCAGCACGAGCCGGCGCTCGTCCCACAGCCGCAGCACCACGTACGTGAGGGTGAGCTCCTCGATGCGCCCCCACTCCTCCTCGACGACGACCACGTCGTCCAGGCGCAGCGCGTCGCTGAAGGCGAGCTGCAGCCCGGCGAGCATGTTGCCGAGGGTCGGCTGGGCGGCGATGCCGACGACCGCGCCCGCGATGCCCGCCGAGGCCAGCAGCCCCGCTCCGAGAGCGCGCACCTGCGGGAACGAGAAGAGCATCGCGCCGAGCGCGATGACGATGATGACGGCCGCGGCGATGCGGCGCACCAGCCCGAGCTGTGTCCTGATGCGCCGCGCCCGCCGGTTGCGCTCGCCCTCGACCCGCACCAGCCGGTCGAGCACGACATCCGTCAGCGCGTACGTGGCCTGCACGATCAGCCAGGTGACGGCGCCGATCGTGCCCAGACCGAGAAAACGGTCGACGGTGGCCCCCGCCCCGAGCTCGCCCGGGGCCTCCCCGAACATCCCCGGCCGGAAGGCCACGTTCGTCGCCGCCACCGCGGCCACGGTGAACGCGGGCCACGTGCAGTGCTCCACGAGATGCCGGGCCAGCTCCCACTTGCGCCCCGCCTTGCTCAGCACCCGCCGGATCACTTCCACCAGGAGGATCGAGCCGACCACCGCGATCAGGAGAATCGGCCAGTCCGCTGGAGACTGCACGTTCATGCCCCCAATGTCTTAGAACGTCTCGTCAAAGGTCACATTGCCCTCTACTGCCACCTGGTAAGCCGAAACCCGCCGCTCGAAGAAGTTCGCCAGTTCCTGCACGTCCTGCAGCTCCATGAACGCGAACGGGTTCGCCGAGCCGTACCGCCGGGGCAGGCCGAGCCTGGCCAGCCGCTGGTCGGCGACGTACTCGAGGTACTGGCGCATCTGCGCGACGCCCATGCCCGGCATGCCGTCGCCGCACAGGTCCGCGGCGAAGGCCAGCTCAGCGGCGACGGCCTCCTCCAGCATCTCGGCGACCTGCTCGCCCAGCTGATCGTCGAACAGCTCGGGCTCCTCGGCCCTGACCGTGTCCACCACGCTGAACGCGAACTCCATGTGCATGGACTCATCCCGGAACACCCAGTTCGTCCCGGTGGCCAGCCCGCCGAGCAGCCCCCGGGAGCGGAACCAGTAGACGTACGCGAAGGCGCCGTAGAAGAACAGGCCCTCGATGCAGGCGGCGAAGCAGATGAGGTTGAGCAGGAACTGCCGGCGCTCGTCCGCGGTCTCCAGCCGCCGCAGGCCGTCGATCGAGTCGATCCACTTGAAGCAGAACTCCGCCTTGTCGCGGATCGACGGGATGTGCTCGATCGCGGCGAACGCCTTGACCCGCTCGTCCGGATCCGGCAGGTAGGTGTCGAGCAGCGTCAGGTAGAACTGCACGTGCACGGCCTCCTCGAACAGCTGCCTGCTCAGGTACAGGCGCGCCTCGGGGGCGTTGACGTGCTGGTAGAGGTTGAGCACCAGGTTGTTGGCCACGATGGAGTCGCCGGTGGCGAAGAACGCCACCAGCCGGTTGATCAAATGCCGCTCCTGCGGCGTCATCCTCGCCAGGTCGGCGAGGTCGGTGTGCAGGTCCACCTCCTCGACCGTCCACGTGTTGCGGATGGCCGCGCGGAAACGCTCGTAGAAATCGGGGTAGCGCATCGGGCGGAGCGTCAGATCCATCCCGGGGTCGAGCAACATCACAAGATCTCCTTCACTGGCACGCTTCACAGGTCTCGGGGTTCTCAAGGGAGCAGGCGATCACGTCCGCGACCGGCTGGGCCGGCGTGGGCTGGGCGACCGTCGTCTGGGAGATCCGGGTCGCCGGGCGTGAGCGCAGGTAGTACGTCGTCTTCAGGCCGCTCTTCCAGGCGTAGGCGTACATCGAGGAGAGCTTGCCGATGGTCGGGCTGGCCAGGAAGAGGTTGAGCGACTGCGCCTGGTCGACATACGGCTGCCGCGCCGCGGCCAGGTCGATGAGCGCCTTCTGCGGCAGCTCCCAGGCCGTGCGGTAGAGCAGCTTGAGGTCGTCGGGGATGCCGGGCACCGTCTGCACGGAGCCGTCGGCCCGTTTGATCGCGTCGCGCATCTCCTGCGTCCACAGCCCGCGCGCCTGCAGGTCGGCCACCAGATAGCGGTTGACCTGCAGGAACTCGCCCGACAGCGTCTCGCGCTTGAACACGTTGGACACCTGCGGCTCGATGCACTCGTAGCAGCCGGCGATGGAGGCGATCGTGGCGGTCGGCGCGATGGCGATCAACAGCGAGTTCCGCAGCCCCGTCACGGCGATCTTCTCCCGGAGCGCCTCCCAGCGCGGCGAGCTCACCCCGTAGTGGTCGGGGTGCAGCACTCCCCCTGCCGCCCTGGTCTCGTCGTACGACGGGTGCCGGCCGCGCTCGGCCGCCAGGTCCGCCGAGGTGTCGTACGCGGCGAGCGCGATCTCCTCGGCGATCCGGGTGGACAGCTCCCGCGCCCGAGGAGAGTCGAACGGCAGCCGCAGTGTGAAGAACACGTCCGCCAGGCCCATCACGCCGAGCCCCATCGGCCGCCACCGCTTGTTGGCCGCCTCCGCCTCGGGCGTCGGGTAGAAGCCGAGGTCGATGGTGCGGTCGAGGAAACGCACGGCGGTGCGGACGGTCCGGCGCAGCCGCTCCCAGTCGAGGTCGCCGCCGGCGAGGTGGGCGGCCAGGTTGACCGAGCCGAGGTTGCACACGGCCGTCTCGGCGTCGCTGGTGACCTCGAGGATCTCGGTGCAGAGGTTCGACAGGTGGATGACGTTCTCGGGGCGGGCGGTCTGGTTGGAGGTGCGGTTGGCGGCGTCCTTGAAGGTCATCCAGCCGTTGCCGGTCTGGGCGAGCGTGCGCATCATCCGGCCGTACAGGGTCCGCGCGGGGATCTGGCGGGCGAACCGGCCCTCGGCCTCGTACGCGCGGTAGGCGGCGGTGAACGCCTCGCCGTACAGGTCGGTCAGGTCGGGCACGTCCTTCGGGTCGAAGAGCGACCAGGTCTCGTCGGCCTCGACGCGGCGCATGAACTCGTCGGGCACCCAGTTGGCCAGGTTGAGGTTGTGGGTGCGGCGGGCGTCCTCGCCGGTGTTGTCGCGCAGTTCGAGGAACTCCTCGATGTCGGCGTGCCAGGTCTCCAGGTAGACGCAGGCCGCGCCCTTGCGCCGGCCGCCCTGGTTGACCGCCGCCACGGACGAGTCGAGCGTGCGCAGCCAGGGGACGATGCCGTTGGACAGGCCGTTCGTGCCCCGGATCAGGGAGCCGCGCGAGCGCACCCGGGTCCAGGAGACGCCGATGCCGCCGGCGTACTTGGACAGGCGGGCGACCTGGCCGTACCGGTCGTAGATGGCCTCCAGCTCGTCGCGCGGCGAGTCGAGCAGGAAGCAGGACGACAGCTGCGGGCGGCGCGCCCCCGAGTTGAACAGCGTCGGCGAGCTGGGCAGGTACGACAGCGTCGACATCAGCGCGTACAGCTCGGCGGCCTCGGCGACCGTCTCCGACAGCCCGCAGGCCACCCGCAGGAAGAAGTGCTGCGGCCGCTCCAGCACCCGCCGGGTCTCAGGATGGCGCAGCAGGTAGCGGTCGTAGACGGTACGGAGCCCGAAGTACTCGAACCGGTCGTCCGCCTCCCGCGAGATCAGCCCGTCCAGCTCGGCCGCGTGCGCGGCCACGAACTCCGCCAGTCCGTCCTGGATCAGCCCGGCCGCGTGGGTGGCGGCGATCGACTCGGAGAACGACCGCACGCCGTGCGCCGCGGTCTCCTCGGCGATCTCCTCGGCCAGCAGCCGGGCGGCGAGCCGGGAGTTGGCCGGGTCGGCGATCACCCCGGCGGCGGCCTCCTCGATGGCCAGGCGGCGGTCAACCCCAACGATCTGAGTCACGTGCTCTTTCTCCTCGCGAAGTCATCCCCGTGAGGGCACGCCAGAGCACCGCGACACCGGAGCACCCGGCCGCGTCACGCCCTCAGCCCACCCTCGAGGCCCTGAACATTGCCCCGGGCACGCGGCCCGGAGTCGCCGGCAGGTCTTCGGGCTCGCGGGCGTGCTCGATGGCGCCTACTGGCCGTCGCTTCCCGGATCCGCTCCAGTGCACATGACGGCGGTCGTTCCCGCTCACCGCTGCGGGGCAGCCCCGGAATCACACCGGGTTCCCTTTTGCTCCGCCTCAGGGGGAGGCGAACCAGCGACGACGAGGATCCTACATCTAGTGGCCGTTCCCGCAACTACCCCAGCATGTTGTGGCTCGGGTGGAGTTGATCAGCCCCAGACCGTGCAGCACGGCCCGCGTCCGGGCGACCTCGGACCCGAGCCAGCGCTCGAAGTCGTCGCCGACGAGCGGCAGCGACAGCCAGCCGGCCGCCCGGCAGGCGGCCTCCCACCCGGGCGCGCCCAGCACGTCGTCGCACATGCGCAGCGCCCACTCGCGGCTCTCCTCACCCATGCCGTCGGGCCCGAACGCGGCCACCCAGTTGGTGAAGTCGACCCGTACGCCCGACTCCAGCAGGGTCGGCGCGTCGAGGCCGGGCAGCCGCTGGGCGGACGACACGGCCAGCGCCCGCACCCGGCCCCTGCCGATGTTGAACCGCCACTCCGACAACGGCCCGGCGGCGGCCACGGCCTTGCCCGCCAGCAGCGCGGTGGCGGCCTCGTTGCCGCTGGGGTAACCGGTGTAGTCGACCTGGCGGGTGTCGGCGCCGAGGCCCTCGGCGATCAGGCCGAAGAGCAGGTGGTCGGGCTCGCCCTGCGGCCCGCCGGTCACCGGCGTCTGGGCGGGCCGGGCGAGCAGCTGCGCGCCGAAGTCGCCGAAGTCCTTCAGATGGGAGGCGGCGGGCACGACGACGACCTCGACCTCGCCGCTGAGCCTGGCCAGCGGGGTGGTGACGCCGGCCACGCCCTGGCCGTCGTTGAGCTCGGCGGCCGACAGCGCGGGCAGGCCGACCACGGTGATCGGGGTGCCGGCGCCGGTCTGGAACCCGGCCGAGCGGGCCACGCCACCGAACGTCCGCGCGACACGCGCCCACTGCTGCCCGCCGGGGTTGACCGAGAACCGCGTACGCAGGACCTCCGCGCCGCCGGAGACGCGCTCCGCGCCGCATCCGGCCGCGGCCGCGATCGCGCCGAGCCCCCAGGCGATGAACCGCCTGCGGGGCATGCGCGCCTGTCCCGAACCCTCCATTACCCATGGTTATTAACCCATTACACATGGCTGTACACGCGGCTCATGGTCAACACTCAGAATCGCTATTCTTGGCGATTTTTCGTGATATTCGGGTTTACTTGGCTTTCTTCCCGACGCCGGCCATGAGCGAGGACGGCAGCGACCAGTCGCCGACCAGTTTGGGCCGGTCCGGGCGCCAGTCGGTGGCCTGGACGAGCCCCGGCGGCTCCAGCGGGAAGTCGCCGAAGAACGCGCGGATCTCGGCCGGCGTCCGGTCGGCCCCGCGCCCCCCGGAGGCCCGGGGCCGCTCGCGCTCCTGCGGGCGCGCCGCAGTCGTGGCCCGCGTCGTGGCCCGCGTCGTGACCCGCGCCGTGGCCCGCGTCGTCGCATGGGAGATCACCAGGAACCCGCCCGGCGCCATCCGCTCCCGCAGCACCGCCACCGCCCCCAGCGGGTCGGCGGAGTCGGGCAGGAAGTGCAGGATCGACACCAGCAGCACGCCGACCGGCTCGTCCAGGTCGAGGAACTCCCCGGCCCTGGCCAGCACGTCCTCGGGATCGAGCAGGTCGGCCTGGACGAACCTGGCCAGGCCGGTCCGGCCAGGCCCCGGCCGGAGCAGGCTCTGCGCGTGCTCGGCGACCACCGGATCGTTGTCGACGTAGACCACCCGGGCCTCGGGCACGACCTCGTGCGCGCTGCCCTGGGTCGGCAGCCCGCTGCCGAGGTCGAGGAACTGCCGGACTCCGGCGCGGGCCACGTAGCGTACGGCACGCTGAAGGAAGGCCCGGTTCGCGCGGGCCAGCGGGACCGCCTCCGGGATCAGCTCGGCGAGCTGATCGATGGCCTGGCGATCGACCGCGTAGTTGTCCTTCCCGCCGAGCATGTAGTCGTACATGCGGGCGGGATGAGGCCGCTGCTGATCGAACTGCTGCCGCACATATCGAATTTATGTCGTCAGCAGCGGAATAACACTACCCTGGGATGATTGTTGCTGAAATAGAGTTAATTACTCAACTGTAACGCTCTTGGCTAGATTGCGCGGCTTGTCCACGTCGCGGCCCAGCGCCACCGCAGCGTAGTACGCGAAGAGCTGCAGCGGGATCGCCAGCAGGATCGGGTCGAGCTCGATCTCGTTCCTCGGGATCACGATCACGTCGTCGGCCAGCTTGGCGGAGGGCTCGCGGTGACCCACCATGAGCACCCGGCCGCCCCGGGCGCGGATCTCGCCGAGCGTCGTGAGGTTCTTGTCGAGCAGCTCGTCATCGGGGACGATGGCGACCGTCGGCATGTCCGGGCCGATCAGCGCGAGCGGGCCGTGCTTGAGCTCGCTCGCCGGGTACGCCTCGGCGTGGACGTACGAGATCTCCTTGAGCTTCTGCGCGCCCTCGCGGGCGACCGGGTAGCCGCGCACGCGGCCGACGAACATCATGCTCGGGTGACCGGCGTACTTCTTGGCCAGTTCGGCGATCTTGTCGCTCTGGGCGAGGATCTCCCCGATCTGCCCGGGCAGCCGGCGCAGGCCCTCCACGATGCGCCGCCCGTCGGCGGGCGAGAGGTCACGCACCCGTCCGAGGTGCAGCGCGAGCAGCGCGAACGCCACCGCCGTCGAGGTGAACGCCTTGGTCGAGGCCACCGAGACCTCGGGGCCGGCGTGCAGGTAGATGCCGCCGTCGACCTCGCGGGCGATGGCGCTGCCGACCGCGTTGACGATGCCGATGACCCGGCCGCCCTTGCGCTTGAGCTCCTGCACGGCGGCGAGCGTGTCGTAGGTCTCCCCCGACTGGCTGATGGCGACGTAGAGCGTGTCGGGGTCGACGACCGGGTTGCGGTAGCGGAACTCGCTGGCCGGCTCGGCGTCGGACGGGATGCGCGCCAGCTCCTCGATGAGCTGCGCCCCGATCTGCCCCGAGTAGTACGCCGACCCGCAGCCGATGATCTTCACCCGGCGGAACGAGCGGGTCTCGCGGGCGTCCATGTTGAGCCCGCCGAGGTGGGCGACGTGGAAACGCTCGTCGAGCCGGCCGCTCATGGTGCGGGTGACCGTCTCGGGCTGCTCGGAGATCTCCTTGAGCAGGTAGTGCTCGTAGCCGCCGGTGTCGTAGTGGCCGGCGTCCCAGTCGACGGTCAGCGGCTCCTTGGCCGTCTCGCGGGCGTCGCTGGCGAAGGTGTGGAAGCCGTCGGCCTTGAGCACGGCCAGCTCGCCGTCCTCCAGGTGCACGACCTGGCGGGTGTAGCGGACGAGCGCGGCCACGTCGGAGGCGGCGAACATCTCCTTCTCGCCGATGCCGACCACGATCGGGCTGCCGTTGCGCGCCACGACCACCTCGCCGGGCCGCTCGGAGTCGATGACGGCGATGCCGTACGTGCCCACGACGCTCTTGAGGGTCTTCCTGACCGCCTCCTCCAGCGTGTCGTTCTCGTCGGCCGCGTGGGCGATCAGGTGGGCGAGCACCTCGGTGTCGGTCTCGGAGGCGAACACCACGCCGTCGGCCTCCAGCTTGGCGCGCAGCTCGGCGGCGTTCTCGATGATGCCGTTGTGCACCACCGCGATGCGCTCGTCGGCGGACAGGTGGGGGTGGGCGTTGACGTCACTCGGGACGCCGTGCGTGGCCCATCGGGTGTGGCCGATGCCGAGGTTGCCCTTGAACCGGGCCGGGACCACCTTGGCCAGGTCGGCCACCCTGCCCTTGACCTTGCGTACCTTCAGGCCCTTGTTGGACACCACGACACCGGCCGAGTCGTAGCCCCGGTATTCGAGCCGCTGCAGTCCCTCCAGCAGGATGGGCGCGGCGTCCTTGGGGCCGACATAGGCCACGATTCCGCACATCGAGGTCTCCTCTATCCGTAGATGATCCGGCGTAGTTGTCTGAGCGACAGCTTTGGGGCGGCCACCCGGCGAGCGCCTAATGCGGCGGCGATCCTCGGGAAGATCTCGTCGTTGGTGAAGCCGTGCCGCTTCAACTCCCCGTGACGGCGGCGGACGAACTCTTCGGTGGTCTCGGAGAAGTACGCCAGCACGTCTGCCACCACACGGGCCGCCTCCCCCTGGCCGAGCGGCGTCGTGCTCGTGAGGTGGTCGATGAGATCTTCGTACGGATGCCGGGCCGCTGACACAGACGAGGACCCTACGGCTCTGGAATGAGACACAGCAACATTCTGCCCGAAATCGGGCAGGATTAACGCTGAACGACGCCTGGTGGGGTTGCGAACGTCACTCTGCTACATACCCCTACAAACCAGGGCAAAGCACCCAAGCAGCTCCGAGTCACATCTGTAACATCCGCCCCGTCTGACACATCCCTTTCCGGGGAACGGTTACGGAGCGTAGTCATATCGTGACGTTCCTGGGGGAGATGTTCATGCAGCTCTGGCTCGCCGCCGTCCTGGCGGCCGGCGTACTCACCGCACCCGCCGACGTCGAACGGCGGGACTCCGGCGCGCGGTCCCCCGCGGGCGCCGCGCGCGCCGAAGGGCGGCAGGCCGACTTCGCCGCCGCGGCCCGCGAGTACGGGGTGCCGGAGAGCGTGCTGCTCGGCGTCGCGTACCTGGAGTCGCGGTGGGACGCCAACGGCGGGCGGCCGAGCACGGCGGGCGGCTACGGCCCGATGCACCTGGTGGACGCGTTCCCCGCCGAGGCGACTGACGGGATCGGCGACGCCCTCGGCGACCCGCGCGGCGACGAGGCCCGCCCGATGGCGATCACACCCGGCGGCCCGCCGGCCTCCTCCGCGCTGCGCACCGCGACGCCGGCGCACCGCACGACGCTGCCCGAGGCCGGCCGGCTGATCGGCGTGGCGCCCACCCGCCTGCGCGAGGACCCGTCCGCGAACATCCGCGCCGGCGCCGCCCTGCTCGCCTCCTACCAGCGGCGCCCCAGCTCCGACCCGTCCGACTGGTACGACGCCGTGGCGAAGTACGCGGGCACCGACGACCCGGACGCCTCCCGGGCCTTCGCCGACGAGGTCTTCTCCGTCATGCGGGAGGGGGTGGAGCGCCGTACCGACGACGGCCACCTCGTCCGGCTCGACCCCGTGCCGGACCTGCCCGGCGGTGAATCCGCCGAGGAGGACTGGTGGGCCGGGGAGGAGAACACCGACCTCGGCTGGGCGCCCGGCGCCGACGCACCGCGGTCGGCCGCGGGGACCAAGGCGGCGGGCGGCAGGGCGGAGTGCCCATCGTCGCTGCACTGCGAGTGGATGCCGGCCGCGTACAAGCGGTGGGGCAAGAAGGGCGATCGTGACTACGGCAACCACGACCGCCTGACCCGCGAGCGCAGGATCGACTACATCGTCATCCACGACACCGAGGGCACCTACCAGGGCATCCCGTCGATGGTGCGCAACCCGAAGTACGTGAGCTGGCACTACACGATCCGCTCCCGTGACGGACATGTCGCCCAGCACGTGCCGACGAAGGACATCGCCTGGCACGCGGGCAACTGGGACGTCAACACCCGCTCGATCGGCATCGAGCACGAGGGCTATCTGGCCAAGGGCGGCGCCTGGTACACCGAGGCGATGTACCGGTCGTCGGCCAGGCTGGTGAAGTACCTGGCCGCCAAGCACGACATCCCGCTCGACCGGGCCCACATCCTCGGCCACGACAACGTGCCCGGCACGACGCCGGGCACCGTCGCCGGCATGCACGAGGACCCGGGGCCGTACTGGGACTGGGCTCACTACTTCGACCTCATGGACAAGCCGTTCCGGGCGGCCAGGGGCGGCGACTCCGTCCTCATCCGGCCGTCGTACAACTCCCACCGGCCGCGTTTCACCGGCTGCGTGAGCGGCGACGCGTCGAAGCGCTGCCCCCCGCACGGGGCCTCCACGGTCTGGCTGCACAAGTCGCCCAGCCACCGGGCTCCCCTGGTGCTCGACATCGGCAAGCGCGGGGGAAGACCCAGCACGTACAGCGTGTACGACCACAGCGCCCGCGCCTCCACCGGCCAGCGCTTCGCGGTCGCCGAGCGGCGGGGTGACTGGACGGCCATCTGGTACCTCGGCCAGAAGGCGTGGTTCCACAACCCGGCGGGCAGGCCGACCGCCGTCCCGGCCAGGGGCCCGGTGGTCACGCCGCTGTCGGCGGACGTGAAGGTGTACGGGCGCGCGTATCCGGAGCGATCGGCGTACACCAGCGCCGCCTACCAGCGGCTGGCGCCGCTGAAGTACCGGATCGCGCCCGGGCAGCGGTACACCGTGGGCGACACCGTCACCGGCTCCTACTACGCCGCGAACGCCTTCAACCCCGCCCGACACGTCACCACCACGGGCACCACCCGCTACCACCAGATCCAGCTGGGCCACCGGGTGATGTTCGTCATGGCGAAGGATGTGCGATTGATCCGCTGAATTTGGCCGCCGCCGGACGCTCCGTGCGCACGGGCACTCCCGGGAGACGATATGGTTTTCCCGTGGCCCGGCGCGCGAGCGGCCGAGGCGTCACGCGGAAGTGGCTCAGGGGTAGAGCATCACCTTGCCAAGGTGAGGGTCGCGGGTTCGAATCCCGTCTTCCGCTCGGAGCACGACTCCTGGTGGAGTGGCCGAGAGGCGAGGCAGCGGCCTGCAAAGCCGTCTACACGGGTTCAAATCCCGTCTCCACCTCGGCGACCATCGGACCCTCCGGGATCCGGTAAAGTAACAACAGCGCCATGCGGAAGTGGCTCAGGGGTAGAGCATCACCTTGCCAAGGTGAGGGTCGCGGGTTCGAATCCCGTCTTCCGCTCTGAGTGACAACTCAATATGGACGATTAGCTCAGCGGGAGAGCGCTTCCCTGACACGGAAGAGGTCACTGGTTCAATCCCAGTATCGTCCACCACCAGACAGAGCCCCAGCCTTGGCGTACGCCGAGCGGCTGGGGCTTCTTGTCGTTCCGGCCAAGGGCGTCGTATACACGAAGGTTCTTCGAGCGACTGGGACTTTGCGGCTTCTTAGGCGACGGGCCGGGATGGTCACGCAGACCCCAAGAAGAGATTTTAGGAAGTTATGAAACGACGTCAGGGCGGTTGCCGTGGCGCCTGAGACTTCTGGTCGCTTACATTGCTCCCCTATCAATCCGTAGATCTTCGCGGGGAGGGAGCAACAGTGAATGACGTGGTCTACGTCCTGGTGACGCTATGCGTCGCGGCGATCGCGGGCGTGGTCTGTGGACTCGCGATCGGCGTGATGGGCGCCAATCCGCTGGACGCCTTCAAGACGGGTGGAGTGGCCTTCTGCGGTCTGGCCGTCGTCGGCCTCTCCATTCTCACCATCCTGCGCAAGAGGGCCTGACCCTCGACATGGCGAAAGCGATGGCCGTAGAACGAATATGACCGATATCCGAAACTCCCCGCCCGAAAACGCCAGCCCTCACCGGTGATCCGGTGAGGGCTTGATCGTGGGCGGCGACGACGGCTCCGGGGCCACTCCCCCGTCGA
This sequence comes from Nonomuraea terrae, assembly GCF_004348995.1. Lineage (GTDB taxonomy): Bacteria > Actinomycetota > Actinomycetes > Streptosporangiales > Streptosporangiaceae > Nonomuraea > Nonomuraea terrae. Next base: position 22,764 of record NZ_SMKQ01000047.1, read on the forward strand.
GACGAATCGTGCCTCAACGTCTTCGCATCTCCCGCCACGTATTCCGTTGCTCCCTCCGGGCGTCGCGTGACGAGGATGAGCGTCCCGGCAAGCCCTACGAGAAGGCGAAGGAGGACGGTCGTTCTTGCTGGAAGGGCCCGTGCTCGAAGCTTCTCTTCTTGTGGTCGTCGCGCACGAGGGGATGCGATGGACTTCGAGATCCGTTGGGACAGAGAGCGCACCCAGGGACGTAGGGCGCCTTCCGAGAGCGGGCGGCATGCTGGCGGCTCGCGCAGCAGGGCTTGAACAACCAGGAGGCATGCCGGATCGTCGGCATCAGTTCCCCGACCGGACGACGATGGCATGACGGACGCAACCCGACCGGCAAGAACGTGGGCGCCACCGATCACCTCGATGGCGCCTCCAGACGTGCGTGGCCGCTACCTGAACGAGAGCACCCGATCCACATCGCCGACCAGCCGCTGGGGGTTGCGTCCACGGAAGTGGTGTACGAGTTCGGCCTGGTCACAGGCGTGGCGTCATGAAATGAAGAGCGAGCGGCCGGCGACCGCGCGGTACCCGGCCACCGGGAAGTCGACTGCGTCATTGGCAAGAACGGCAACTCGGGCATCGGCACCCTGGTCGAGCGGACCACGCGCTACGTGATGCTTGTGCACTTGCCGATCGACCGCAGCGGCCGGCGTCAGCTCGTGAGTACCCATCGGCCGCGGTGTCCGCCGGCGCGGAAAGCGCGGTACGCGTACGCGGCCTTGTCCAGCGGCACTGTTCCCGCCCGGCGCGGCTCCAGGATTCCCTGCGCGGTCAGCGCCAGCATCTCCCGTAGGAGGGTGCCGTCGGGGACCACCACCGCCGAGGTGACCGTGATGCCGCGTACGCACGCGACGCTTCCTCGGCCCCGGCCGCCGGGGTGTCGACAAGGAGGGCGTACAGGCGGCTGCGATGCACGACGATCACCCTAACCGGGTGACTTTCCGCTGGCTACCTACCTAATGATGACTTCCGGTGAAATGTCGCCTTGTGAGAAGTTTTGGTGGCTCTCTGTGCATACACGGTTTCGGTACGGGTAGCGCCGAGGCATTGGCTCCTCGGAGGAGGAAACCGTGGACATCAACATCGGCCAAGCACTAACGGACGTACTCCGGCAAATAGCAACGTTCGTTCCAAGACTGGTCGCGTTCCTGGTGATTCTCGTCATCGGGTGGATCGTGGCCAAACTGCTGGCCAAGCTCGTCGACAAGGTGCTCGAACGGGTCGGTTTCGACCGGGCCGTGGAGCGCAGTGGCGTGCGGCGGATGCTGGAGCGGAGCAAGTACGACGCCAGCGACCTGCTCGCCAAGATCGTTTACTACGCCATTCTGCTGGTCACCCTGCAGATAGCGTTCAGCGTCTTCGGGCCCAACCCGATCTCCGCGCTGCTCACGGGCGTGGTGGCCTGGCTGCCCAGGGCCATCGTCGCCATCGTGATCATCGTGGTGGCCGGCGCCGTGGCCAAGGCCGTGCACGACATCGTGAGCGGCATGCTCGGCGGCCTGTCGTACGGGCGCTGGCTGGCGGCCGCGGCCTCGGTGTTCATCTGGGCGCTCGGCATCATCGCCGCGCTGAACCAGATCGGCGTGGCCACGACGGTCACGACGCCGGTGCTCGTCACGGTGCTCGCCACCGTCGGCGCGATCGCGGCGATCGGCGTCGGGGGCGGGCTCATCCGCCCGATGCAGCAGCGCTGGGAACGCTGGCTGGGGCGGATGGAGCAGGAGGCTCCGCAGGCGCGGGCACACGCGGAGGCGTACCAGCGGGGGCGTGAGGACGCCCGCGCGATGGCGGCGGAGGAGACGACTCCCATCCGGACGACTCCCACCACGGGTACGTCCGGCCCCACCACCGGCACGCCTGGTCCGACGACCGGCGGCTCCCACCGTTCGGACATGCCTCCGGGCTGACCACGAGGGCACGACAGGAAGGACCGGCGCCCCGGCCCACGGCCCGCACACCAGGCGGGACCGGCCGGGGCGCCGTCGTGTCCAGCACCCCGTCAAGCAGTGCGTGCCGCCATGTCCCCACGTTCCGCGCGGCACCGCACGGGCCGGACCGCTGGGGTTCGCGGCGGGGGTTCGTCAGGCGTTTCGTCAGGCGGTGCGGCCGTCGTCGAGGAGGCCGAGCTCGCGGGTCAGGTAGCAGACGGCGGTCAGGCGAAGCGACGGCGCGTCGGACTCGCCGGTGAAGGACCAGCCGAGATGCCGCAGCTCGTCCAGGAAACCCAGCAGATAGTCGCCCAGGGTCTCGCGGTCGAGCGGGATCGCGTCACGGAGCCAGGCCGCGTGCTGGTCCACCGCGGCCACCAGACCCGGGTCGCCGGCCATCCGCTGGAGCTGGGCGTCGCCCAGGGCGTTCATCAGCCAGCGCAGGGGCGAAGTCGCCCATCCCTCCTCAAAGACCACCAAACAACTCTAAAGCATCGCCCAAGGTCAGCAGCCTTTTCCGGATCAGTAGGGCAAACCGACGTAGTTCTCGGCGAGGGTGGTGGCGGCCGCTTCCGAGGAGGTGACGTAGTCCAGGTAGGACAGCTGGAGCCGGCGGGCGTACGCGTCGTCCTCGTCGAACGTGTGCAGCAGCGTCGTCATCCACCACGAGAAGTGCTGCGCCCGCCACACCCGCTTGAGGCAGGCCCGCGAGTAGCCGTCGAGCGGCTCGGTCGAGCCGTCCTCGAAGTAGGCGGCGAGCGCGTCGGTGAGCACCCGCACGTCGGCGACGGCCAGGTTGAGCCCCTTGGCGCCGGTCGGCGGCACGATGTGGGCGGCGTCACCGGCCAGGTAGAGCCGGCCGTACTGCATCGGCTCGGCCACGAAGGCCCGCATGGGCGTGATGCCGCGCTCCACGATCTCGCCGGTGGCCAGGGTGAAGCCCGGCACGCTCTCCAGCCGGGCCTTCAGCTCGCCCCAGGTGCGCTCGTCCGGCCACTCCTCCAGCCGGGCGTCGGCCGGGACCTGCAGGTAGAAGCGGCTGACAGTGGGCGAGCGCATGCTGTGCAGGGCGAAGCCGCGCTCGGTCCTGGTGTAGATCAGCTCCTCGGAGGACGGCGCGACCTTGGCCAGGATGCCGAGCCAGGCGAACGGATAGTCCTTCTCGAAGACGGTCAGCACCCCCTCGGGGATCGCCGGTCTGGACACGCCGTGGAACCCGTCGCAGCCGGCGATCACGTCGCAGTCGAGCCGCTCGCCGCCGAACGTCACGTACGGCTCGGACTCCAGCGAGTGCAGGGCCACGTCCTCGACCTCGAAGCGGATGTCGCCGCCCGCCGCCAGCCTGGCGGCGATCAGGTCCTTGACCACCTCCTGCTGGCCGTACACGGTGATGGACCTGCCCGGGACGAGCTTGTCGAACGGGATGCGGTGGCCCGCGCCGCCGTACCGCAGCTCGATGCCGTGGTGCGGCAGCCCCTCGCGCAGCATGCGCTCACCGACGTCGGCCTCGATCAGCGTGTCCACCGTGCCCTGCTCCAGCACGCCGGCCCGCACGCGCCGCTCGACGTAGTCGCGGCTGCGTTTCTCCAGCACCACGGAGGAGATGCCGCGCAGGTGGAGCAGATGGGAGAGGAGCAGGCCCGCGGGACCCGCCCCGACGATCGCAACCTGAGTTCGCATGAAGGAAGCATCCTGCTTCGAGCGGGGTCTCGCCGAGACGGCGCTTCCACTGAGTGGAAGGATGGGCTCATGGCGGGCGGATCGCGGGAGCCGGGGCGGTCGGTGACGTCCAAGGTGCTGGCGCTGCTGGGGGCGTTCGACGCGGCGCACCCCCGGCTGACGCTGACCGAGCTGGCCCGGCGCAGCGGGGTGCCGCTGAGCACGGCGCACCGGCTGGTCGGCGAGCTGGAGCGGTGGCAGGCGCTCAGCCGCGGCCCCGACGGGCGGCTGCGGGTCGGGCTGCGGCTGTGGGAGCTGGGGCAGCTCGCGCCCAACCGGCTGCGGGAGTTCGGCCACCCGTGGCTGCAGGAGCTGTTCGCCTCCACGGGAGAGAACGTGCACCTCGCGGTCAGGGACGGCCTGGAGGTGCTCTACGTCGACAAGGTGTACGGCAGGCGGGCGGTGCCGATCGTGTCGCGGATCGGCGCGCGGCTGCCGATGCATCCGACGGGCGTGGGCAAGGCGCTGCTGGCGTACGAGCCGGAGTGGTTCGTCACGTCGTATCTGGCCCGCAAGCTCGAACGCCCCACCCCGCACACGATCATCGAGCCCGGGCGGCTGGCCAGGGAGCTGGCGGCGGTGCGGGCGCAGGGATACGCGCTGACGTACGAGGAGATGACGCTCGGTTCGTGCTCGGCGGCGGCGCCGGTCCTGGCCGGCGGGCGGGCGGTGGCGGCGCTCGGGATCGTGGTCTCCTCGCGGCGTGCCCGCGAGCTGCCGCGCCTGGTGGAGCCGCTGCTCACCGCCGCCGCGGGCATCGCGGCGGCGTACGTCAGTCCCCCAGCTTCTGGATACGGTCCTTGAACAGCGTGGTCGCGATGGCGGCCTGGTGCGGTTGGCCCTTCAGGAACGCCTGGGCGAAGCTCTTGGCCTGGTCGTAGGAGACCTTGCCGGGCATGGGCGGCTCGTTCGGGTTGACGTCGATGTCCACCAGCGCGGGGCCGTCGTGGGCCAGGGCCTCGCGGATCGCCGTGGTCACGTCGCCGGCCTTGGTGACCTTCGCCCCGAATCCGCCGCACGACCGCGCCCAGGCCGAGAAGTCGGCCTCGGGCTCGGCGTACCGGACGCCGTGCTCGGGGTAGCCGAGCACCATCTGCTCCCACAGGATCTGGCCGAGCGAGTTGTTGTTGTTGATCACCACCTTGACCGGCAGCCGCTGCTGGACGGCGGTGAGGAACTCGGCCATGAGCATCGAGAAGCCGCCGTCGCCGACGTAGGCGATGACCTGGCGGTCCGGGAAGGCGTGCTGGATGGCGATGGCGTACGGCAGGCCGTTGGCCATCGAGGCGAGCGTTCCCGACAGGTAGAAGCGGCGGTCGCCGCGGATCGTCCAGTGGCGCGCGGCCCAGGTGGCGATGGTGCCGCTGTCGCAGGTCAGGATGGCGTCGTCGGCGGCGAGGTCGTCGAGGACGGACGCGGCGTACTGGGGGGCGATAGGGTCGCGGTCGGGGTTCTCCAGGGACTCCATGTCGGCCCGCCACTTGGCCATCATCTTCTGATATTTCGCCAGATGGGCGTTTCCGTTGCGTCGCTTCAGCAGCGGCAGCAGCGCCCGCAGCCCCTCCCTGGCGTCGCACACCACCGGCACGTCGGTCGGCACGCGAGCCCCGGCCCTCGTCGGGTCCGCCTCGAACTGCACCACCCGCGTCTTGTCCGGATCCGGGAGGAACTTCGAGTACGGGAAGTTCGTCCCCACCATGAACAGCACGTCGGTCTCGTCCATCAACTCCTCGCTCGGCCGCGTGCCGAGCAGTCCGATCCCGCCGGTCGTGTACGGCGAGTCGTCCGGGATGACCGCCTTGCCGGGCAGCGTCTTGACCACGGGCGCCCCGAGCGCCTCGGCCACCGCGAGCACCTCGTCGCGGGCGTGCAGCGCGCCCTGCCCGACCAGCATGGCCGGCCGCTCGGCCTTGTTGAGCACCTCGGCCGCCCACTCCAGATCCTCGGGCCGCGGGATGCCGGACGGCTGCAGGAACACCGGCGACGTCTGCGGCACCCGGGCCGGGGCCACGTGCTCGTACGGGTCGGCTCCCGCCTCGGCCACCTGGATGTCGTTCGGCAACGTCAGGTGGGAGACCCCGCGCCGGGCGTACGACGTCCTGATCGCCAGGTCCACCAGGGAGGGCAGCTGTCCCGGGTTGCTGATCATCATGTTGTACTCGGCCACGTCGGCGAACAGCTTGTCCAGATGGACCTCCTGCTGGTAGCCGGTGCCCAGCACGGACGTCTCCTGCATGCCGGTGATGGCCAGCACGGGCACGTGGTCGAGCTTGGCGTCGTAGAGGCCGTTGAGCAGGTGGATGCCGCCGGGGCCCGAGGTGGCCAGGCAGACGCCGACACGGCCGGTGGCCTTGGCGTAGCCGGTGGCCATGAAGGCGGCGGCCTCCTCGTGGTGGACCAGGACGAAACGCACCCGGTCACGGTGGCGCCGCAGGCCCTCCATGATGCCGTTGATGCCGTCGCCCGGCAGGCCGAAGACGGTGTCGACCCCCCACGCAGCAAGCCGTTCGATCAAGGATTCCGATGCGATGCGAGCCATGCGTGCCGCCCTACCCCTGAGTGCGGCGCTCAGACGCTAGGCCGAGATTCGTTGACATTTCCGGAAATTGACGGGTAGGGGGCCTTCATGCGCATTTTGGTCACGGGAGCCACCGGCACGCTGGGCTCGGCTCTGGTCCCGGCGCTGCTGCGGGCGGGTCACGAGGTGCGGGCGCTGAGCCGTTCGCGGCGCGCCAGCAGTGTCAACGTCGACTGGAGGTGGGGCGACCTCATCTCGGGCGACGGCGTCGCGGAGGCCGTACGGGAGGTGGACGCCATCGCCCACCTGGCCACGAGCGGCCGCAAGGGACGCGGCGCCGTGGACATCCCGGGCACCCGCACGCTGGCGATCCTGGCCCGCGAGGCGGGGGTGCCGCACCTGCTGCTGACCTCGGTCGTCGGCACCGACCGGGCGCCCCACGGCTACCTGAAGCACAAACTGGAGGCCGAGGGCGTGGTCGCCGCGAGCGGCCTGGGCTGGACGATCCTGCGGGCCACCCCGTTCCACCAGTGGCTGCACCGCAGGCTGCGCGACTTCCGGTCGTTGCCGGTGCTGCCGGTGGACCGCTCGCTGCGCTGGCAACCGGTGCACACCGGCGAGGTCGCCGCGCGCGTGGCCGAGTTGTGCGCCGCCGGCCCGACCGGCACGGCGATCGACTTCGGCGGGCCGCAGGTGATCGACACCGGCGAGCTGGTCACGACCTGGCTGCGGGCCGAGGGCCTGCGCCGCCCCTGCCTGTCCGTCCGCTACCCCGGCCGGCTGTACGCCGCCCAGCGCGAGGGCGCCCTGCTCACCGACGCCATGCCCAAGGGCGGGATCACCTGGTACGACTACCTGCTCCCGCGCCCCGCCCCCGCGCTCGACGACGACTTCGCCTCCGAGCACACCGCCTCGCCGACCAGCCCCGCGACACAGCCAGAGAACGATCCTGACCTGCACGTATACGGCGGCGACGAAGGGTACGAGCGTCCGACACGAAGCTAGGCCGGTGTCACGTTTTGTTACACTTCGTCCACTTGTTGGAGCCCCAGGCGCTACTAGACAATGTGTTCGGTGAACAAAGGCATCCCGCTGACCTCCGACTTCGCCAACGGCGACGTCTCCTTCTGGTACCGCCAGATCGGCCTGCCCGCGCGGCGGCCGTCCCTGCCCGGGCCGCGTGACTACGACGTCGCCATCGTCGGCGGCGGCTACACCGGCCTGTGGACCGCGTACTACCTCAAGCAGGCCGACCCAGGGCTGCGCGTCGCGATCCTGGAGAAGGAGTTCGCCGGGTACGGCGCGTCGGGGCGCAACGGCGGCTGGCTGTCCGCCGAGTTCGCCGGGTCGCGCAGGCGGCACGCCAAGGCGCGCGGCCGGCAGGCCATGATCGACCTGCAGCACGCGATGTTCCGTTCGGTGGACGAGGTCATCGCGGTGGCCCAGGCCGAGGGCATCGACGCCGACATCCACAAGGGTGGCCTGCTGCACGTCGCGACGAACCCCGCCCAGCGGCGCCGCCTGCGCGCGGGCGTGGCCGAACTGCGCTCCTGGGGGTACGGCGAGGACGACATGCGCCTGCTCGACCGCGACGAGCAGCACGAACGCCTGCAGGTGGCCGGGGCGCTGGAGGCGTCGTACTCGCCGCACGGCGCCCGCATCCAGCCGGCCAAGCTGGCCGTCGGGCTGGCGCGGGTGGTGGCCGGGATGGGCGTCGACATCTTCGAGGACACCACCGTGACCGCGATCCTGCCGCGCGAGGGCACCCGCAAGGCCACGGCGGTCACCCCGCGCGGCGCCGTCTTGGCCGAGTACGTCATCCGCGCCACCGAGGGCTTCACCGCGGGCCTGGCCGGGCAGCACCGGCAGTGGCTGCCGATGAACAGCTCGATGATCGTCACCGAGCCGCTGCCCGCCGAGGTGTGGAAGCACATCGGCTGGCAGGGCAACGAACTGCTGGAGGACAACGCGCACGCGTACGTCTACGCGCAGCGGACGGCCGACGACCGGATCGCGATCGGCGGCCGGGGGGTGCCGTACCGGTTCGGGTCGCGTACGGACCGGCGGGGGGCCACGCAGCGGCAGACGGTGGCGCTGCTGTGGCGGATGCTCGTCAAGCTCTTCCCCGCGGCGGCCGACGTGCGGGTGCGGCACGCCTGGTGCGGGGTGCTCGGGGTGCCGCGCGACTGGTGCTCGACCGTGCACCTCGACCACGCGAGCGGGCTCGGCTGGGCGGGCGGCTACGTGGGCAGCGGCGTCACCACGACGAACCTGGCCGGGCGCACGCTGCGCGACCTCGTGCTGCGCCGCGACACCCCGCTGACCGGGCTGCCGTGGGTGGGACGGCAGGTACGGCAGTGGGAGCCCGAGCCGCTGCGCTGGACGGGCGTGCAGCTGATCTACGCGTTGTACCGGGCCGCGGACCGGCGCGAGAACGAGCACGGCACCAGGACCTCGGCGTACGCGCACCTGGCCGACCTGATCTCCGGCCGGTGAGTCAGCCTCGCCAGGGGTCGTAGTCGACCTCGAGCGGCTCCTGCGCGGGCCTTTCCGCCTCCGGCACGTGCTGGAGGTTGACGCGGATGCGATACCACAGGCTGCTGCGCCCGCGCATGCCGTCGACCAGCACGTCGGCGGGCTCCAGCCGGGCGGCGACCTCGGGATGGCGGGCCTTCCACCGCTCGAACCCGGCCATCGCCTCGTCCTTGTGCTCGGCCCTGGCGATCTCGATGACCGGCTTGGTCTGCTGCCTGCGCCCGGCGCCCTTGGGCGCCTTGGGGGCGGGGCCGAGCTCCTCGGCCAGCTCCAGCAGGCCGTCGAGGCCGCCCGGGTGGAAGTCCATGTCCTCCCACGGGTCGCCGGCCTCGGCCAGGCGCTCGGGCACGGTCTCGACGGTGAACGCCTCGGGCCGGCACCCGGGCACTTCGTCCCAGGTCAGCGGGGTGGACACGCGGGCGTCGGGCACGGCGCGCACGGAGTAGGCGGAGGCGACGGTGCGGTCGTAGGCGTTCTGGTTGAAGTCGACGAAGACGCCGTGGCGCTCCTCCTTCCACCACCGGCTGGTGGCCAGGCCGGGCGCGCGCCGCTCGACCTCGCGCGCCACGGTCTCGGCCGCCTTGCGCACCTTCGCGTACGGCCAGCGCCGCTCGATGCGGGCGTAGACGTGGAAGCCGCGTGAGCCGGACGTCTTGGGCCAGGCGACCAGGCCGTGGTCGGCGAGCACCTCGCGGGCGACCTGGGCCGTGGCGAGCACGTCCGCCCACGGGACGCCCGGCACCGGGTCGAGGTCGATGCGCAGCTCGTCGGGCCGGCCGAGGTCGTCGGCGCGCACGGGGTGGGGGTTGAGGTCGACGCAGTTGAGGTTGATCACCCACAGCAGCTGGGCCAGGTCGGTGCAGACGACCTCCTGCGCGCTGAGGCCCGAGCGGTATTTCAGCTCGGCCACCTCGACCCAGCCGGGCCGCTTGGCCGGGGCCCGCTTCTGGAAGAACGGCTCGTCGTCGATGCCGTGCGGGAACCGCTTGAGCACCATCGGCCGCCCGTGGACACCGCGCAGCGCCGCCTCGCCGACGGCCTGGTAGAAGCGGACCAGGTCGAGCTTGGTGTGGCCGGTCTGCGGGAAGACGACCTTGTCGGGGCTGGTGATGCGGACCTCGCGGCCGGCGACCTCGATGTCAGGCATACGGTCACGATACGTGGCGGGACCGACAAGCCCCGGCAGCCGGCGGGCTACCGGTCGAAGCGGCCGTGGCGGCCGGCTCCTCGGGTGAAGCGGGCGGCGCCGTCCATGGCGTCGGGCAGCGACAGCAGACCGTGGCGCAGCTCGTTCCGCATCGCCTCGGCCTCGCTCAGCCCTTCCTGCTCCATCGCCGATGTGCGGTCGCCGCGCAGGCACGCCTGCGGGAAGCGGGCGATCTCGCGCGCCAGCTCCTCCGCGTGCCGCCGCGCGGCGCCGGTGGGGACGAGCCGGTTGGCCAGCCCCCACGCGTACGCCTCGGGGCCTTCGACGGGACGGCCGGTGAGGATCATGTCCATCGCCCGGGACGTGCCGACGAGCCGCGGCAGCCGTACGGTGCCGCCGTCGATGAGCGGCACGCCCCACCTCCGGCAGAAGACCCCGAACACCGACCCCTCCTCGGCCACCCGCAGGTCGCACCAGAGGGCCAGCTCCAGACCGCCCGCGACGGCGTGCCCGGCGACGGCGGCGATGACCGGTTTGCTCAGGCGCATCCGGGTCGGGCCCATCGGGCCGTCGCCGTCCTCGCCGACGTGGTTGTCGAGCGCCTTGAGGTCGGCGCCCGCGCAGAACGTGCCGCCCTCGCCCCACAGCACCGCCACGGCGGCGTCGGACGCCTCGAAGTCGCGGAAGGCGTCGGCGAGCGCCTCGGCCGTCTTGCGGTCGACCGCGTTGCGCGCCTCCGGCCTGCTGATCACCACGGTCGTGACGGGTCCCTCGCGCTCCACGCGTACGCTCATCCGGCCTCCTCGGCAAGTGTGCCGAGCGTACATTCGCCCGCCTGGCCCGGCCAGCGGCGCGGCGGTTCTGTCGGCGGCGTCCGGCATGATCTCGCGCATGCAGCTGTCCCCCCAGGCGCGGAGCCTGCTCGAAGTGTTGACCGGCGCGGTGGAGCGTTTCCCGGAGCGGCTCGACGCCTCCCGTCTGAGCGCGTACGACCTCGGTGCGCTGCTGCCGGCCGCCCACCGCGTCGACTCCGGCCGCGAAGCCGCCGTTCTGGCCAGGTGGGAGGTCAGGAGTCAGCTCTTGGAGCGGCAGCCGCTGTTCACGCCGGCGGCCTGCGTCGACCTGTTCCACGCGCTGGTGGAGGACCTGGAGAAGCGGCGGGAGCCGCGTCTGTCCCTGGGGGTCGGCGCGCTGGTGCGGTGCCCCGAGGGAGCGCCGCTGGATCAGCTGGCGGATCCCGCCCGCGCGCTGGTGCGGTTCATCATGGGCCAGGATCGGATCGGCGAGCCGTTCGCGCTGCTGGCCGCGGCCGGGCTTGCCGGGCTCGCCGGGCCTGACGCCGAGGTGGCCGAGCGGGTCGCCGAGGGGGGCGCGCCGCTCGCCGCCGCCGAGGTGGAGCTGCTGCTCGGCTGGGACGCGACGCAGCGGGCGCTGTTCATGGAGTCCGTCGTGCCCGCGGACTACCGGTTCACCAGGGGGTTCGCGCCACTGCCTGACGCCCGGGAAAGGGTCTGCCACCTGCCCGGTTACGTGGAGTTCGCCCGGGCGACCATGGAGGCCGCCGAGGCGCGCGTGGCCGCGATCCACGCCGGGGAGATCCCCTACCTGGCCGAGAAGGCGTTCGACCACGCCGAGAAGGCGACCATCGGCCGGGCCGCCAGGGTGGCGCTCCGGCACGACGAGCCCTGGCTGCCCGAGCTGCTCGACTCGCTGCTGCGCAAGGTCGCGGTGGCGCCGACCCAGGCGAAGACGCTGCCGTCGCAGGGCGTGCTGTTCGCGATCGCCCACGCGGCGGAGGAATACCCCACGCCGGAGGCCGTCGCGTCGTTGCACGCGGCCCGGCGGGAGACCCGGCACGCGGGGGTGCCCAAGCAGCTCGACCGCATGCTCAAGCGAGTCGAGGCGGCCTTGGGCAACCGGCTGGAGGTGGCGTTCCGGCTGCCCGACGGGCGGGTGCGGCGGCAGCTGGGCGAGCACACCGCGGTGATCTCGACCGACGGCGCGGTCGAGCTGTCGTGGTGGCACGGCGACAGGAAGCTGAAGACGGTCCCGGCGGCGGTCAGGCGCGAGCACGGTGAGGAGGTCGCGCGGCTGCGCGCGCTGGTCAAACAGGTCAAGCAGCAGCAGGCGACCCTCTCCAGGGCGCTGGAGGCAGGCTACGCCGGCGAGGTCGCGCCGCCCTACCATCAGCTGGCCGGCCAGCCGATCGCCGACCGGCTGATCTGGGAGTTCGAGGTCTCCCCCGGGCAGTGGCACAGCCAGCTGGGGCTGGGCGTGCCCGACGTGCCGGTGCGGCTGTGGCATCCGGCCCGCTCCTCGCCGGAGGAGGTCGCGTCCTGGCGGGAGGCCGTGCAGGAGAAGGAGTTGCGCCAGCCGTTCAAGCAGGCGTTCAGGGAGATCTACCTGCTGACGCCGGCCGAGGAGGCGACGGAGGCCCACTCCAACCGCTTCGCCGACCATGTGGTCGAGTACCACAAGCTCTACGCCCTGTTCAAGCAGCGCGGCTGGCAGGCCGCATACGTCGGGCCGTGGGACGGCGGCGGCGACGGGGAGGCGCGGCGCGTCATGGCGGGCGGGCGGTGGCGGGCGTCGTTCTCGCACGGCTACGCCGACGAGGGTTACGCGTTGACCGGCGAGGTGCGCTTCCACCGCCTGACCGGCGACCGGTGGGAGCCGGCGCCGCTCGCGGAGGTGCCGCCGCTGGTGTTCAGCGAGGCGATGCGCGACGTCGACCTGTTCGTGGCCGTCACGTCGATCGCCACCGATCCCGCGTGGCTCGACCGGGGCCCCGGCCGGCTGCACGGCCACTGGCGCACGACGTCGTTCGGAGCGCTGGCGCCGTCGGCGGAGGTGCGCCGCGACGCGCTGGCCCGGCTGCTGCCCCGCCTGACCGTCGCGGGCCGCTGCACGCTGACCGACCGGTTCCTCGTCGTCCGCGGCGACCTGCGCACGTACAAGATCCACCTGGGGTCGGGCAACATCCTCATGGAGCCCAACGACGCCTACCTGTGCATCGTCGCCGGTCCCTCCCGCGACCGGGTCTTCCTGCCCTTCGAGGAGGACGGCGGCCTGCTGTCGGTCATCCTGTCCAAGGCGTTCCTGCTGGCCGCCGACACCGCGATCGACGACCCGACGATCACCCGGCAGATTCGAGCGTGACCGCTCCGGCGAGCAGCTCGTCGAAGCGCTCCAGGTCCTCGGCGGGGCGGTCGAGGCCGCGCAGTGGGCCGGGGTCGGCCAGGTGGGCGGTGGCGTAGAGCCGGGCGACCAGGGCCTTGCGCCGGGAGCCGAGCTCGCGCTGCTCCCAGCCGGCCTGCTCCAGCAGCAGGGCGGCGGCGTACACGTCGGCCATGAGCTGGGCCAGCGGATACAGGCGGGCCTCGGCCACCGCGGGGTCGAGCGACGTCCAGGCGGTGACGGCCTTGCGCAGATCGTCGATACGGCCCCGGACGAGGTCGGCGGTGGCGTCGTCCCCCTGCGGCGCCTGGACGGTGGCGGCCGTCAGGCGGTCGAGGAAGGGCTCGTGGGCGTTCTCGCGCAGCATGGCGCGGCGCACGTCGAGGCAGAGGATGTGGTCGCCGCCCTCCCAGATCGGGTTGACCTGGGCGTCGCGCAGCAGCCGGGCCACCGGCCACTGCTCGATGTAGCCGTTGCCGCCGTGCACCTCGATCGCGTCGCTGGCCGCGGTCACACCGAGCCGGGCGGCGCGGAGCTTGATCAGCGCGGGCGCCAGGCGCAGCCGCGGGCCGACGTGCCCGTCGAACACCATCGCCTGCGCGGCCTCCACCTCCACGATCAGCTCGGCCAGCTTGCGGCGCATCAGCGGCTGCTCGATCAGCGGCCGGCCGAACGCCTCGCGCGCCCGGGCGTAGCAGATCGCCTCGACCAGCGCGCGCCTGGCCACGCCGAGGCCCATCATGGCCACGCCCAGCCGGGAGCCGTTGGTGAGCTTCATCATCGTGCCGAGCCCCGAGCCGGAGCCCTCCCCCGCCAGCAGGAACGCCTCGGCGCCGGTGAACTCGACCTCGGCGGAGGCGACGGACCTGGTGCCGAGCTTGTCCTTGAGACGGCGGATGCGCACGCCGTTGCGGCTGCCGTCACGCCGCTCCCACAGCACGAGGAACGGCGCCACCGCGCCCTCCGGCAGCCGGGCCAGCACCACGAACGCCGAGCCGTTCGCGTTGGAGGCGAACCACTTGAACCCCGTCACCCGCCAGGCGTCGCCGTCGGGGGCCGCCTCGGTCTCGAGCGCGGCCAGGTCGGAGCCGCCGGTCCGTTCGGTGAACATCTGGGCGGCCTCGCCGGAGTAGAAGCCGTTCGCGAAGATCTCCCGGACGCGTTCGCGTACGTCCTCGGGCGCGTGCTTCTCGGCCAGGGAGACCACCATGTCCCCGCCCGTGCCGAGCGCGCAGCCCATGCCGATGTCGGCCTGGTCGAGCAGGTACGTCCACGCGGCGGCGAGCGCGGCAGGATCCGCTCCGTGGTCCCGCGCCTCGCCGGCGAACGACGGGGAGGTGAAGTTGTCCTCCATGAGCGCCTGCCGGGCGGTGTGGAACGAGGGCGGCATGACGACCTGGCTGATGTCCCTGCCCCACTTGTCGTACTTCTCCAGCCGGGGCGGGTTGCGGTCGGTCTCCTCGGCGCACTCGGCGACGAGGCCGCCCATCAACTCGCCCAGCCGGTCGAGCCGCGGCTCGGCCCAGGCGTATCCGGCGCCGAGGTGGCGGCGCATGAGCAGGCGCAGTGCCGGGTCGCAGCGCCACCAGTTGCGCCCGGCGGCGCCCTGGTAACGCTCGGTGGCGTAGCGGTCGCTGTGGTCTCCGCGGTCGAACGGTTCGATGAGATACCGGCCCATATCCGCGAGTGTGGCACAGCCCGGTTCAGAGCGGGACGGCGAAGATCCCCCGCTTGTTGCGGAACTCGGTGAGGCTCCACAACGCGCCGTCCTGCACCGTCAGGTCCTCCGGGCCGATCGGGAACGGCCGGGTCTCCAGCTCGCCGTCCGCGTACACCAGCAGCTTGCCGTTGTGGGAGGAGGTCTCGCCGCCCTGGCTCAGGTACCACCGGCCGTCGCGCGACGTGGCGCCCTGGATCTTGGGGTGCCCCAGGACGAAGGCGTCGTCGGGCTCGCCGCCGGCCAGGTCGAGGCCCCAGCGCGCAACCCAGCCGTCCGGGTCGTCGCCCCGGAACTCGCCCGTGACGAGCTGCGGCGTCGTGGTGCTGCGGTCGATCGAGACGAACGAGAACCGCGGCCCCGGCTTCACCACCCGCCAGAAGTCCGTCTGGGGGATCACGTAGCGGTAGCCGAAGGCGTGGAACTTGCGGCCGTGGCGGCCGACCCGCTTGCCGTCGCCGAGGTCGTCCTGGGCGGTGCGCAGGTCGAGCACGTTGGCCAGGTCGAAGACCCGCAGGCCCCTGACGGTGTCGGCGACGTAGAGCAGGCCGCCGTGGCAGGCGATGCCGCCGGCGTGGATGTCGATCGGCCCGTACGAGCCGTCGGGCCGGGCCAGGACCAGCAGGGCGTGCCGGTACTTCAGCGTCTCGGGGCTGAGGAACGTGACCCTGATGCCCCGCTCGCCGGCCTCGGGTTTGTAGTACCAGCTCGCCAGGAACACCGGCACGCCGAGCGTCCCCGAGTCGTCGCTGCCGGTCAGGCCCTGCGGGTACCAGTCGGCGGTGTCCTGGTCGCCCTCGTCGAAGGCGTACCAATGGGTGGGCTTGGGTTTCATGGATCCGATCGCCGCGGTGCCGGCCTTCGTCCCCGCGGTCCTGTTGGCCTCCTCCAGCACCGTCGCGACCGGCACGCCGCCGAGCTCGCCGGCCAGCTTGGCCGCCCCTTCCGCCAGGTCGTCCGTCGCACGTTCCAGGGCAAATGGCGCTGTTTCCGTGGAAACCATCCCCGATGCCGCCATAATTTCCTCACCTTTTCCGTTTCTTTACCAGTCTGGCGGAAAGGCGGCGACCGGGGCGACTCAGGGCCACAAATGCACGGGCAGCCCGGAAAGCGCCAGCTCACGGTAGCGCCGGACCATCCGCCGCCGGTCGCCGCCGAACCGCTCCAGCGCCTCCCGCTGCCACACCGATCCGGTGCGCCGCAGCCGGGTCCGCTGCTCGATCACCCCGAGTGCCCGGTCGGCGTCGTGCGGCTTCACCCCGGCGGCCAGCAGGCCCTCCCGCGCTTCGGGCAGCAGCCGCAGTACCAGGTCGGCGGCCTCGAACTCGCCCTCGTCGCCCGGCCAGGACAACTTGGCGTCCAGCCCGCTCATGGCCGCGCGGTAGAAGTTCTGGTACGCCTGCGCGAACCGGTAGCCCGTCAGGTCGCGCTCCGCCTGCGACAACGTCAGCCCCAGCAGGAAGGCGGTGTTCGCGGCCATGTCCGCGCACGACGGCCCGGCGGGCAGCGCCCGCATCTCGATACGCAGATGGCCGCCGTCGGCGGGGTCGTAGACGGGGCGGTTCCACTGCCAGACCGTGCCCTGGTGCAGCCGCAGCTCGGGCACGTCGTAGCGGCCGGCGTCGTCCGTCAGGTCCGGGAGGATCGGGTCGTAGTCGCGCACGTACCGCTCGAACAACTCGTACGCGCCCTCCCGCACCCAGTCGGAGCCGAACGTGACACGCCCGTCCCTGCGCTCGCCCCGCTGCACGTCCCGGTCGTCGGCGGCCTCCTCCATCAGCGCGATCCGCGTCTCCTCCCACAACTGCCTGCCCACGAAGAACGGCGAGTTTCCGCACACCGCCAGCACCGGCCCGATGGCCAGCTGGGCGGCGTTGAACAACCGCGCGAAACGCTCCGGCGGCGTGCGGATGTGCACCTGCCAGGAGGTGTTGGCGCTCTCCAGGATCACGTCCTCGACCGACAGCTCCAGATCGTCGATCTTCACCAGGAACGGCTCCAGCCGCAGCCGCCTGATGCCCCTGCTCATGGCCCGGTAGCGGTTCTGGTCGCTCATCGCGCCCAGCGTGAAGTCCTCGGTGTCGAGGGTGGGCAGGATGCCGATGGGCACCGCTCCCCCGTGCTCCACGGCCTCGTCCACCTTGGTCATCATCTCCTGGACCTCCGCGGCCAGCACCTCGAACGGGGTGCCGGCCAGCGGCGTCGGGGTGAGGTTCACCTCGATGTTGTAGCGGCCGAGCTCCAGCACCACGCGGGGGTCGTCGAGCGACTCCTGGACCTGGCTGTTGCGCGGCAGGGGGCGGCCGTCCCCGTCGATGAGGAACAGCTCCAGCTCCGCCCCGATCGTGGCGGGCCCCTGGCCGAAGCCGGGGGTGTCGAGCAGCTCGCGCAGCACGGCGAGCTGCTCCTCCATACGCTCACCGAAGCGGACGTACTCCTCTTCGGTAAAGCGCTCCTTGTCCAAGTCTCGTCCCATCACCCCCCTCTGTCCGCGTCACCAGATTTGACACCTCACCAGGGAAGTGCTCCGGCATCGCGCAGGTAGGCGCCGGTGGGGACGCCCTCGTCCTCTCGCGGACCCGCGCGAGTCCGCGCACCGGGGACCCGCCGGGATGCCGGCCCCAGGCCTTGCGCGACCTGCGGCGACTGGTTCTAAGCTCGTGAGATGCGAGCGGTTGCCTTTGACATCTTCGGTGGAGAGCTCGACGTACGCGAGCTGCCCGACCCGTCCCCCGCGCCCCATGGGGCGGTGATCAGAGTCGAGGCGACGGGGCTGTGCCGGTCCGACTGGCACGGCTGGCAGGGGCACGATCCCGACATCTCGGTCCTGCCCCACGTGCCGGGCCACGAGCTGGCGGGCGTCGTGGAGGTGGTCGGCTCCGACGTGCGCGGCTGGCGCGCGGGGGCGCGGGTGACCGTCCCGTTCGTCTGCGCGTGCGGCACGTGCCCGTCCTGCACCACCGGCGACCACCAGATCTGCGAGCGGCAGACCCAGCCCGGCTTCACCCACTGGGGGTCCTTCGCCGAGTACGTCGCCATCGACCACGCCGACGTCAACCTCATCGACGTCCCCGAGGACATGGCGTTCTCGACGGCGGCGGGGCTCGGCTGCCGGTTCGCCACCGCGTTCCGCGCCGTGGCACAGGTGGGCGAGGTGCGTCCCGGCGAATGGGTCGCCGTGCACGGGTGCGGCGGCGTCGGCCTGTCGGCCGTGATGATCGCGACGGCGGCCGGGGCCAGGGTGGTGGCGATCGACGTCAGCGGCGAGGCCCTGCACCTGGCCGAGCTGGCCGGCGCCACCCACTTCGTCAACGGCGGCGACGGCGACGCCGCCGCCCAGGTCAGGGAGTTGACCAGGGGCGGCGCCCACGTGTCGATCGACGCGCTGGGCAGCGCGCAGACGTGCGCCGCCTCCGTCGAGAGCCTGCGTCGCAAGGGCCGCCACGTACAGGTGGGGCTGCTGCCGGGCGGCGCGACGCCGGTGCCGATGGACCGCGTGATCGGTCAGGAGCTGCGGCTGCTGGGCAGCCACGGCATGGCCGCGCACGCGTACCCGCCGATGCTGGAGATGATCAGAGGTGGGATCCTCCACCCCGACCAGCTCGTCACGCGCACGATCGGGCTGGCCGAGGCCGGCAAGGCGCTGGCGGCGATCGGGTCCGTGCCGGGCGTCACGATGATCGATCCGCAGTCCTGAGGGCCACCCCTCTTATCCCGATATTCGAGTCATATGGTGACTTGTATGGATTACATGCGTCTTGGTCGCACAGGTGTGAAGGTCTCGCGGGTATGTCTCGGCATGATGAGCTACGGCGACCCCGCCCGGCAGGAGTGGGCGCTGCCGCAGGACCAGGCCGAGCCGATCGTCCGCAGGGCGGTCGACGCGGGCGTGACCTTCTTCGACACCGCCGACGTGTACAGCCACGGCGAGAGCGAGGTCGTGACCGGCAACCTGCTGCGCGCCGTCTTCCCGCGACGGGAGGACTACGTGCTGGCCACGAAGGTCTTCTTCCCGATGGGCAAGGGCCTCAACGACCGCGGCCTGTCGCGCAAGCACATCCACGCCGCCATCGACGCCTCGCTCCAGCGCCTCGGCACCGACTACGTCGACCTCTACCAGATCCACCGGTGGGACGACGAGACGCCGATCGAGGAGACGATGGAGGCGCTGCACGACGTGGTCAAGGCCGGCAAGGCCCGCTACATCGGCGCGTCCAGCATGTGGGCCTGGCAGTTCGCCAAGGCCCAGCACCTCGCCGAGGTCAACGGGTGGACGAAGTTCGTCTCCATGCAGAACCACTACAACCTCCTCTATCGCGAGGAGGAGCGCGAGATGCTCCCGCTCTGCGCGGACCAGGGCGTGGGCGTGATCCCGTGGAGCCCGCTCGCCCGCGGCGTGCTGGCCCGCGCGGGCTCCTCCGCCACGACGGCCAGGACGGGCTCCGACGCGCGGATCGGCGCCCTGTACGACGCCGAGAACGACAAGGCCGTGCTCGACCGGGTGGCCCAGGTGGCCCGCGACCGTGACCTGCCGGCCGCGCAGATCGCGCTGGCCTGGCTGCTGCACCAGCCCACTGTCACCGCGCCGATCGTCGGGGCGACGAAGGACCGGCACGTGGACGACGCGGTGGCCGCCGTGTCGGTGTCGTTGTCGGCGGAGGAGCTGGCGTTCCTGGCGGAGCCGTACCGGGCGCGCGAGGTGCGTTTCTGACGGTCCGGGATTGTCGGGGCCGCCTCCTAAGGTAGGGGCATGCGGGCGAACGATGAGGCGGCGGCGGCGCTGCAGGAATACGCGGAGCTGTTCGCGCTCTGCGGCGGCGACGCGTTCCGGGTGCGGAGCTACCAGAAGGCGGCCAAGGCGATAGCCGGGTTCCCGGAGGACATCTCGGTGGCCGACGTGCGCTCGGTCCCCGGGGTGGGCGAGGCGATCGCCAAGAAGATGGAGGAGTTCCTGCGGCGCGGGAGCTTCCGGCAGCTCGACGACCTGCGGGGGCGCGTCCCCGAGGGCGTGCGCCGGCTGACCCGGGTGCCCTCGCTGGGGCCCAAGACGGCGATCATGCTGTACGAGGAGTTCGGCATCGACTCCACCGCCGCGCTGACCGAGGCGATCACCTCCGGCCGCCTCGACGGTGTCAAGGGCCTCGGCCCGAAGACCCTGGCCAACCTGCTCAAGGGAGTCGAGCAGCTGGAGCAGTCGGGGCGCCGGGTCCACATCGGCATCGCGACGGCGCTGGCCGAGCAGGTGATGGCCTCGCTGCGGGCCGAGCGCATCGCCTACGCGGGCTCGCTGCGACGGATGAAGGACACGATCGGCGACATCGACATCCTCGCGGTGGCTCCCGAGTCGATCATGGACGACTTCCGCGCCCAGCCGTACGTCGCGGAGGTCATCGCCGCCGGCGACAAGAAGACGTCGATCCGCACCACGTCCGGCGTCCAGGTCGACCTGCGGGTGGTGCCGGCCGGCTCCTGGGGCGCGGCGATGCAGTACTTCACGGGCTCCAAGGAGCACAACGTCGCCATCAGGGAGATGGCCGTCAAGCGCGGCTGGAAGTTGTCCGAATACGGGCTGTTCGAGGGCGACCGGGTGATCGCCGCCGAGTCCGAGGAGGACATCTACGCGGCCCTGGGCATGCAGTACGTCCCACCGCCGCTGCGCGAGGACGGCGGCGAGGTCAAGGCGGCGCTGCGGGGCGAGCTGCCCGTCCTGGTGGAGCCGGCCGATCTCAAGGGCGACCTGCACACCCACACCGATCTGACCGACGGCATCGCCTCGCTCGACGACATGGTGGCCGCCGCCCACGCCCGCGGCTACACCTACTACGCGGTCACCGACCACGCGCCCGACCTGGCGATGCAGCGCATGACCCTGGACAAGGCACTGGAGCAGCGCGGCCTGGTCGCTCGGTTGCAGGAGAAATATCCCGACATGCGGCTGCTGCACGGCACCGAGCTCAACATCGCACCCGACGGGTCGGTCGACTGGCCGGGCGAGATCCTGCGGGAGTTCGACGTGTGCGTGGCCTCGGTCCACTCCCACTTCGGCATGTCACGCGACGAGATGACCCGCCGCTTCATCACCGCCTGCGAAAACCCGTACGTCGACATCATCGGCCACCCGACGACCCGCAAGATCGGCAAGCGGGACGGTGTCGACGCCGACTGGGACGCCGTCTTCCGGGCTGCGGCCCGCACCGGCACCGCCATGGAGATCGACTCCTTCCCCGACCGCTCCGACCTGCCCGCCGATCTCGTACGGCTGGCCAAGCACCACGGGGTGAAGTTCTCCATCGACAGCGACTCCCACGCGATCCCCCACCTGGCGCACCAGCGGTTCGGGGTGGGGATCGCGCAGCGGGCCTGGCTGACGACCGACGATGTGATCAACACCTGGCCCCTGGAGCGGCTCCTGGCCTTCTTCGGGCGTGAGACGGGCCGCGTCTGATCATCCGGTCCAGGGTCGCACCCGGTCGCGCCAGAGCCACAGGCCCTTGTGACCGCCGCTCTTGAGGCGTACCCAGTGTTCGGCGCCTTGGCCGGGGGCGGCGCAGGTAGCCGTCAGCGGTTCGTCCGACGGGGCCAGCCGGGCGCGTGCCGGGTAGCTCTCGCCCGGGCCCGACCTCAGGGGCACCGGGTGGTCGGTGTTGACGACGTACTGGCAGGTCGGGTCGTGCGCCGGGGTGGGCGACCAGAGGGCGACGTCGGCGGCACCCAGCAGGTCGGCGCGGTCGGCGTGCGCGTTCGAGGCTGGGGTGAGGAGTGCGTTGGCGGGGGCGAAGATGGAGGTGGGGGTGCTTTCCGGGGTGAAAGTGGTGACGGCGAGTGCGGCGGCCGTTCCCAGGCCGACGCCGGCGAGGATGCGGGTTACGCCTCCCATGGGTTCCCTTTCAGGCTTTGCGTGCGTCCGGCTGCACCATGCTCAACAAAAGGGTACTTAACGCCGCACATGGGGATATTTGGGCTTTTATTGGACATTGGTTGGTATGTCCGTGACGGTCAGCGGTCCGGCTCCTCTTGGCGGTGGTCCTGCTCGCCGTTGCGTTGGTCCTTCTCCTGCTTGTCGAGGCCGGTGAGGCGGGCGAGCGCCGCGAAGCCGTCCGGGCTCCCCGGCCAGTGGCGTTCCACCGCGGGCAGCCCGGCCCGCCGCACCACCGATCGGAGCACGGCCGCGACGATGATCGCGTCGTCGGCGTACCCGAGGACGGGGATGAAGTCCGGAACGAGGTCGATCGGGAACACGAGGTAGGCGAGAAGCAACATCAGCCGGATCCGTACGCCACGATGCAGGCTCCGGTCGGCCGCCAGTCTCCGGACAAGCCGCAGCATGTCCGGCAACAGCCGCAACGACTCCTGCAACAGCCCACCCCGCGGACGCACGACAAGAAGCGCCCCCAACAACCCGGCCCACGCCACCACCACGGCCACCACGACGGCGATCACCAGATCCCACCACCACGACCCGGTCACGTTCCCTCACCACCCTTACCACCACGACCCGGGCACGTTCCCTCACCCCCGCCAGCACGTAGCGGGCACACAGGGCTTGACCAGACACGCGGCGAACCCGCTGCCTGAGCGTGTCGAGGTGAGGCGAATTCCGTCTGCACGAAGGCCACCACGCCCGCGGCGCCGGCGTCGGCCATGGCGTCGAGGTACTCCTGGAACAGGACGCAGTTCCGGCGAACGATGTCGATGTCGATGTCGATGTCGACCCAGCGGCCGGGCATGTCGGCCGGAGCGGAGGTGATCAGACCGGGCAGCACAGACACCATCATCGCCCGCTTCCGCCCATTCCCGGACAGACCGTTCTCCCGATCATCTCATGGGCAGCGGCGAATCCGGCACCGCTCGCAGCGGAGAGCGCAGGGCGGTGGCCTCGGGGATAGCCGCGCCTGCCTGCGCCGACGCGGCATCGAGGCCGTTCAACGAGGCCGTTCAACGAGGCAAGCCTTTCGTTCAGCTGGGCTGTGCATCGATGGGCCGGCTTCCGTACTGTTCGGTCTCCGGGCGTTCGATCATCAAGACGTGTGCTGCGTGCTCCGCCACGGGCCGATGCCGGATGCCCGCGGGGACGACGAACAACTCACCGGCGTTGAGCGTAACCGGCGTCCGTCCGTCCATCTCGATGCGGAAACCCCCGTCCCAGCACAGGAACAATTCATCCTCGTCATGCTCATGCCAGGGGAACTCGCCGTCGAGCATGGCGATCCGCACCACGGTGTCGTTGGCCGTGGCCAGGTCGCGCTGCTGGAAGGGGCCGGGCAAGGAGGCGATGACCTTCTGGATCGAAACCGGCTCCATGTCATGTGTCGTCGTCATAGAACACATCCTTCGAGCAGCGCCACACATCCGCCAGAGCCAATCCGACGGTTTTGGTCCCCCGTTCCTCCGCGGTTGGGGGGCCGCCGGACGAGGGTGGCCTTACGGCGGCTCACCCCTTGGATGACCTTGTCGACCCTCACGGCGACGCGACCTAGGCCCTTGAGAACACGCGGTCTCGGGGCCGGCCTCAACCCTGGGGATGACAGACCGTGGGTGGATGTGGAGCGACGAAGAATACGAAAGAGTGTTCCCGCCACGCCGTCCGACCGGAGGAGGTCCGAGGATGCAGCCCGTGCAGAAGAAGTCGCGCAGACCATGGGCGCGCGTTCTCGCCGTTGTCACGGCACTGCTCGTCGCCGCCGGCGCCGGAGTCTCCTTGGCCTACCCTTCCGTCGCCGCTGCCACCTGCCCCGGCTGCTACGGCCTGACAGAGCTGGAGGAAGACGTGTACGGCGAAGCCGGCATGTCCGACCAGCAGCGGGCACAGGTGAGACTGGCGGTGAAGGAGGCCCGCGAACGAGTCGCCGACTTCTACGGCGGCCGGGTGAGCTCTCCCACCCTGCTCACCTGCGTGACCGAGGCCTGCTACGAACGCATCGGCGGCGGCAAGGAGCGCGGCGTGGCGGTGCTCAACCGCTCGGTGATGTTGTCACCCAGGGGCGTCGATCCGGTGATCGCCTCTCACGAGATGTCCCACGTCGAGTTGCACACCCGGCTGGAGTCGGGGGTCGAGATCCCGCAGTGGTTCGACGAGGGTTTGGCCGTGGTGGTCTCCGACGATGCCCGCTACCTGGCCCCGAAGCCGGCAACGGACGGCCGTCTCACCGGGAATCCGGCAGACCGCTGCCTCACGGCACCCACCGGTTCACTGCCCGTCACGCTGGATCAGTGGCTCACCGCGGCAAGCAAAGACGCCGGCACCTACGCTAAGTCCGCCTGCGCCGTGAGCCGCTGGCTCCACGCGAACGGCGGCCGTACGGCCCTCGCATCCCTGATCTCCCGCCTCAACGCCGGCGAGCCGTTCCCCTCCCTCGTACCGCCGCCCTGATCGCTGCGCTTGTGGTGGCGACCGCGAGAGTGCCGGTGAGGTGCCCAGCTCAGGCCCCTCATCGAGTACGCGGGGCCGTCGGCCGGACGACTGAGGATTCATCTGCACGTCGAAGGCCGCGCTGGAGACGCTCACCAAGGCTCGGCCGTCGAGCTCGGCCCGCTCGGCGTGCCGGTACAGGGGGCGCTGCTGCCGGGGATGCTGTTCGCCGCCTGCCACGCCTTCTCGCCACCAGCGTCACCACCGGCGGCCGGCCCTCTTGGCGTTCCCCTCGCCGAAGGCCCATCCCACAGGGCGGCGGTGTGACGCCGAACCCGCGTGCCAGCGGCTCCGTCACAGCGTCAACGACGCCACCCTGGTCCACGGATCCGCGATTCGCCCCAGTGCCCGGAGAACCGGCTTGCTCAGGCCGTTGAGGGGGTGGCCAAGAGCTGTTGGCGAGTGATCGAGCGGGCTGAGGGCGGGGCTGGGGTCCGGCCGGTGGACTGAACTTTGGGCAAAACGGGTGGAAGGCCGGTTGAGTGGTGGTTTCTGGGGCGGTTGTTTCCTGCGCGCTGTCGGGTATGCCCTCGGGTGGCTCAATGGAACGTTCCCCAACCCGTACCGATCCGCGCCCATGTCGGGGTCGTGAGGGAAGGGGGGCGTGGCGATGTGGCGAGATTGGATGGTTTGCAGGTAGGAAATGTGTAGTAGGCATCGGCAGAGAGGTGACGCCCATGAAACAGAAGGCCGGAGCGGCGATGGTGAAGCCGCTCCCCGACCACCTGTTCAAGATCCACGGCAACAGCACCGAGATGCGGTGGGAGGCCATGTCGGGGATGGGTTACCACACACCCAACGACCGCTTCTTCGTGCGCAACCACACCTCCACCCCGGTCCTCGACGTCACCACCTGGCGGCTGCGGGTCCACGGTGACGGCGTTCGGAGTCCACGCGAGTTCGGCTACGACGAACTGCGGGCCATGCCTTCACGCACCTACGACGCGGCGATCGAGTGTGCCGGCAACGGCCGCCGGTTCTACCGGACGCAACAGCACGACGGCACGCCCGGCACCCAATGGGGTCTCGGCGCGATCGGGGTGGCACGGTGGCGCGGCGTGCCGCTGAGAGACGTCCTCGCGGAGGCCGGCCTGCTCCCGGAGGCCGTGGACGTCCTGCCCACCGGGCTCGACGCGCCGTTCGAGGGCTATGGCCACGTACGCAGGCCACTGCCCGTCGAGAAGGCCATGGAGGATGTGCTCGTCGCCTATGAAATGAACGACGCCCCGCTTCCTCCCGACCATGGTTTTCCGGTGCGCCTGGTGGTGCCGGGATGGGTGGGAATAGCGTCCATCAAATGGCTCGGCGACATAGAAGTTTCAACGACCAAGCTGTTCACCCCGTGGAACACGGTTTTCTACCCGGACGTCACCACGCTGCCGGTGAAGAGCGCTTTCGAACTCCCCTGGAATGCACGCCTGCCCCTTCCCGGCCCGTACGTGCTGCGCGGGCGCTCCTGGTCGGGGCGCGGCAGGATCGTCCGGGTCGAGGTCAGCTTCGACGGCGGGACCAGCTGGCACGAGGCCGACCACCACGGGCCGCACCTGGTCAGGGCCTGGTTGCCGTGGCACATCATCTGGTCACCCCGCCACACCGGGCCTCACGTGCTCATGGCCAGGGCGACCGACGAGACCGGCGCCACACAACCACTGGTCACCCCCCGCCACCCGCTCGGTTATCACTTCGACGCGGTCGTACGGCATCCCGTTCATGTCGTGAGTGGATAGATAAATGTCACCGACACCGCTGAACTGGAGATTCTCTAAATGGAGGTCCGATGCATCTGAATTCATCTGAAAGACTCGCGCAGAAACCTTCTCGAAATCCCTCGATGTGATGCTTCTCATACCCAGGGAAAAGGAGAGCCGATGCGCCAGCTGACCGCACTCGACGCGCAGTTCCTCCACGTGGAGACGGCGACGACCGCCGCCCACGTGGCCGGTTTGGCGATCCTCGACTCGGCGGACGGCTCGGTCACCAGAGACGCGCTCGCAGACCTCCTGCTGGCCCGGCTGCACCTGTCTCCCGCGCTCAGCCTGCGGGTGGCCGAGGTGCCGCTCGGGCTGGACCACCCGTACTGGGTGTCCGACCTCGACTTCGACATCGACAACCACCTGTTCGAGACGACCTTGCCGCTGCCCGGCGATGACTGGCAGCTGGCCGAGACCGTGGCGGAGATCCACGCCCGCCGGCTCGACCGGGCGCATCCGCTGTGGGAGATGCACCTGATCAACGGCCTGGAGAACGGGCGGGTCGCCGTCTACACCAAGGTGCATCACGCCGCGATCGACGGCGTCTCGGGCGCGGAGACCCTCGCCGCGCTGCTCGACCTCACGCCGGACGGCCATCTCCGCTCTCGCGACCGCGCCGTCTCGACCTCGCGTACGCGCCCCTCGTCCCGCACCACCACCGCCCTCCGGACCACCAC
>NZ_SMKQ01000465.1 GCF_004348995.1 Nonomuraea terrae
GATCAGAAGGCGGGGTGGGAGCCGTAGGTGGTGAGGGTGGCGCGGACCTGTTGTTCCTGGGCCTCGGTGATTTTGCGGACCACGGCGACGGCCAGGACGGCGGCGATCATCGTGAGGCCGATGCTCACGACGTCGAAGCGGGAGGCGGCCGCCAGTTGCTCGGGCTCTTCCGCTCGGAAGAGGAGGCGGCCGGCGGCGTTCGCCACGAAGGCGGCCAGCAGCCAGGCGGCCCACCAGGCGTTGATCACGCCACGCTGCGGTGCGGACTCGTGGCCGGCGCGGGTGGAGGCGTACCAGATGTCATCCACGACCTGCTTCGGGAACCAGAACGAGATGATCGGCACCACCCAGCCGAAGAACACCCAGGGCCGGGAGCGCCGGTGGCCGCCCGGCGAGAAGATCTCCGCGTTGGCCCTGACCCTGAAGAGCCACACCAGGAAGGCCACGACGCAGACCACGTAGGCGAGGAACTCCAGGATGCCGGACAGGCCGTAGACGAGGTCGGCGACGCCGGCCTCCGCGTCGGAGACGGAGTCGGTGCCGGCGAGCAGGCGGTCGATCAGCCCGGCGTACCACAGGTCGATCACCGCGACGACGACGCCGATGACGCAGTTGCACACCAGGGCCACGACGGCGAAGAGGGCGACGCCGCGGACGGGGCGTAACGGCGGCGGGGGCGGCGGGTAGCCGGAGGAGGGG
>NZ_SMKQ01000466.1 GCF_004348995.1 Nonomuraea terrae
GCCCGCATCGCCCAGCGCATCCTGGCGCTGACCGCCGCCATCTGGCACAACCGCGCCACCGGCGGGGCCATCACCCGATCACTGATCGCCTACGACCACTGACCCGATTTAGGACTTACTCGTCTAGGGGTCCTGGTCATATCCGGCCGGGAATTCCCGCTAAGCCTCCGAGCGTCGGCATACGGGCCATGGGGAGCATCGGGATCATGGCGGGAGAGCGCCGAGCAAGCCCGGCTCGATTGGGGCGTACCGACTGATAGTGATCTAGGATGCGCGTAGTGTGACTGTCTGTGGCACAGGAGTATCTGTCCGCCGCAAAGGTTGACCGGTATGGCCGGTTCGTGGCGGACCCGACGCCGGAAGAGCTGGAGAAGTTCTTCTTCCTGGACGCCGCCGCGCTGAAGGAAGCGCGGGACAAGCGGCGTTTGCACAATCGCCTGGGCTGGTCCATCCAGTGGGGTACGGTGCGCATGCTCGGCACGTTCCTGACCGACTCCGGGCCGGCCGATGTTCCGCAGGCGGTGGCGGAGTACGTGGCCGGGGCCTGCCCCCGAAATGTGGACACCTTGAGTACCGGATGATGGAGATCCGGAGACAAGGAGTTCCACGTGGCGATGAAGTCGTATCCGCCGGAGTTCAAGGCGGACGCCGTCGCTTTGTATCTGTCCGATCCGGGACGGACGTTGGCCTCGGTGGCC
>NZ_SMKQ01000048.1 GCF_004348995.1 Nonomuraea terrae
CCCGTGCCCCCGCTGGTCGCGACCCCGGCCGCACTCGCCGAGCGGTACGCCGCCGGCCGCGCCGAGATCCTGGCGGCCGAACGGGCGGCGGCCCGGCACGGCGACCACCGGCGCGCCGCCGTGGTGCGCGCGATGGCCGACCCCGCGCGGCGCTTCCTGTCGTTCGACGGACGTGACGGCGGCCGGACCGTCGAGGTGTTCGGCGATCTGGCCGGCGCCGAGCGCATCGCCGTGCTGGTGCCCGGCGCCGGCATCAGCCTGGACAAGTACCGAGCCTTGCGCGACGGCTCGACGAGCCTCAAGGACGCGCTCGGCGACCGGTCGGCCGTCGTCGCCTGGCTCGGGTACGCCACGCCGAACGGCGTGAGCCTCCAGGCGGTCACCCCCGGCCGCGCCGAGGAGGCCGCCCCCCGCCTGCGCGCCTTCGTCCGCGAGCTGGCCGCGGCCAAACCGGGCGCCAGGATCTCGCTGCTGTGCCACTCGTACGGCTCCGTCGTGTGCGGCCGGGCCGCGCCGGGACTGGACGTGGCCCACCTCGTCCTGTTCGGCAGCCCCGGCGCCGGCGTGCCGGACGCCGCCGCGCTGCGCACCCGTGCCACGGTGTGGGCCGGCCGCACGGCGGGGGACTGGATCGGCGGCCTGCCGCACGCCTCCATCGCGTTGCCGTTCGCCACGGTCGGGCTCGGCGAGGACCCGGTCGCGCCCGGGTTCGGCGCCCGGGTCTTCGCCGCGGGCGGCGGCGGGCACGGCGACTACCTGGCTGCCGGGTCCGCGGCGCTGGCGAGCATCGCGCGCATCGTTGGCGGACGGGCCGGCGGCGATGCGTGACCTGCTCACGCGGCTCGACGCCGCGACGCCCGCCGATCGCGACCGCGCGCTCGACGCGCTGCGCGCCCTGGCCGTCCTCGGCGTGGTGATCGGGCACTGGCTGGTGACCGCGCTGGTCATGGAGAGCGGGACGGTCCGCGTCGCCAGCCCGCTGCGGTCCATGCCGCAGCTCGCCCCGGTGTCCTGGGTGTTCCAGACGCTCGCGGTGTTCTTCCTGGTGGGCGGTCTGGTGGCGACGCGCGGTCACCTCCGTGCCCGGGCGCGCGGCGTGTCGTACGGGCGGTGGCTCGCGGGGCGGGCGGCCCGGCTGTTCCGGCCGGCGGCGGCCCTGGTGGCGGTGTGGGCGGTGGCGGCGCCGGCCATGCTGGCCTGGGGCGCCGAGCTGGAGAGCGTGTGGGCGCTGGTCAAGCTGGTGCTGTCGCCGATGTGGTTCCTGCTGGTGTTCGCCGCGCTGACCGCGGCGACTCCGCTGGTGTCACGGCTGCATCCGGCCTGGCCGCTCGCCGTGGTCGGGGTGGTCGATCTGGCGCGGTTCACCGTGGACGGAGCGGATGGGCTCGGGTGGGTCAACGTGGTGGCCGGGTGGCTGGTGCCGTACTGCATGGGGGCGGCCTGGGCCCGTCGCGGCCTGCCGGGGCGCGCGGCGGGATGGGCGCTGCTGGCCGGGGGTGGGGCTGCGGCCGTGGCGCTCGTCACCTGGGGCGGCTACCCAGCCGCCATGGTCGGCGTGCCGGGGGCGCCGCTGTCGAACCTCGACCCGCCCTCACTCGCCGCCGTCGCCTTCGGGCTCGCCCAGAGCGGCGCGGCCGTGCTGCTGCTCGGCCCGCTGCGGCGGCTGCTGCGCCGCCCGGCGGCCTGGGGCGCGGTGGCGCTCACCAACCTCGCCGCGATGACAATCTTCCTCTGGCACCAGACCGCGACGATCGCGGTCGCCTCGGTCGCCCTGCTCGCCGGGAGACTGCCCGGCCTGCACACCGCTCCCGACGGGCTCGGCTGGGTGCTGGCCCGGCCGGCCTGGCTGCCGGTGTTCGCAGCGGTGCTGCTGGTCTGCTGCACCGCGTTCCACGTCCACGAACGCCGTGCGGCCGGTTGAGCGTTTCACCGCGCGGGGGTGACGGGGGGACCGACTCGGCCTGCTGGCCGGTTACCGCGCGGGGGTGACGCGGAGGGCGGACTCGGACTCCTGGGCCATGCGGCGCAGCGTGTCGAGCGCCCGGCCGTACAGGACCGTGCCGAGCACCATCGCCTCGACGGCGGCGTCGCGCGGGCCGTCGAACGGGATCGCGTCCATCTCCACCTCCGCCACCAGCCTGCGCGCCGCCTCCGCGTACGGCGCCAGGTCGATCCGCAGGCCCAGCTGACGCATCCGGACCAGGGTGTGGGCCAGCTCGTCACGGGTGGGCGCGGCCGGGGCGACCTCCCAGCCGAGGTCGCCGAGGAGAGCGTCGACCTGGGCGCGCGCCGCCCGCCACTCGTCGCCGGGCTCGGGCTCGACGGGCGCGCTCAGGGCGTTGTGGGCGGTGCCCAGCGTCACGTGCATCGGCAGCGACGGGTCGTCGACGGCGGCGACGACCTTCTTGATGGAGGCGACCGAGAGCCGGCCGACGTCGAGCAGGGTGCGGATCAGGCGCAGCCGCCGCAGGTGGGAGTCGTCGTACTCGGCCCTGGTCGCGGCGGTCTGCTCGCCCGGGTGCAGCAGCCCTTCGCGCAGGTAGTACTTGATCGTCGGGATCGCGACACCCGACCTGACGCTGAGCTCCGAGATCCGCATCCGGCAGATAATAACGCTATCCACTCTCCGTCCCGCTTCTGGCTCGCTCCCCGTGCGGCCGGGCTCCGGTGAAGCGGGCATGGCGGGCGCGCGACTCCCGTAGGTCCAGGAACGCCTGCGCGGCCAGCCAGGCCGCCGCCCCCGCGGCGTCGCCCGCCACGGTGACCGTCCCGGCGCCTTCCAGGAGATCTCGTACGGCATCCCGTACGGGGCCCTCAGGCGTGAGGACGCCGCCGGACAGGACGATCGGCAGGCCCGGCTCGTGCACCGCCGAGACGGTCCTGACCAGGCGGCGTGCGGCTTCCTCGACGATCGACACGGCCGCCGGGTCGCCGGCTCGCGCCGCCCGGCTCACCAGCGGCGCCAGCTCGGCCAGCGCCAAGGGGTGGCGCGCGTGCACCGCCTCCGCCAGCCGCGCCACCGGATCGCCGTGGGTGGTGGAGGCGCCCTCACCGAGGAGGTGGCGGACGACCAGGGAGGTGAGCGGGCCCGGGGTGGCGGCGGCGGCGCGGATGGCGGTGCGGGCGGCGGCGCGGCCGATCCAGAAGGCCGAGCCTTCGTCGCCGAGCTGCCAGCCGTATCCGTCGGCGGTGGCGACCGGCGCATGACCGCGGATGCTCGCCGCCACGGCCCCCGTGCCCGAGATCAGCACGGTGCCCGACGGCGACGCCGTGCCGGAGACGAACGCGGTCACGACGTCGCCCACCGTACGCACGCGCGGGGCGGCGTCCTCCGTTCGCGCGGGAAAGGCTTCTGGGAGGGCGGCGCGCAGGACGCGGTCGGACAGGGACGCGCACAGCGCCGGGTTTCCGGCCAGCCCGACCACCACCGCCTTCACCCGCGACGGCGAGACCCCGGACAGCGCCGCCCACACGGCCTCGGCGAGGTTCGCGGAGGCGGCCTCCATGCCGAGCGTGACGGGGTTGGCTCCGCCGGCCGACCCGCGCCGCACCGGCTCGCCCTCCACCGTGAACAGCGCGGCCCGCGAGGATGTGCCGCCCGCGTCGACGCCCAGCACCAGCTGCATGTCAAAAATTATTGCCCAAATGCCCCTTGACTGCACCAGATATGGGCATAATTATCGCCGCGTGGACCTCCTCAACCGCATCGCGACCGACCGGCACGACATGCCCGAGGCGCTGCGCAAAGTGGCCGACGCCATTCTCGGCGGCCCGGCCGACGCCGCCCGGATGACCATCGTCGATCTGGCCGAGCGGAGCGGGACGTCCACCGCCACCATCACCCGTTTCTGCCGCGCCCTGGGCTTCACCGGGTA
The DNA here is from genome assembly GCF_004348995.1 of Nonomuraea terrae. Taxonomy (GTDB): domain Bacteria; phylum Actinomycetota; class Actinomycetes; order Streptosporangiales; family Streptosporangiaceae; genus Nonomuraea; species Nonomuraea terrae. Next base: position 3,876 of record NZ_SMKQ01000048.1, read on the forward strand.
CGCCGAGTTGCGCGTGGCCATCGCGACCGAGACCGGGCGGGTGGCGCAGCAGACCTGGGAGACCGACATCGGCCAGGAGATCCTGCCCGACGACAGCCTCGACCGGGTGCTCGGCGTCGTGTCCGCCAACGACATCCGGCTGATCCAGCAGACGCGCGACCAGCTCGACCTCGCCGTCGTCGACAAGGTCGCCCAGGCCGTGGCGCGGGCGGGCCGGGTGCTGCTGTTCGGGGTGTCGAGCAGCGCGGCGGTGGCCAGCGAGATGGAGTACCGCCTGCAGCGCATCGGGGTGCCGACCTGGAGCAGGTCCGACGCCCACACCGCGCTCACCGACGCGGCGCTGCTCGGCCAGGGCGACGTGGCCATCGGCATCTCCCACAGCGGCAGGACGCGCGAGGTCATCGAGGTGCTCGCGGAGGCGGGCAGCCACGGCGCGATCACCGTGGCCGTCACCTCGCAGCCCCGCTCGCCGCTGGCCGAGGTGGCCGAGCTGGTGCTCACCACGGCCAGCCGGGCGACCAGCTTCCGGTCGGAGGGGTTCGCCGCCATTCACTCGCAGCTGCTGGTGCTCGACGTCGTGTACGTGTCGGTCGCCCAGCGCACCTACGAGCGGACCAAGCAGGCCTTCGACGTCACGGTCCGCGCCGTCGCCGGACACCGTCTACCGGAGCAGCGTCCACCGGAGCAGCATCTTTCCGAGCAGCACCTTCCCCAGCAGGGCCTTCCAGAAGAGGAGTCATGACAGTAAGCCGCGAAGACTACGCCGGGCACGTCGCCGACCTCGTGCGGGTCATCCCCGAGGACCCGGAGATCCCGCGCGCCGCCGACCTGTTCACCAAGGCCCTGACCGCGGGCGGCGTCATCCAGGCGTTCGGCTCGGGCCACTCCGAGGCGGTGGCGATGGAGATCGCCGGCCGCGCGGGCGGTCTCGTGCCCACCAACCGCCTCGCGCTGCGCGACATCGTGCTGCACGGCGACGCGCCCCGCTCCGAGCTCGACCGCTACGACCTCGAACGCGACCCCACCATCGCCCGCACCATCCTCGACCTGGCGCCGGTCCAGGACCACGACCTGTTCGTCATCATCTCCAACTCCGGCGTGAACGGCGTCGTCGTCGAGCTCGCCACTCTCGTGAAGGAGCGCGGTCACGACCTGATCGCGATCACCTCGCGCGCCCACGGCGCAGCCGTCGCCTCCCGCCACCCCTCGGGGCGCAAGCTCGCCGACCTGGCCGACGTCGTCCTGGACAACCGTGCGCCGTACGGCGACGCCGTCCTGTCCCTGCCCGGGGGAGGCGCCTCCGTCGGAGCCGTCTCCACGATCACCTCCGCCCTGCTCGCCCAGCTCGTCGTCATCCAGACCGTACGCAACCTGCTCGAAGCCGGCGAAGTCCCGCCCGTCTACCTCTCGGCCAACGTCCCCGAGGGTGACGCGCACAACCTCCGGCTGGAGGCGCTGTACGCGGGCCGTATCCGCCGCGGCGCCTGACCCGGCCCCACGCCTAAGGGGCACGCACGACATCCGGGGACCACACACCCAAGGAGACCCCCGCCATGTCCCGAAATTTCGGAAAACTGCTCCTCTCCTTGTCCCTCACCCTCCTGCTCGCCGCCGTCGGCGCGCTGGCCGTCGTCGCCCCGGCCAGCGCCGACCAGGCCGTCCGCCTCCAGTACCGCACGAGCGCGCCCGGCGCCACCACCGCCCAGGCCGAGCCCTGGCTGCGCCTGTTCAACGACGGGACGACCACGATCCCGCTGAACCAGGTCAAGATCCGCTACTACCTGACCGGAACCGAGACCTACCGCTTCGCCTGCTCATGGGCGGTGGTGAGCTGCTCGACGGTCACGGGGGCCTTCGTCCGGCAGGAGGGCTCGGGGCAGTACCTGGAGGTCGGCTTCACCTCCGGCAGCCTGGCCCCGGGCCGGAACACCAGCGACCTGCAACTGCGCTTCTACCGCGCCGACTGGCAGACGTTCACCCAGAGCGACGACTACTCCTACGGCCCGCAGACCGCGTACTCCGACTGGGAGAAGATCACCGTCTACGTCGGCGGGGAGCTCGCGTGGGGCGAGCCGACGGGCGGCGACCCGGACCCGACCGACCCGCCGACCAACCCGCCGGGCGGAAGGGGCGTGCTGTTCGACGACTTCAGTTACGCCGGGCCGGCCGACCCGCTGCTGTCGCAGCGCGGCTGGACCGTGCGCTCCAGCTCGGGCGGGCCGGGCGTGCCCGGCGCGACCTGGTCGCCGTCGGCCGTGTCGTTCCCCGGCGGCCTGCTGACCCTCGACTCCTCCACGAACGGCACCGCCGCCGGGACCGTGCAGACCGAGCTGTCCACCGCCGCCCGCAAGTTCCACGAGGGCACCTACGCCGCCCGGGTGCGCTTCAGCGACGCTCCCACCAGCGGCCCGGACGGCGAGCACGTCGTGCAGACGTTCTTCACCATCACCCCGCTGGCCTTCAGCCTCGACCCGAACTACGGCGAGCTCGACTTCGAGTACCTGCCGAACGGCGGCTGGGGCGAGCCGTCCACCATCCTCTACGCCACCAGCTGGGAGACCTACCAGGGCGACCCGTGGCAGGCGGTCAACACCCACACCGCCGAGCGCACGTCCTTCGCCGGCTGGCACGACCTCGTCATCCAGGTCGCGGGCGGCCGGATCAAGTACTACGTGGACGGCCGGCTCTTCGCCGACCACGGTGACATGTACTACCCCGAGACCCCGATGTGGATCATGTTCAACCAGTGGTTCATCGATCTGCAGGGCGCGACGGGGACCCGTACGTACCGGCAGCAGGTCGACTACGTCTACCACAGCAAGAACGAGGTCGTCGCGCCCGCCGACGTCCTGAGCCGGGTCGCAGCCCTGCGCACGGCCGGCACCTCCTTCACGGACACCGTTCCCAGCCCGTGAACCGTCCCGCGCCCGTCCCCGCAGGGGGCGGGCGCGGGTCCACCCCCCACCAGAAGGAACACCATGAAATACCGCATTCTTGCCCTGGCGGCCGTGTTCGCGCTCAGCGCGTGCGGCGGCGGCGGTGAGCCCGAGCCCGGGGCGGCCTCGGGGGCCGCCTCCACGACGCTGACCGCCTGGATCATGGACGGCAGCGTCACGCAGGACCTGCTGAAGAAGTTCGAGACCGAGTACGAGGCGGCCCACCAGGGCATCGACCTCGACATCCAGATCCAGGCGTGGGACGGCATCGGCGAGCGCGTCACCGCCGCCCTGGCCAGCACCGACGCCCCCGACGTGATCGAGGTGGGCAACACCCAGATCGCCCAGTACGCGGCCAGCGGCGGCGTGACCGACCTGACCGGCAAGATCGCCGACCTGAAGGGCGAGGACTGGCTGCCGGGCCTGGCCCAGCCGGGCAACATCGACGGCAAGCAGTACGGCATCCCCTGGTACGCCGCCAACCGCGTGGTCGTCTACAACAAGGACCTGTTCGCCGACGCCGGCATCACAGAACACCCGAAAACCCGCGACGAATGGATAGAAGTCACGACAAAACTCAATAAAGACGGAAATCAGGGCATCTATTTAACCGGCCAGACCTGGTACGCCCTCGCCGGCTTCGTCTGGGACGAGGGCGGTGACCTGGCCGTCCAGGAGAACGGCCAGTGGAAGGGCGCGCTCGACACCCCCCAGGCCATGGCCGGCATGCAGTTCTACAAGCAGCTGCAGGCGCTCGGCAAGGGCCCCAAGGACGCCGACGAGGCCACCCCGCCCCAGCACGAGGTCTTCGCCCAGGGCAAGGTCGCCCAGATCGTCGCCGTCCCCGGCGCCGCCGCCCGCGTGCTGGAGGTCGAGCCAGGGATGAAGGACAAGATGGGCTTCTTCCCCATCCCCGGCAAGACCGCCGACAAGCCCGGCACCGTCTTCACCGGCGGCTCCGACCTCATCATCCCGGTCGCCTCGCAGCACCAGACGGAGGCGTACGAGCTGGTCAAGGCGCTGGCGGGGGAGAAGTTCCAGACCGAGCTCGCCACCACCATGAGCTTCGTGCCGAACCGCACGTCGCTGGCCGGCGTGCTGTCGGGCGACGAGGGCACCGCGGCCATGGCCGTGGGCGCCGCCAACGGCCGCGCCACCCCGAACACCCCGAACTGGGCCGCCGTCGAGGCGACCTCGATGATCAAGCAGTACATGACCGCCGTGCTCACCGGCGCCGACCCCGCGACGGAGGCGAAGAAGGTCTCCGAGTCGATCACCACGACGTTGAACAGCGGATCCTGATGTGGGCCAGGACCCGGTCGTACTGGCCCTACCTGCTCATCGCGCCGGCGGTGGTGGGCGGGGCCTTCCTCCTGCTCTATCCGCTGTTCAAGGCGGCGGTGATCTCGTTCCAGCACTTCCGCATGGGGGAGCTGATCAGGGGCGGCGCGGTCTTCGTCGGGCTGGACAACTACGCGGAGCTGCTGACCGGCACCGAGTTCTGGGAGGTGCTGCTGCGCACGGCCGTGTGGACGGCGATCAACGTGGTGCTCATCGTGGGGCTCTCCACCGGCATCGCGCTCATGATGGTCCGCCTCGGCCGCGGCCTGCGCCTGGCCCTCATGAGCGCCCTGGCGCTGGCCTGGGCCATGCCGATCATCGCCGCCACGACCGTCTTCCAGTGGTTGTTCCAGTCGGAGCTGGGGCTGGTCAACTGGCTGCTGGTCACACTCGGCCTCGAGTCGTTCCAGGGCTACACCTGGTTCGCGAACGGCACCGCCACGTTCGCCGTGCTCGTCGTGCTCGTGGTGTGGCAGTCGGTGCCGTTCGCCGCGCTCACCCTCTACGCCGGGCTCACCACGATCCCGGCGGAGCTGTACGAGTCGGCCAGGATCGACGGTGGCACCGGCTGGCAGGTGTTCCGGCAGATCACCTTCCCGATCCTGCGCCCGTTGTTCGCCCTGGTCGCGTCGCTGGAGGTCATCTGGGTGGCCAAGTGCTTCCCGCAGATCTGGGTGCTCAGCCAGGGCGGCCCCGACGACGCCACGACCACCCTGCCCGTGTACGCCTTCAAGATCGCGCGGGTGCTGCACCGCTATGACCTCGGTTCGGCGGTGGCCATGCTCACGGTCGTCATCCTGGCGATCGCCCTGGTCAGCAACCTGCGCAGGATGGTGCGTCAGTGAAGAGGCTCCTGCTCAACACGGCGGCCGTCGCCGTACTCGTGACCACGATCTTCCCGGTCTACTGGATGTTCCTGACCGCGTTCAAGCCGACCAGGGACATCCAGTCGCCCACGCCGACGTTCTGGCCCGCCGATCCGACGTTCGACCACTTCGTCACGGCGATCAACGCACCGGGGTTCTGGACCTACTGGCGTAACAGCCTGCTGGTCACCGTGGGCGCGGTGCTGCTGGCGCTGATCGTGGCGCTGCTGGCGTCGTTCGCGATCGCGCGGATGCGGTGGCGGGGGAGAGGCGTGTTCGTCGTGGCGGTGTTCGCCGCGCAGATGGCGCCGTGGGAGGCGCTGCTGGTGCCGGTGTTCATCATCGCCCGCGACACCGACCTGCTCGACTCGCTGGCCATGCTGACCGGCGTCTACTTCATGATCACGTTGCCGTTCACGATCGTCACGCTGCGCGGGTTCCTGGACGCGATCCCCCTGGAGCTGGAGGAGGCCGCCCAGGTGGACGGGTGCAGCCGGATGGCGGCCTTCCGCCGGGTGGTGTTCCCGCTGCTCGCGCCGGGCCTGATGGCGACCTCGCTGTTCGGCTTCATCACGGCGTGGAACGAGTTCGCGTTCGTCAACGTGCTGATCATCAAGGACCAGGACCAGCGGACGCTGCCGGTGTGGCTGTCGTCGTTCCGCGACGTGTTCGGCACCGACTGGGGCGCCACGATGGCCGCCGCCAGCCTGTTCGCGCTGCCGGCCCTGCTGCTCTTCCTGTTCCTGCAGCGCAACGTCGGCACCGGGATGACGGCGGGAGCGGTCAAGGGGTGAGCGCCGCCGCGGGTCACCCGGACGCTTCCTCGGGCCACTCTCCGGGATCGCACACGTAGGTGCCCCGCTGCGGCACCGTGACGACCCAGCGCCGCTCCCGCAGGTGCGAGACGGCTCGCCGCGCGGTGCCCCGGGCGACGCCGTACTGCCGCATCAACGTCGTGTCACTGGGGATCGGCCGGTTGGGCCGGAGCTCGCCGCGCCTGATCCGGGCGACCAGGTCCTCGGCGATGCGGGCGTGCAGAGCCCTCGTCGGCTTCACCCGGGGCACGCCCGCGGGCCCGACGAACGTGCCCTCGCCGCGGACGGTGTGGACGAGCCGCCGCCTGCGCAGCTCCCTGGCCACGTTGCGCGCGGTGGTCCGCGCGATGCCGAACTCCGCCTCCAGCGCCGCCTCGCTCGGCACGGGCTCACCGGTGCGCAGCTCTCCGCCGGCGATCCGCTCATGGATCACGTCGGCGACCTGCACGTACAGGGGGATGGGGCCATCGCGGTCGAGCACGCTCATAAGCGTAGACGTCTAGATACGAGCGAGCAGGCGAATCACTCCTCCGGCCACGACTCCTTCGGGGAGACGTAACTGCCGCGCTGGGCGACGGTGTAGATCCAGCCCTGCTCGCGCAGCAGCGCCATGGCCCGCCGTACGGTCTCGCGCGCGACGCCGTACTGCTTGACCAGCGCCGTCTCGCCCGGAATGGGGCGCCGTGGGAGGAGCTCGCCCGCCTTGATCTGACCGCTGACGTCCGCCGCGATCTGCTGGTAGATCGGCATCTTCCGCTTCTGGCGCGGGGCTCCCGCCGGCGGGCCGACGAAGGACCCCTCTCCCTGCACGGTGTAGAGGAGGCCCTCCTCCCGCAGCAGGTTCACCGCCCGCCGGGCGGTGGTCCTGGCGACGCCGAACTCCTGCTGGATCTCGGCCTCGCTCGGCACCGGAGATCCGGCGGCGAGCCCGGAGACCCGGCGTCGCAGGATGTCGGCGATCTGGATGTAGACGTGGGTGTCCCCTTCGTAGTCGAGCACGTAGGCAACATAGGCCAAGACGGGCGAGAGCTCTCATATCGTGCTGTCTGTTCAGACAGATTGAGCGCTCCATGCAGACAAGAGCAGACGACCAGAGATATGGTTCCTCCGTGATCAGTAATCGACCCGGTGACGGCCCCGCGGAGGACCTCCCAGCGGAGGAGGGCCGGTTCCACTCGGCCCACGTGCCCGACGTCCCCGGCTGCACCGAGCTCGACTGGGAGCCCGTCCGCAACGGCGGCTACGCCCGCGTCCGCGCCTACACGTGCGACTGCCAGCCGACGTTCTACGAGCTCTGCTACGCCCACGGCCAGGCGTTCATCCGCCGCACCCGCCGGATGAACGGCAAGACCCTGATCGACGAATGCGCCCACGGCCGTCCCGTCAAGACGCTGGCGGTCTGGGCCATGCTCCTCGCCGGAGCGGCCAGGTAAGAGGCTCGCCTCAGGGGCCGGCGGTGAAGGCGGTGTGCAGGGATCTCGCGGTGGTCTCGGGGAGGAGGTCGCGGGCGGCCAGCCAGGCGGCCGCGCCCGCCGCGTCGCCCGCCGTCGTGACGGTCTCGCCCGCGAGCAGCTCCGTGACCGCCCGCCGTACGGGCCCGTCGTTCGTCAGGACGCTGCCGGCGAGCACCACCGGCCCCGACACGTGCACCCGCCGCAGCGTGGTCACCAGGTGGCGGGCCGCCTCCCGGGTGATCTCGGCGGCCGTCGGGTCGCCCTGCTCAGCGGCCCGGCTGACCGGCCGCGCCAGCGACGCCAGCCGCATGTGGTCGGCCTGCGCCAGCCGTACGATCCGGTTGGCCACCTGGCGCTGCCCGGCGGGCCGCTCGTCGCCGAGGAAGTCGGCCACGACGAGGTCCGCCAGCACGCCTTCGGCCCGCTCCTGGTCCAGGGCGGCCACCACGGCCTTGGCGGCGGCGCGCCCGATCCAGAAGCCCGACCCCGCGTCGCCCAGCAGCCAGCCCAGGCCGTCGGCGATCACCTCCTGCCGGAAGCCCGCGATCCTGGCCGCCACCGCGCCCGTGCCCGACAGCAGCAGCGAGCCGTCCGGCTCGGGCGAGCCCGCCGCGTACGCGATCGGCACGTCGCCCGTGCACCGCGGCCCCTCGGCGATGCCCACCGCGGCCCAGACCTTCGCCAGCTCGGGCGCCAGCTCGTCCACGAGCCCCGCCACCCCGGCCACCGAGGCGACCACGCGACGCCCGTCACCGGGCGGCAGCGCCGCGCCGAGCGCCGTCTCGATCGCCGCCACCGACCTGCCGAGCCCGTGGGCGCTCGGATTGCCCGCACCCGCCCGCGCATAGCCGACGCGCGTGCCGTCGAGCGCGTGGACGGCGACCCGGGTAGAGGTGGCACCGGCATCCACACCGACCACTAGCGATTCGGTCACGGTCAGAGTCTGGGGCTTGACGTGGCCCATAAGCAAGAATAATTTTCGCCAGAAGACCGAGTATTCGGAAGGAATATTCGTGACTTCAGGAGCGCTCGGGCGCGTCGAAACAGAACTACCCGGCTTGCCGGAGGCCTTGCGCAGAGTCGGCGAGGTGATCCTCGGCGACCCGGCCGAGGCGGCCCGCTCGACGATCATCGCGCTGGCCGAGCGCGCGGGCAGTTCCCCCGCGACGGTGACCAGATTCTGCCGGGCGTTCGGGTTCTCGGGCTACGCGGAGCTGCGCGTCGCCCTCGCCACCGAGACCGGCCGGGCCGCGCAGGCGGGCTGGGGCGCGGGGGTCGGCCACGAGATCGGCCCCGACGATCCGCTCGACGCCGCCATCGAGGTGATGGCGGCGGCCGACACCCGGCTCATCCAGGACACCGCGGCCGGGCTCGACCTCGACGGCGTCGCCCAGGTGGCCGACGCCGTCGTGGCGGCACCGCGGGTGCTCCTCGCCGGCGTGTCCACCAGCGGCAACGTCGCCACCATGCTCGAAGGGCGGCTGCGCAGGATCGGCATCCCGGCCTACGGCGCGGGCGACGCCCACGTGGCGCTGTCGGAGGCGGCGCTGCTCAAGTCGGGCGACGTGGCCGTCGGCATCAGCCACAGAGGACGCACCCGCGAGGTCATGGAGGCGCTGGCGGAGGCGGGCAGCCACGGCGCCACGACGGTCGCGGTCACCTCCTTCGCCCGCTCCCCGCTGGCCGACCTGGCCGACCTGGTGCTCACCACGGCCAGCAGGGAGACCACGTTCCGGCTCGGCGGGCTGGCCGCCGTCCACTCGCAGCTGTTCGTGCTGGACGCCGTGTACGTGGCGGTCGCCCAGCGCACCTACGAGCGGACGAACGAGGCGTTCGAGCGCACGATCAGCGCAGTGGAGAGCCACCGCGTGGAGAGAGGCTGAATGACGTACGCATCCAAGGTCCTCGACCTGGCCCGCCAGGTCGCCGAGAGTCAAGCGGGGCCGGTGGGCGAGGCCGCGGCGCTGCTGGTGGCCGCGATCAGGGCCGGAGGCGTTGTAAACGCTTTCGGTTCCGGGCACTCCGAGGCCATCGCCATGGAGATCGCCGGCCGGGCCGGTGGCCTCGTCCCGAGCAACCGCCTCACGCCGAGGGACCTCGTCCTGTACGGCGGCAAGCCGCCGAGCGTGCTGACCTCGGAGCTGGAGCGCGACCCGGCCGTGGCGCAGGAGATCTACGACCTCGCGCCGGTCGCGCCGGAGGACGTGTTCGTGCTCGTCTCCAGCTCGGGCGTCAACGGCACCGTGGTGGAGCTGGCCCGGATCGTCAAGGATCGCGGCCACCCGCTGATCGCGATCACCTCGGTCGAGCACAGCACCCGGATGACCTCGCGCCACCCGTCGGGCCGCAAGCTGCTCGACCTGGCCGACGTCGTGCTGGACAACGGCGCGCCGTACGGCGACGCCGTCCTGGAGCTGCCCGGGGGCGGCAGCTACGGCGCGGTTTCCACGATCACCTCCGCGCTGCTGGCGCAGATGGTGGTCACCGAGGCGGTGGACGAGCTCGTTGCGCTCGGCGAGACGCCGCCCATCTACCTGTCGGCCAACGTGGCCGGCGGCGACGAGCACAACAAGGCACTGGAGAGCCGATACGCAGGGCGCATCAGGCGCGGATCATGAAAAGTCAGGAGTAGTCGATATGCCTTCCACCCCCCACCTCAGCAGGCGTGATCTTCTTCGTGCCGCGGCGCTCGTGCCCGCGGCCGGGGCGCTGGCCGCGTGTGCCGCCCCCGCCTCCCAGCCGGCCCAGACCGCCTCCGCGGCGCCGGCCGCCACCAGCGCGGCCAACCCGCTCGGCGTGGGAGACAAGCCGCTGGAGGTCTGGATCTTCGACGGCGGCTTCGGCCACCAGTACGCCACCGACATCCACCAGCCGCTCTTCAAGAGCAAGTATCCGAACGTCGAGATCAAGCACAACGTCACCAAGGAGATCACCAAGATCCTCCAGCCGCGCTTCGCCGGCGGGAACCCTCCTGAGGTGATCGACAACGCCGGCGCCGACATGATGGACTTCGGCGCCCTGGCCCAGGACGGGCAGCTGCAGGACCTGTCGCCGCTGCTCGACGCGCCCTCGTGGGACGACCCCAACGTCAAGGTGCGCGACACCATCGACCCGTCCGTCATCGAGATCGGCACCTACGACGGCAAGTTCAGCGTCCTCGGCTACGTCAACTACATCCACGGCATCTGGTACTCGCAGAAGGTCTTCACCGACAACGGCTGGGAGGTCCCGAAGACCTGGGACGCCTTCCTCGCCCTCTGCGAGACCATCAAGAAGTCCGGCGAGATGGCTCCCTTCACCTACGCAGGCAAGCACCCGCAGTACGCCTACGAGCCGCTGCTCACCATGGCCGCGAAGATCGCCGGCAACGAGGTGCTGGTCAACATCGACAACCTCGAGGACGGCGCCTGGAAGGTCGACGCCATGAAGACCGCGGCCGAGAACATGGCCGAGGTGGGCGCCAAATACCTCATGCAGGGCACCGCCGGCCTCGACCACGTGCAGACGCAGACCGCGCAGAACAAGTTCCAGGTCGCCATGCTGCCCTGCGGTTCGTGGCTGGAGAACGAGCAGAAGTCCACTACCCCGGACGACTTCGCGTACGCGATGTTCCCCATCCCCGACATCACCGGCTCCGACGCGTTGCCGTACGGCACCCTGCACACCCAGCCGGGGGAGAACTTCATGGTCTCGGCCAGGAGCGCCCACCCGCAGGCCGGCATGGAGTACCTGCGCGCCATGCTGTCGAAGAAGGCGGCCGGCGACTTCAGCGAGCTGGTCACCACCCTCACCGTGGTCAAGGGCGCCAGCGAGGGCCGCGAGATCTCGCCCGGCGTCACCAGCGCCACCCAGGCCGTCGCGGCGGCGGGCACCAACACCGTCTACTACCGCATCTTCGCCTGGTACGGCCAGCTCAACGACGAGTGCAAGGCCGCCACTGGCGAGCTCATGACCGGTGGCCTGACCCCGGACGCCTATCTCGAGCGCATGCAGAAGAAGGCCGACGAGATCAAGAACGACTCCTCGATCAAGAAGTTCACCCGGTAATGACTTTCAACAGGTATCGCCGCGGGCTGTTCATCACCTCGTTCCTGGCAGCCCCGGTGATCCTTTATCTCGTCTACGTGATCTCCCCGAACGTCCAGGCGTTCTACATCGCGATGACCGACTGGCGTGGCGTGTCCGCCACGCCGGCGTTCATCGGCCTGGAGAACTTCGAGCGGCTCCTCGGTGACAACGTCTTCTGGAAGGCCGTCAGCCACAACGCCGCGCTGCTCGTGCTGCTACCGGTGATCACGATCGTCATCGCCCTGTTCTTCGCCTTCCTGCTCAACGTGGGCGGGCGGCAGGGCGTGTCCGGGATCCGGGGGTCCACCTTCTACCGGGTGGTCTTCTTCTTCCCGCAGGTCCTGGCCGTCACGATCGTGGCGGTCCTGTTCCAGCAGGTGTTGCGGCCGGACGCCAGCGGCATGCTCAACGGGCCGCTGATGGCGCTCGGGATCAACCCGATCGGGTTCCTGTCCGACTCGGGCCTCGCGTTCTGGTCGGTGCTGGGCGTGCTCGTCTGGCAGGCGGTCGGCTTCTACGTCGTGCTCTTCTCGGCCGGCCTGGCGAGCATCCCCAAGGAGATGTTCGAGGCCGCGCAGATCGACGGGGCCGGCCGGGTCAGCATGTTCTTCCGCGTCACGCTGCCGCTGCTGTGGGACACCGTCCAGGTCGCCTGGGTCTATCTGGGCATCCTCGCCATGGACGTCTTCGCGATCGTCTGGGTGATGACCGTCCAGCAGGGCGGCCCCGACTGGTCGACCACGGTGATGGCGGCCGAGATCTACCGCAACGCCTTCGGCTACTTCCGCTTCGGCTACGCCTCCGCCCTGGGCGTGGTGATGTTCCTGTTCACCGTCGGCTTCGCGATCCTGTCGCTGCGCCTGTCGCGGCGTGAACGAATCGAGTACTGAGAAATGGCAACGATGACCTCGGCTGCGCCCTCAAGGAGCGTCGCCCGTGTGGAGCGGAGGCGGCGGCTGGGGCCGCTGGGCGTGCTGACGCACCTCGCGCTGGTGATCTGGACCCTGCTGGTGTTGGTGCCGCTCCTGTGGACCTTCCTGGCCTCGGTCAAGAGCGAGGACGAGATCTTCGGCTCGGCGTGGTCGCTCCCTGAGACGCTGCGCTGGGACAACTTCGCCAGGGCCTGGGAGCAGGCCCACATCGGCCAGTACATGATCAATAGTGTGATCGTGGTGTCGTTCAGCACGTTCGGCACGATGCTGGTCGGCTCGATGGCGGCGTACGTGCTGGCGCGTTATCCCTTCCGGGGCAACCGCACGATCTACACGCTGTTCGTCGCGGGCCTGGCGTTCCCGTTCTTCCTGGCGCTGTCGCCGCTGTTCTTCGTGGTCCAGAACATGGGCAACGTCCCGCTGATCGGGCAGTTCATCGGGCTGAACACGCACGCGGGCGCGGTGCTGGTGTACATCGCGTACTCGATGCCGTTCACCATCTTCTTCCTCGCGGCGTTCTTCCGTACGCTGCCGACCTCGGTCGGGGAGGCCGCGATGGTGGACGGCGCCTCGCACACCAGGGTGTTCTTCCAGATCATGATGCCGATGGCCAAACCCGGCATCATCAGCATCACGATCTTCAACATCCTGGGCCAGTGGAACCAGTACCAGATCCCGCTGATCCTGCTGCAGGACCGCGACAAATGGGTCCTGAGTCAGGGCATCGCCGACATCTCCACCGCCGCCGGCTACGACGCCGACTGGGCGGCCCTGTTCGCCGCCCTGACGCTGGCCATCCTCCCCATGCTCGTCGTCTACACGGTCTTCCAGCGCCAGATCCAGTCCGGCCTGACGGCGGGCGCGCTGAAATGACGTCGGCCTGGGTGGGGCAGTTCCCGCTGCTCCACCCACCGACCCCGTTCACCGGCGGCGGTCGCCGCTAGAGCTCGGCCCGCAGCCTGCGCGTGGCCGCCACGACGTTCGCCAGCGACGCCTCGACCTGCTCGTACGTCCGCGTCTTCAGCCCGCAGTCAGGGTTGATCCACACGCGCTCGGCCGGCAGCACCCGCAGGGTCCTGCGCAGCAGGTCCTCGACCTCTTCCGCGGAGGGCACGCGCGGCGAGTGGATGTCGTAGACGCCCGGACCGAGGCCGCGCTCGAACGCGTCCACCGCGCCCAGGATGCGAGCCCCCGACCGGGCCGACTCGATCGTGGTGACGTCCGCGTCCAGAGCGTCGATGGCGGCCAGGATCTCGTCGGCGTCCGAGTAGCACAGGTGGGTGTGGATCTGCGTGCGGTCGCCCGCCCCCGAGGTGGCCCGCCGGTACGCCGCCACCGCCCACTCCAGGTAGCCGCCCTGCGCCGCCCGCCGCAGCGGCAGCAGTTCGCGCAGCGCCGGCTCGTCCACCTGGACGATCGGCACTCCGGCGGCCTCCAGGTCGCGCACCTCCTCCCGGACGGCGTCGGCCACCTGGAACACCACGTCGCGCAGCGGCAGGTCGTCGCGGACGAACGACCAGGCCACGATCGTGACCGGCCCGGTGAGCATGCCCTTGACCGGCTTGTCCGTCAGCGACTGGGCGTACCGCGCCCACCGCACCGTGATCGGCGCGGGCCGGCTGACGTCGCCGTACAGGAGGGGCGGGCGGGTGCAGCGCGAGCCGTACGACTGCACCCAGCCGTTCGCGGTGACGGCGAACCCGTCGAGGTGCTCGGCGAAGTACTGCACCATGTCGTTGCGCTCGGGCTCCCCGTGCACGAGGACGTCGAGCCCGAGCCGTTCCTGCAGCCGGATCACCCGCTCGATCTCGGCCTCGACCCGCCGCTCGTAGTCCTGCTGGGGCAGCGTCCCGGCGGCCGCGGCGGCGCGGGCCGCGCGCAGCTCGCCGGTCTGCGGGAACGACCCGATCGTGGTGATCGGCAGCGGCGGCAGTCGCAGCCGGTCGCCCTGCGCGGCGGCGCGCACCGCGTACGGGCCGCGCCCCTCGGCCGCGACCGGCGCCGGCGCCGCCTCGGACGGCAGGGACACCGGCACGCCGCGGACATCGCCCCGGGCCAGCGCCACCACCTCGGCCGCCTTCTGCTCCGCGAACGCCAGCCGCTCCTTCAGCGCCGGGTCGAGCCCCGACTCCGCCTCGACGTCGTACGGCACGTGCAGCAGCGAGCAGGACGTGCTCACCGTCACCCGCGAGGCCCTGATCGCGCCCAGCGCGGCGAGGGCCCGCTCGGGCGGGGTCCGCCACACGTCACGTCCCGACACCACCCCCGCGACCACGGTCTTCCCGGTCAGGTCGATCTCCGGCACGCCGCCCCTGACCAGGTCGACCCCGAGGGCCTCCACGGGCGTGGCGGCCAGCACCGGCAGCGCCTCGCCGAGGTCGCCGAAGTAGGAGGCCACGAACAGTCCCGGCCGCTCGGACAGCGCCCCCAGCCGTTCGTAGGCGTCGCGTACCGCGGCCAGTTCCTCCGGGGTGCGGTCGGCCACCAGCGCCGGCTCGTCGAGCTGCACCCACGCCACCCCCTCGGCGGCCAGCGCGGCGAGCAGCTCCGCGTAACAGCCCAGCACCTCCTCCAGCCGGTCCAGCGCCGAGCCCAGCAGCAGGAACGTCACCGGCCCCACCACGACGGGACGCGTCTCGAAGCCGAGCGCGCGCGCCTCGCGCACCTCGCCGAGCGGCTTGCCCGCGTCCAGCTTGAACACGGTCCGGGGGCCGATCTCCGGCACGATGTAGTGGTAGTTCGTGTCGAACCACTTCGTCATCCGCAGCGGCGCGAGCCCTTCGGTGCCGCGCGCCATCGCGAAGTAGGGGTCCTCGGCCGCGCGATACCGCTCCGGCACCGCGCCGAGCATGACCGCCGTGTCCAGCACCTGGTCGTACAGCGAGAAGGTGTTCGACGGCAGCCCCTCCAGCCCCAGCTCGGCCAGCCGGCGCCAGGTCCTGGCCCGCAGCTCGGCGCCCGTCCGCTCGAGCTCCGCCCGGCCGGACCGCCCGTCCCAGTACGACTCCAGCGCCCGCTTCAGCTCCCTGCGCGGCCCGATCCGCGGGTATCCGAGCACGGTGGACTGGGGAAATACCGACATCTTACGTCTCCTCGCACGGTGGATCAGAATGCTCGGCATCCTGCCGACTGCCCGGCGAGTGGTGCACCATGTATTGGTGCTGCTTATGCTCAGGGAGATCCACTGCTTCACGCGGGTCGCCGCCAGGCTCAGCTTCTCGGCCGCCGCCGCCGACCTCGGGATGTCCCAGCCCGCCATGAGCCAGGCCATCACCCGGCTCGAACGCGCCACCGGCCTCCGGCTCTTCGCCCGGACCGCCCGCGAGGTGCGGCTCACCGCCGAGGGCAAGACGCTCCTCGCGTACGCCGAGCAGGTGATCGAGTCGGTCGGCGCCTTCACCGCCGAGGCGGCCCGGCTGGCACGGCCGACCATTCACCTCGCTTATCCACCGCCGGTCGGAGCGCTCGCGGCACGCATCGCCAGGCGGCTCGCGAGCCGCACGCCCGCGATCGGCGTGGAGTTGCGGGCGGCCGGGCGCGGGGAGGCGGCGCGGGCGCTGGCCGGCGGCGAGGTCTCGGCCGCGATCCTGGCCACCCCGGCGCCCGCCGGGCTCGTCACGGCGGCCAGGTTCCATGTCACCGTCGACCACCTGGCCGTGCCGGTGGGGCACCGGCTGGCGTCGAGTCTGCGCGTCACGCCCGCGGACCTGGCCGGACAGGTACTGCTCACGCCCGCCGGTCGGCCCTGGGCGGGGCTGCCGGGCCGGGCGCGCCTGGTGGCCGAGGACGACTTCGCCGCCGCGCTCGACCTGGTGGCCGCGGGTGCCGGGCTGCTGCCCGTCCCGCACCTGCTGGTCAGGACGGTCAGGCGCGACGACCTGCGGTTCGTGCCGCTGGAGGCGGGCGACCTGCGCATCACGTACGCCCTGGCCTGGTCGAAGGAGCGCGTCACGCCGGAGCTGATGGCTCTCGTGCAGGCGGTGCAGGAGGCGCTGTGGACTAGGTGAGGGAGAGGTTCTTCAGCGCCTCGCGGCGGCTCAGGCCCGAGATGCCCTTGGCCTTGACGTAGCGGATCACTTCGGCGGGATTGGTCTTGGCGTATTCGCGTAACGCCCAGCCGATCGCCTTGCGGGCGAAGAAGTCGGTGTCGGACAGGCTCGGCTCGATGCACGCGTACAGCAGGGCGGTGTCGGTGCGGGCCTTGAACCGGTTCTGGCACAGGATCGCCGTACGGCGCTTCCACAGGTCGGCGTCGCCCGCCCACTCCAGCATGAGCGGCCGCATCGTGTCGGGGTAGGCCGCCAGCAGGCCGCCGACCCGGTGGGTGGCCAGCTCGTCCACGAGGTCCCACCAGGCGCCGGTGACGATCATCTCCTCGTACATCGGCACCGTGTAGAGGGTCTGGAACTCCCGGTAGAAGTGGTGACCGGACAGCTCGATCGCGGCGTAGCGCTCCTCGCGGTATTGGGCCTCGCGCCACAGGGACAACACCGCCCGCCGCCACTCCGGCGCGGTCGCCAGCCGGTGCTCGGCGAACACCTTGCGCAGCGCCCCCCGCCGCGGCACCGCCTGCACACCGAGGAACGGCATCGACGACTTCATGTACGCCCGCATGACCTCGGCCTTGCCGGGCTGGGCCGCCTCCTGCAGGGCCAGGCGGACCGCCTTGCCGAGGCTCATCCCGCGGCGGCGCTGGTGGGGGTGGTGCGCTCGCCGGTGGCCAGACCGTCGAACAGCACCGTGATGTAGTGCTCGGCCAGGGCGTGGGGATTGAGCCTGCCGCCGGGGCGGAACCAGCGCACCGCCACCCAGATCGTGTCGCGGATCATGCGGTAGGTCAGCTTGGGATCGACGTCGGCCCGGAACAGCCCGGCCGCCTGCCCCGCCTTGATCTGCTCGACCCAGATCTGCTCGACTTCCTCCTCGGCCTTGACCAGGTAGTTGAAGCGCTCGAACTGACGCAGGTAGTTCCAGTCGTTCTGCATCACCGTGATCGCGGCGCGGTGCGGCTCCAGCGTGGCGAAGCCGATGCGGACCATCTCCGAGAGCACCTCGCGGGCGTCTGTGCTCGTGTCGAGCGCGCCGCGGTAGCGGGCGATGATGTCGTCGAGGAAGGTGGACAGCACCTCGTCGACGATCGTCTCCTTGGAGTCGAAGTGGTGGTAGAGGCTCCCGGACAGGATGCCGGCCTCGTCGGCGATCTGGCGTACGGTCGTGGCCTGGAAGCCCTTGCGTGCGAAGAGCTCCGCGGCGAGCTTGACGAGGTGGTCGCGGCGCTCGGACGCCGACCCCGTCGAGGTCGTGCGCTGACGCTTCGCCGTGGTGGCGGTGCCGGAGTTCTTTCGCGTGGTCACGCCACCATTATGAGCCCTCAGACAATCGCTTGTTCTCGCAACCGGCCCAGCTCATGCGGCATTCGGGGGCAAACCAAGCGCTTGGTGAGCTTTACCCTGCCGTTCCTCGGTCACGATAGAAAAGTATGGCCGACCCTTTCACCCTCGGCGTCGCGTCGGGTGAGCCACTGCCCGACGGCGTCATGCTCTGGACCCGCTTGGCCGTCGACCCCCTGAGCGCCGATCCCGCCCGGCCCGGCGGCATGGCCGCGCGGGCCGTCGAGGTGAGCTGGCAGCTCGCCGAGGACGAACACTTCACGCGAGGGCTGCGCCAGGGCGTCACCGAGGCCCAGCCGGCCTGGGCGCACAGCGTGCACGTCAGGGTCGCCGGTCTCAAGCCCGGCACCGACTACTACTACCGGTTCAGGGCGAGCGGCGCGCAGAGCCCCGTCGGGCGCACGCGGACGGCCGACGACCCGGCCTCCACCCGGCCCGTACGCTTCGCCGTGGCCAACTGCCAGCGCTACGAGCACGGCTTCTACACCGCCTACCGCCACCTCGCGGCCGAGCGGCCCGACGTCGTCTTCCACGTCGGCGACTACATCTACGAGTCACGCCAGGCCGCGAACGTCGTACGCCCTCTCGGGACGCTGCCCGGCGAGACCGACACGCTGGCCGAGTACCGCCTGCGCTACGCCCGCTACAAGTCCGACCCCGACCTGCGGGCCGCCCACGCCGCCGCGCCCTGGGTGCCCACCTGGGACGACCACGAGGTCGCGAACAACTACCGGGGCACGGGCGACGGCACCGCGGCGTTCCTGCGCCGGCGGGCCGCGGCCTACCAGGCGTACTTCGAGAACCAGCCGATCAGGGTGCGCCCGCGGGGCGGCGGCCTGCAGATGTACCGCAGGCGGACGTACGGCGCCGTCGCCGACTTCCTGGTGCTCGACGTGCGCCAGCACCGCGACGCGGGCACCATGCTCGGGGCCGCGCAGGAGGAGTGGCTGATCTCCCGCCTGGTCACCGGGCGGGTCAGGTGGCGCGTGCTGGTGCAGCCGTTGTTCTTCGCCCGCCGTTTCGTGCCGGGGCCGGCGCCGAACCTGCGTACCGACTCCTGGGACGGTCACCAGGAGCAGCGGGCGCGCATCCTGGCGGCGGGGGCGCCCGGCCTGGTGGTGCTCAGCGGCGACGTGCACAACGCCTGGGCCGGGGAGCTGAAGGCCGACTTCCTCGACCCGGGCTCGGCCACGGTGGGCGTGGAGTTCGTGGCCAGCGCGATCAGCAGCAGGCCCCCGGCGACCGACGGCCCCGCCGTGCTGGCCGCCAACCCGCACCTGAAGTTCTTCGACGGCCACCGCGGTTACCTGTCGGGCACGGCGGGCTCCAACGAGCTGCGGGTGGCCTTCCGGGCGATCGACCACGTCGACCGGCCCGGCGCGCCCGTCACGACCGTCGCGGAGTTCCGCACAGGGGGAGACGGGCTGACGTCAGAAAATGCCCCTAGCAAATAGTAAAGTTTCCTATTAGATTCAGGGGCATGCTCCTCAGCGGTGACCTGCTTCGCCTCGCCGACGCCGTCCTCTTGCCCGGCTTCGCCGGGCACGGCCCACCCGACTGGATCCGCCGCCGGCTCGGCGAGGGGCTGGCCGGGGTGGTGCTGTTCTCACGTAACATCGCCGGTCCTGAGCAGGTCGCCCGGCTGACCGCCGTCCTGCGCGCCGAGAACCCCGCGGTGCTCGTCGGCACCGACGAGGAGTCGGGCGAGGTCACCCGGCTCGAAGCCGCCACCGGCAGCGGCCGCCCCGGCGCGTACGCCCTCGGCGTCGTGGACGACGTGCGGCTCACCGAGGCCGTGGCCGCGGACCTCGGCGGCGACCTGGCCAGGGCCGGCGTCACGATCGACTTCGCGCCCTCGGCCGACGTCAACTCCAACCCGGACAACCCGGTCATCGGCCTGCGGGCCTTCGGCGCCGACCCCGATCTGGTCGCCCGGCACACCCGGGCGTTCGTCCGCGGCCTGCAGTCCGCCGGGGTGGCCGCGTGCGCCAAACACTTCCCCGGCCACGGCGACACCTCGGTCGACTCCCACCACGGCGTGCCCGTGGTCGCCGAGCAGGGCATCGAGGAGGCGCTGCGCCCTTTTCGCGCGGCGATCGCGGCGGGCGTCAAAGCCGTCATGACCGGTCACCTGCTCGTGCCCTCGTACGACGCCGAGCGGCCCGCCACGCTCAGCCCCAAGGTGCTCACCGGGCTGCTGCGGGAGGAGCTCGGGTTCGACGGCATGATCATCACTGACGGCATCGAGATGGCCGCGGTGTCGGGGGCGTACGGCATCGGGGGCGCCTCCGCCCGCGCCATAGCCGCCGGCGCCGACGCGATCTGCGTCGGCGGCGAGCGGGCCGACGAGGCCACCGCCGCCGGGATCCGCGACGCGATCGCGGCGGCGGTGGCCGAGGGGCTGCTGCCCGAGGAGCGTCTGGCCGACGCCGCTCGAAGGGTCCGCGAGCTGGCCGCCTGGACCACCTCCTCGGGCAGCCCCGCCCCGGCGGAGCCCGGGATCGGGCTGGTCGCCGCCCGGCGGGCGATCCGGATCACGCGCCGCTCCACCGCTCGGGTCCTGCCGCTGGCGGATCCCGCGCACGTCGTGGAGCTGGCGCCCGAGATGAACCTGGCCATCGACAAGAAGACTCCGTGGGGTGTGGGGGAGCCGCTGGCCCGCCTCGTGCCCGGCACCGCGGTCACCCGCCTCACGTCCGGCGAGGCGACCGGCCCCACACTCGAACGCCTGATCGCGACGGCCGCCGACCGGCCCCTGGTCGTCGTGGTCCGCGACGCGCACCGCCACCCCTGGCAGGCCGACGCCCTGCGCCACCTGCTGAGCGCCCGCCCCGACGCCGTCGTCGTCGAGATGGGCCTGCCCGCCCGCGCCGACCTGGGCGCCGTGCACATCGCCACGCACGGCTCGGCCCCCGCCTGCGGCCGGGCGGCGGCGGAGGCACTGAGCGGTAGGCTCTGAGATCGTGAACTTCGACGGCGAGGACCTCTCCCGCAAGCCCCTGGCCGACCGCCTGGCGCCGGGGGAGACGCACGTCTTCCACGACTGCGACCTCACCGAGGCCGACCTGTGGGGCGCGTCTCTGGCCGGGGCCAGGTTCGAGTCGTGCGTGCTGGAGCAGACCGACTTCCGCAAGGCCGACCTCGACGGAGCCGTGTTCACCGGCGGGGGCGGCATGCGGGCCCGCTTCAGCGACGCCGACCTCATCGACGCCTCCTTCACCGACGTCGACCTGTCGTCGGCGCAGTTCGGCGGCGCCCTGCTGACCGACGCCACGTTCACCGGCTGCCGCATGATCGGCGCCTGCCTGACCGGCTCGCGGGGCACCGGCTTCACCGTGACCGGCTGCAACCTGACGCTGGCCAACCTCGGTGGTTGCTCGTTCCGCCGCGAGCACATCGAGGGCGTCCGCTTCGACGACGCCGACCTGGCCGGCTGCGACTTCACCCAGGCCACCCTGACGGACTGCCGGTTGATCGGCGCGCGCCTGTTGAAGACCGTCTTCGCCCAGGCCGATCTGCGCGGCGCCGACCTGGGCGACATCGACGACGACACCAGGCTCCGCGCCCTGGCCGGCGCGGTGATCACCCAGTCGCAGGCCGCCGCCATCCTCGCCGCCCGCGGCCTCACCGTCATCTGACGGACCGCGGGGAGACGGTCAGCGCAGCGACGAGCGGGCCGTGGGCCGCAGGCGCAGCCGTACGGGGGCGGCGGTGAGGCACGGCTCCAGCATCGGCAGGTCCACCTCCCGCTCCGCCTCCGGCGTGTCGAAACGGGCGAACCACACGAACACCTTCACCCCGGTCCGTACGGGCAGCCGCGGAAAGGTGTTCTGCGCGGGCTCGGTCTCGAAACAGGCCACCGGCGGCACCCCGGCCTCGGCCAGCACCGGCGCCGCCGCACGGGCGAAGAGACCGGCGAAGCCATCCGTGACGTGATAGACCGTGGCGACGTACGACGACGGCGGGGCTTCGGCCGCGCCCACCGGCGGACGCTCCGAGACCTGGAACTCCGGGCCGGCCGGGCGTAACAGGAGCACGTCGTCGGAGCTCTCCATCGTGGCGTTGGCCGCGTCGCGGTGCGCGCGCCACACGGGGCCGCCGTAGAACGCCTCGAGCGACGCCCGGCGCGACTCCATGTCAGGGAAGGCCCGCACCCACGGGAACGTGTCGGGCGCGTCGGGATCGCGGAAGGTGCCGGTGACGCGTATGCCGACCGCTTCCTGCGGCTCGACGAACTCGCGCTCGAACAGCGCGATGAGCTCGTCGCGCCGTCCGGGGCGCATCGTGTAGTTGCGCAGCTCGTAGATCATGCGCGGATGGTAGCCATGGTCACCGACATCCGACCGTCGAACAATATTCTGATTACTCATAGCTACCGATTGGCAACGCAGGGTTATATGCTCGCACTGCCTTGATCCCCAGGGGTCAAGGAAGGTCAAAGGAAGGGCGTGCGCCTCGGGGCCCCGGCGTCCGCCCGTCCCGGAAGGCTTTCCCCACTGGCGAAGGAGCAGAAGTGATCAAAAGGACGTCCGCCGTCGTGGCGATGCTCGCAGCGGTCGGCGGCAGCGCACTACTGGCAGCCCCCGCTCATGCCGACGACGGCTGGCGCAGCCCCTGGTCCGGTGCCAACTGGGGGGTGAACCGCAGCGCCAACGGCGACTCGCTCCAGACGGGAAACAACTTCGGCGACGTCCTCGCCGGCATCCGCGGCGCGGGCTTCTCGACCAACGTCAACAACACCAACGGCATCGCCGCGACGTCCGCCCACGGCGGCATCACGGTGATGTACATCTTCGACTGACCGGCTGACGTTCCGCACACAAGCACTCTCTGGAAGGACATCGACATGATGAAGAAGCTCTGCGTGACCGGTCTCATCGCCGCCGCGGCGGGCGCGACCCTGATGTCGGCTCCCTCGTACGCCGACGTCAACGCGGGCAACACCAGCGTCAACCGCGCCTCGTCGCAGTCGGGCAACAACTTCGGCAACGTCGTCAGCACCAACGTGAACGGCCGTGCCGCGACGGGTGTCAACACCGTCAACGGCAACGCCGTGATCGGCGCCTACGGCAGCGACCTGCTCGTGGACGACGTGGTCGACTGACCTGCCGACGCTCGCCGCGCCCCCGCGGCGCGTCCGGAGCGCGTGCGAGCCGGGTCCCGTGACGGCCCCGGCTCGCGCCGTTCCCGCACCGCCTCCGGTGCGGGTGCGGTGACGCGCCCCAGCCCCGGGCCGGGTCGAGCTCGCCGAGAAGGTTCTTGCTGCCGTACCCCATGTCCTTCTCCAGGCCGGGAGCGACCCGGCCCGGTCCATGTCAGCAGGTGATCCCGCCGTCCACCGGGATCACCGTCCCCGTCAGGTACGCCCCCGCCCGCGAGGCGAGGAAGATCGCCGCGCCGGCCATGTCGTCCGGCCGTCCGATGCGCCCCAGGGGCACGTTCGCCGCGATCGACTTGCGTGTCTCCGGGTCGTCGAGCGCGAACGCCATCATCTTCGAGTCGAACGGCCCCGGTGCGATGGCGTTCACCGTGATGTGCTCCTTGGCCAGGTGCTTGGCCAGGTGCCGGGTCAGCATGTGCACGGCCGACTTCGTCGACGAATACGCGTAGGTCGGCAGCGCTGGCACCTTGATGCCGTCGATCGAGCCCACGTTGATCACCCGCGCCGGGTCTTCGGCGCTCGCCGCCTCCCGCAGCTGGGGCAGGAACTTCTGGGTCAGATGGAAGACGCCCTTGACGTTGATGTCCCAGAGCTTGTCGAAGGCGTGCTCCGGATACTCCTCCAGCGGCGCGCCCCAGGTCGCCCCCGCGTTGTTCACCAGCGCGTCCAGCGGCCCGTCCACCGCCGCCACCAGCGTCTCCAGCCCCTCGGGCGTCGACAGGTCGGCCGGTACGGCGACGCAGCCCAGCTCCGCGGCCGTCTTCTCGACCTCGGCCGACTTACGGGCGGATATATAGACGTTCGCCCCTGCCTGTACGAAGCCGGCGGCGATCATGCGTCCGATGCCGCGCGACCCGCCTGTGACGACGACCGTCTTGCCTTCCACCGAGAACAGAGTCATGTTCCGGAAGCATGCCATACCGAACGGTCGGTTGCCAGAAGCCGGGATGCGCCCTGGCACCGGTCTCAGCAGGCAGGCGCGGGCTCCAGCAGTGCGGCGGGCTGCGGCGGTGCGGCGGTCTCCGGCGGTGCGGCGGTCTCCGGCGGTGCGGCGCTGAAGGAGCCGTACGCGCCGCGGAAGAAGACCAGCGGGTCGCCGTCCGCGAGGGCGGCGAGCCGGAGCACCCGGGCCACCACGATCGTGTGGTCGCCCGCCGGGTGCTCGGCCTCGATCGCGCAGTCCAGCCAGGCCAGCGCGCCGACCAGCACGGGGTTGCCGCCGGGGGAGCCGGTCCACGACAGGCCGGCGAACTTGTCGCCGCCACGGGAGGCCAGCCGGGCGCAGACGTCCCGCTGGTCGCCCGCGAGCACGTTCACGGTGACGACTCCGGTGCCGCGCACGCGCGGCCAGCTGGAGCTGGTGTGCGCCACGCAGAACGCGACCAGGGGCGGGTCGAGCGAGACCGAGGTGAAGGAGTTGACGGCCAGCCCGTACGGCCGCCCGTCCCGCGGGTCCACCGCCGTGATCGCCACCACCCCGGTCGCGAACGTCCCCAGCACCTCCCGAAACCGCCGCCCCTCGACCACCCCGGCCACACGCGGGCCGGCCGGCCCAGGCACACGCGGGCCGGCCGGCCCGTCCTCGCTGTGGTCGCTCCGCCCATCCGCACGGTCGTTGGGATGTCCCTCTGCGCTGCCGTTGAGCCGGCGCTCCAGCCGCCGCTCCACTCGATCGCTTGAGCGGTCGTTCGGCTGGTCGGCCTCGGCGGTGGTGGGGCCGGCACCGGACGTGCGGAGGGGCGGCAGGATGACGCCCCGGCGGGTTCTGCGCCTGCGGGGCACGAGGATGCCGCGGCAGCCGTCCGCCTTGCCGGTCCGGGCAGCGCGTGTGCTCATGTCCGCCTCCAAGTCCACCGCACCAGATCAAACCAAGCGCTTGCTTGGACGGTAGGGTTGGCGGAGAGTGCTGTCAAGTGCCCCCGGACCCCCGGACGGCTCGCCCCGATCGCCTCTCTCGGAGTCTGCATGACCATCCCTCAGCCCGCGACGACCCGACCAGGACGGTCTCGGTCCGGCGACGGGATCGGTACCGGCGAAACCATTGGTCCCACCCTTACGAAGCGCCCCACAGCCCAGGCCCCAAGGGTCGATGATGAGGGAGGCGTCAACGCGGACGGCTCGGACTTGGCGGCACACGTGAGAGGTACGTACGGGACGGCGGCCCCGACGAGGGGGCCACGGAAGACGGTCCCGTGTGTCCGTCATGACGTCTCCCGGATCGGCCGCCCCTGCACTCGCGCCCCGCCTGACGACGACGAAGCCCCCATCGGCTGATGGAGGCGTCGGGTCCCTTCGGAGGAAAGCGCGCCCTGGCGGGCGTGGGGGACCCGCCAGGACGCGCTTCCTGCCCCGCGTGCGGCGGCGCCAGGACTCCGGCGAGGGATGGAGTCCTAGACCGCTGGTTCGCACACGGAGTCGATGGGGGAGCACGAAGGCCCCTGCTGCCGGCAACGTGCGTCGATGCGTCGAGCTGCGCCGACCAGGTCATCAATGGAGTGCGCGACGGGGGCGCCACCCTCCTCGTTCGCGACAAAGGATCCGTCAGCGCACCACACGGTCAGCTCAGCGAACACCGATGGCACGGAATCACCACTGCTCTGGTAGGTGTGGGTTGACCCATCGCGACTCAACCCGTAACGCAGTAAACGCGTTGCTTCGCGGGGGTCATGCCAGGGCAGTAATGGCGTACCCGTGCGGACCGGCAACACTGGCCCTCACCCCCTCACCGGCCTTTAGATGGATTTGTACCAACGAATGGATGATGGGCCGGTCGAAGGGGTGCGGTCAAGGGGTTGTGGCCTGCTAGAACCAGATCGTCTAAATTGTTGGAACAAAAGGGGTGAAAGTGGCAAGGTCGGTGCTGTATCAGCAGGTGGCTTCGGAGTTGCGACGAGCCATCTACTCGGGTGTCCTCGGCCCCGGGGCGCAGCTTCCGACCGAGGCACAGCTCATGGAAGACCATGGGGTGAGCAGGAACACCGTGAGGCTGGCCCTGGGCGAACTCGTCAACGAGGGACTCGTCACGCGTACGCCGCGCCGCGGAACCGTGGTGAGAGACCGCCGGCCGCTGCTGATGTATCCGCAGCGGGAGCTGGAGCCACAACCCCGTGGGGAGCTGAAAGAGGCCTTCGCCTATGCCGTGTCGCAGGAAGGCCGCGAACCCAGCCAGTACATCGAGGTCCTGACGGTGTCTCCGGTCGAGGAGATCGCCAGCAGGCTTCAGCTGGCAGATGGGGAATTGGCGGTGGTGAGACGCCGTCTGCGTTTCGTCGACGGTCAGCCGTACAACACCAACGATTCCTACTTTCCCCGTGATCTGGTGGCCGATTCCGAGATCGCCAGGCCCGGAGACATCGCGCGAGGGGCGAACCGGGTGCTGGAGGAGCTCGGGCATGCGCAGGTGCGCGTCGTCGACGACATCTGGGCGCGCATGCCCAACCAGGAGGAGGCAGAACGCCTTCAATTGGAACTCGGCACACCCGTCATGGTCTATGTCCGAGTTGGGTACGACCGGGCCGACATGCCCGTTCGTGTCGCCGTGTCGGTGCTGCCCGCCGACAAGCATCTGATCAGGTACGAGCTCGATCGCCGCTAAGGGCTCAGGGTGAAGGGGTGATCCCGCCGGCCGGGCGCAGCGAGAAATAAGCCGCCTCGCTGGCCATGGGGAGTCGTGCATACTCCCCTAAATCGCCATTTATCCATATATATCGGGTTAAGGCCCCATTTCGGCCCCACGCGACATTGCCTCATCACGCTACGTGTCAGCCTGGAAACCCAACGCGACGAAGGGCTCACTTATGCACACCCCCACCCTGCTTCATCCTCTCGCGCTCCGCAGAGCCGAGCCAGCGGACCTTCCCGGCGTACTGAAGCTGCTCGCCGACACCTCCGAGTGGCTCCACACGCAGGGAGTGCGGCAATGGCCCCGCGGAGGCTTCGGCCCCGAGCGGATCGAGCCGCTGATCGAGGAGCGGGTGCTGTTCCTGCTGGACGACGAACTTCGCTACCTCGACCCCGGCGCCTCGGCGCCGCCGGTCGCCACCATAGCCCTCGACGAGCACGCCGACCCGGAGTTCTGGACTCCCGGCGACGGCCCCGGCGCGGCCCTGTACGTCCACAAGCTCGCCGTCGCCCGCAACTGGTCGGGCAGCGGCCTCGGCGACGCCCTGCTGGACTGGGCCTGCGCCGCGGCGTACGCGGCCGGGCTGCCCTGGCTGCGGCTCGACTGCGCGAAGACCAACCTGCGGCTGCAGGACTACTACAGAAAGCGCGGCTTCCGCCACATCCGCACGGTGGACCTGCCCCACCGCGCCTCGGGTGCGCTCTTCGAGCGCCCGTCCGAGGACGTGTCCCCCACGGTGTTCCGCGACCTCACGGCGGCGGAACTGATCAGCGCCTGACCGGCTCGACGGCGGCCCGGCCCCACGCCAGGGGCCGGGCCCGGCTTCTCGCGGGGGGCTTTGCCCGTGATCCACAGCAGAAAGGGGCAGAGCACCATATAACCTCTGCTGCATGACCGGATCCCTGCTCGAGGTGATCGCGCTGAACGTGCGCGACGCCGTGGCCGCCGAACAGGGCGGAGCCGACCGGCTGGAGGTCGTCGCCGACATGGCGGCCGACGGGCTGACCCCCTCGCCGGAGACGGTCGCCGCGATCGCGGCGGAATGTCCCCTTCCGCAGATGGTGATGCTCCGCTGTGACGCGAACTTCGCCGCCGACCCCGACGTCCTCGACCGGCTGCGCCGCGACGCCAAGGATCTCGCCCAGGCGGGCGCGGCGGGATTCGTGTTCGGCTTCCTGGACGGCGCGGGCGCCGTCGACCTGACGGCCACCGAGGCGCTCATCCACGCCGTCTCCCCGCTGCCGTGGACGTTCCACCGCGCCGTCGACCACGCCGCCGACCTTCAGGCGGCCTGGCGGGCCGTACGGCTGCTGCCCAACCTCGCCACGGTGCTGACCTCCGGCGCCCCGACGGGCGTGGGCGACGGCCTGGGCGCGCTGAAGGCACGCGCCGACGCCGGGGACGCCTCCATCATCCTGGCCGGCGGCGGCCTGCGCCCCGGCCACGTGCCGGCCCTGCTCGGCTACGGCATCCGCGCCTTCCACGTGGGCTCCGCCGTACGGGCGAGCTGGTCGGACCCGGTCGAGCCGCACCTGGTCCGTCAGTGGCGCGATCTGGTCGAACGCGACTGACCCGTCAGGGGAGAGCCGCGTCGGCCCGGCGCAGGGCGGCGGCGAGCGTGCGGATCGTGGCGGGCTCGTCCATCACGCCGCCCTCGGCCGCGCGCCGCTCCTCCCAGGCCCGCACCCGCTCCCGATAGGAGTCGTAGCGGGCCAGGTGGAAGGCGTAGACGGTGGCGAAGCGGCTCACCAGGTGCGACGGGTGCATGTCCCAGCCCTGGTAGAAGCCGTGCCGCAGCGAGTGCCTGACCAGCTCGGCGTGACGCCGCCACAGTACGTGGACGTCGAGCGTCCGGTCGGAGGCTGGCGCGGCGGCCAGTGACCCGTCCGACAGCTCCACCCCCGTGCCGGCGAGCGCCGTCTGCATCACGTGGCGCGCGTGGTCGCAGGCCGGGTGGTCGAGCCGCTGCTCGTGCGGCGGCAGCCCGATCGCGGCGGTGTAGTCGAAGACCCCGAAGTGCGCCGCCGCCAGCCGCCCGCCCAGCGACTCGTTGAGGTCGCCGCGCAGGAACGCCAGCGTCTGAGGCGCCTCCACCTGCATCTCGAACCGCAGCCGCACCCCGAGCGCCGCCTCCAGCCCGGCCAGCACGCCCGCGAACTGCCCGAGGTAGGACTCCATGAGGATCTTGGGGAAGGTCACCGTGAAGCCGTCCGGCAGCCCTCCGGCCCGCTCGGCCACCCCCGTGACGAACCTCTCCAGCGTCCGCGCCGACCGTTCCGGGTCGCCGTCCGCGAACGACTTCACCCGGGGCCCCCACCGCCGCGGCAGCGTCCCGGCGTCGCTCATGGCGGCCACCGCGGCGACGGACTGATCCACGTGACCGTCCTCGACCGGTCCGGGACGCAGGCCGTAGCCGTCCTCGAAGTCGATCCGCAGGTCCTCGACCGGCTCGGTGGCCAGCTTCAGCAGCACCTTGTCGTGGACGACCGCGGCGAGGCCGCCCGGCACGCCGAAGACCTCGGCCATCTCCTCGGCGCTCGCCAGATGGGACTTGAGCAGCGACAGCGCCCGCTCGCCCCAGTCGGCGACGGTGCGCTCGGTGAACCGGTCGGCGGGCACGTACACGGTGTGGACGGGCTGCCAGGCGGGCTCACCGGCGGGATAGCGGGCCCGCTGCAGCCGGTACGCCTCCTCGAACCCCTCAGGGACGGCACGCACGGAGCATGGCCTCCAAACCCACGAGCTTGACGCGTTCGCCGCGCCCCAGCGTCTTGGCCAGCTCCGCCTCGGCGGCCTCGACGGCCAGCCACTCGTCGTACGTCACCGGCCGCACCCCGCGCGAGGCCAGCAGCGCGCCGATGCCGTCGTGACCCACGCGCTCGCGCCCGTCGAGGTCGGCCAGCAGCGTCCGGACGGTCTCGGCCGCGTCGGACTTGTTGGTGCCGATCACCCCGGTCGGCCCGCGCTTGAGCCACCCCGCCACGTATTCGCGCTCGCGTACCCGCCCCGCCTCGTTGGGCACGGTCATGGTCCGCTCCGAGAACGGCACCCCCGGCAGCGGCACGCTCCGGTAGCCGACCGAGCGCAGCACCATGCCGACCGGCAGCGTCTCGAACTCGCCGGTGCCGACCACGCGGCCGTCCTCCGACAGCCGGGTGCGCTCCAGCTTCAGGCCCTCGACCCGTTCGCTGCCGAGGATCTCCACCGGCCGCATCCAGAAGCGCACGTCGAGCCGGCGCGGACGCCCCACCGGCTCGCGGGCGGCCCACGACTGCAGCACCTTGATGTTGCCCTGCACCTGCCGCGGGAAGTCGCCGCCCAGCACGACGGCCTCCTCGGGGCGTACGCAGACGTCGGCGTTGGCCAGCTCGCCCAGCTCGCGCAGCTCCTTCAGGGTGAACTTGGCGTGCTCCGGCCCGCGCCGGCCGATCATGTGGATGGCCTTCACCTGGCTCTCGCCGAGGCGTTCGAGCACCTCGTGGGGCACGTCGGTGGCGCTCAGCTCCTCGGCCGTCTTGGCCAGGACGCGTACGACGTCGACCGCCACGTTGCCGACGCCGATCACCGCGACCTCGGAGGTGTCGAGCGTGAACCGGTCCGGGTCGACGTCGGGGTGGCCGCAGTACCAGTTGACGAAGTCGGTCGCCGCCACGCTGCCCGGCAGGTCCTCGCCGGGGATGCCGAGCTTCCTGTCGACCATGGCGCCCGTGCAGTAGACGACCGCGTCGTAGACGCCGAGCAGGTCCTCGACCGACAGGTGCTCGCCGAGCGTGACGCCGCCCAGGAAGCGCACCTGGGGAAGCTCCAGCACCCGGCGCAGGTAGTTGGCGATCGACTTGATCGAGGTGTGGTCGGGCGCCACGCCGTACCGCACCAGCCCGTACGGCGTCGGCAGGCGTTCGAGCACGTCGACCGCGACCGGCTCGGCCGACTGCTTGACCAGCGCCTCGGCCGTGTAGATGCCGGCCGGTCCCGATCCGATGACCGCCACGTGCAAGGTCACGCTGCCTCCCTCTGCCGATGCTCGGTTCACGCGGGCACGCGTCCCACCAGATGCAACCGGCCAATGTGATCGATGTATCCCCGGTCGCCGGTGCGGATGAACCCGTCTTTGGCGAATGCCGGGCGCCGGGGGATATCGCCGACATATCCGCTCATCACCGCCCGGGAGCGGAGGAGCACCTCGCCCTGCTCCCCGGCGGGCAGGATCCGGCCCTCGACGTCTCTGACGGACACGTCCACCCCGCCGCGCGGCCTGCCGACGCTCTCCTCGGCGTCCTCCGGAGGGTCGCCGGGCGCCGTGCCGAGCCCAAGACCGGCCTCGGTGCAGGTGTAGCGATTGCAGACGGGCACGCCGTACCTCTCGCGCAGGCCCCTGATCAGATCCGGCGCGGCCGGGGCGCCGCCGCACAGGACGAGCTCCAGGTCCGGCAGATCCGCGCCGAGCGCCAGAAGGCGCGACAACTGGTACGGGCTCCCCTGCAGCACCCCGATCCGGTGCCGGCGCAGCACCTCCAGGGCGGCTTCCGGAGTCCATTCTGGCAGGACGTGACAGGTCCGCCCCATCTGCAGGAAGACCGGCAGCCGGGTGGCGAACCCGAGCCGCCCGAGCGGGTGCGGCACCAGACGCGCCTCACCCGTGCCCCAGCGCAGCCCGGCGCCGTGGGCCCGGATCGCCTCCAGCTGCCGCTCGCCGAACAGCACGCCCTTGGGCGGCCCCGTCCTTCCCGAGGTGAACGTGATCACCACCGGCCGCCCGGGATCGGGTGGGAACGGCGGAGGCGGCGGCTCGGCCCTGCGCAGCCCGCCCAGCCGGTCGGGATCGTAGGAGTGCGGCTCGCGCGGGCGCCGGTCGAGCGGCAGCGTCACGACGTCGATCCCGGTCAGCGGCGGCAGCACGCCTGGGGCGGTGACCACGATGGCCGGGTCCAGCGCGGCCGGCAGCTCCGCCCGCCGCGCCCCGACGCCGGCGGTGACCGCGCCGATCTTGGCGGCCGCCACGTAGCAGATCACGAACTCGGGCCCGTCGGGCAGCGCGAGGATCACGAGGTCGCCGATGCGGCACCCGCGATGGGCCAGCCCGGCGGCCACCTCGTCGGAGAGGCGGTCGAGCTCGGCGAACGACAGCGGCACAGGTCCGCTGAACACGGCCGCGCGCTCCCCGAACCTGCGCGCGGCCTCTCCGGCCAGCAGGCGCAACATGGCAGCTCCCGGGGCAGAGGGCGCACCTCCACGCTACTCGCCCGCCGTGCTGTGTGAAGTGGGAAGCGGTTCATGGCAAGGACTTGCGGGAAGGTGAGGGGGCGATCAGAGTGGATGCTCGTGAAGCGAAAGCACGCGCTGCGACGGCCGGAGGGCGGGCCGTTCCCTGATCAAGGCGACGATCTCTCGCTCACCAGCGCGCGCAGGTACGAAGCCTTCGGCCGGGTGATGGCCGCGCTGGCGTCCGAGGCCGACTTCATCGAGTCGTGCCGCGACCTGACCTGGTGGCGCGGGTCCGACCACAGCTGGCACATCGAGTGGCGTGACGGCCCGTACGCGTCGGAGGCGGCCTCCCTCCTCGCCGACGAGGTGCGCGACCCCGACTACGACGGCTCCCTGGTCACCCAGGCCGGTCCCGGCGGCGACGGCTCGGCGGTGCTCGACGTGATGGGCGTGCGGTTCGAGCTGCGCGCGATCGACCCGATGGGACGGGCCACCGTACGCGCCCGGCCCGGCCTCTGGCGCCTGGCCGAGGCCCTCGACACCACCCGCCGCACCAACACCCGTCATCCCTGGGAAGAGCTGCTCGGTGGTTAGCCGGCCCACATCGGGGAATCCCTCTGTGGGACAGAAGTGACCGTTTTGTCCCTATGATGACCCAAATTTGCCTTTTTTGTACGGTTACATAATCTGGTGGTGGTCATCCCTATCTGTAACCGGGGGAGGTTTGACCAGGGACTGGAGATGAACAACACCACCATCGAGTACGCAGACTTCGCCGAGTACGACAGGCGGCAGCGCGCGATCGAACGTCACCTGCTGGTGGCCTTCGCCGGGGGACTGACCGTCGGCCTGATCGGCATCCTCTTCGCCGGGAACGGCCCCGGATGGGTCGGCCAGATCTACGATCCGTACGCCTACCTCGCCCTCTCGCTCGCCGTGGGCGCGAGCGCTTCCGGCTTCGCCTGGGCGCTGGTGACCACGTTCCTGGCGGCCGTCGCCGCCCTGGTCGGCACCATGGCCGCGGGCGCGCTGCACGGCCGCGACATCTTCCAGATCGTCGGCTCCGACGCCGCCGGGCTCAACTGGACGCTCGTCCTGCTCGTCGGTCTCGGCCTGCTGGCGTACGCCACGCGCAGGGACGACGGCTGGGGGGACCTGGCCGCGGGGGCCGTCGGCGCGGCGCTCATCGCCGACGTCGTGGACCGCGCGACCCCCGGTTTCATCGAGAGCGAGCAGTCGTTCTGGCCAGGGCCCGCGATGGCGATCGGGCTGTTGTCCCTCGTCCTCGTGCTCGCGCTGCGCAGGAACACCCGGGGACGCCTGCGCGCCCTCGCGCTGTCGGTCGTCTTCTCGGGAACGTTCGCGGCCTGCCTGGCCGCCTTCGTCGCGGGCTGGTTCCCCCTGGCCGTCTGAGGGTCGCCGCGCGATAACGACGAGCGCCGTACCACGGCGAGTCGATAGCCTGTAATCCTCCATCAGGGTTTCGAGCAAGGAGTGGCCGTGTTGCTGCGCATGTCGTCGTTGTTTCTTCGCACCCTGCGGGACGACCCGGCAGACGCGGAAGTCCCGAGCCACAAGCTGCTCGTCCGCGCCGGTTACGTCCGCCGGGTCGCGCCCGGGATCTACTCCTGGCTGCCCCTCGGCAAGATGGTGCTGGAGAACGTCACCAGGATCGTCCGGGAGGAGATGAACCGGATGGGCGGTCAGGAGGTGCTCTTCCCCGCCCTGCTGCCCCGCGAGTACTACGAGGCCACCGGCCGCTGGACCGAATACGGCGACAACATCTTCCGCCTGCAGGACCGCAAGGGCGCCGACTACCTCCTCGGCCCCACGCACGAGGAGCTCTTCACCGACATGGTCAAGGGCGAATACTCCTCGTACAAGGACTATCCGGTCATCCTCTACCAGATTCAGACCAAATACCGCGACGAGGCGCGGCCCCGCGCGGGCATCCTACGCGGGCGCGAGTTCCTGATGAAGGACTCCTACTCCTTCGACCTCGGCGACGACGGCCTCAAGCGCTCCTACGAGCTGCACCGCGAGGCCTACATCCGCACGTTCGACCGCCTCGGCATCAACTACAAGATCGTCTATGCCCAGTCGGGCGCCATGGGCGGCTCGGCCTCCGAGGAGTTCCTCGCGGCCACGCCCACCGGCGAGGACACGTTCGTGGCCTGCCGCTCCTGCGGCTACGCCGCCAACGCCGAGGCCGTCACCACCCCCGCGCCGGCTGCCCGTTCCTACGACGACGTGGCGCCGATGAAGGTCCTCGACACACCCGACACCCCCACCATCGAGACGCTGGTGTCGTACGTCAACGAGCACCACGGCCTGTCCGTCACCGCCGCCGACACGCTCAAGAACGTCGTGGTCAAGGTCTCCACGCCCGGCACCGACAAGGTCGAGACGCTGGTCGTCGGGGTGCCCGGCGACCGCGAGGTCGACTTCAAGCGCCTGGAGGCGGCGCTGTCGCCCGGCGAGCCCGCCATCTTCGAGGCCGCCGACTTCGACAAGCACCCCGGCCTCGTCCGCGGCTACATCGGCCCGCAGATCCTGCGCGAGCTCGGCATCCGCTACCTCGTCGACCCCCGGGTCGTCACCGGCACCTCGTGGGTGACCGGCGCCAACGAGCCCGGCCGGCACGCCGTCAACGTGGTCGCCGGCCGCGACTTCACCCCCGACGGCACCATCGAGGCCGCCGAGGTGCGCGCCGGCGATCCCTGCCCGCGCTGCGGCTCCGCGCTGTCCATCGACCGCGGCATCGAGATCGGCCACATCTTCCAGCTGGGCCGCAAATACGCCGACGCCGCCGGCCTCGACGCCCTCGGCCCCGACGGCAAGCCGATCCGGGTCACCATGGGCTCCTACGGCATCGGCGTCTCCCGCGCGGTGGCGGTCATCGCCGAGCAGGCGCACGACGAGCTCGGGCTCGTGTGGCCGCGCGAGGTCGCGCCCGCCGACGTCCACATCGTCGGCACGGGCAAGGACAACCAGGTCGAGGCGGCGCTCCAGCTCGGCGCCGAGCTGGAGGCGCGCGGGCTGCGCGTCCTCGTCGACGACCGGCCGCAGGTGTCGCCCGGCGTGAAGTTCAAGGACGCCGAGCTGCTCGGCGTGCCGACGATCGTCGTGGTCGGCCGCGGCCTGGCGCAGGGCGTGGTGGAACTGCGCGACCGCGTCTCGGGTGAGAAGTCGGAGATCCCGCTGGCGGAGGCCGCCGACCGCGTCCAGGCTGCCTGCGCCGGCTGATCCCGTACGCCGCACGCCGCGCGGGCCGACTCGGCCCGCGCGGCTACTCTGTCATGCCGCTGCCCGCCCCCGACGAGGGCGCCGCGGACGGCGTCGCTGTGGGGGCCGCTGATGGGGCCGGCGTCCGGGTCGAGCCCGGCATGCCGGGGAAGGCCGGCGGCTGGGCCGGGCGGAAGGCGTACGCGCGGGTCACCGCGTCCTGCATGGCCTTGGCGGCGTAGCGGCGCAGCGACGGATCCTGGGCGGAGGCCAGCTCCAGGTAGGCGGCGGTGACGCCGTTCTCCAGGTGCACCGCCAGGTTGGTGGCCAGCGTGGCGTTGGAGGGGAAGAACGGCAGCGTGTAGGAGGCCTCCGCCTCGGCCGGCTTGCCGCCCCTGGCCACGAGGTAGGAGCGCAACTGATCGCGCCGGGCCCGGTGCACGTCGAAGGCGTCCTCGACGCGCTCGCGCAGGGAGCCGGACGTGCGCGCCCCCAGCAGCCCGTAGGCGAACAACACCGCGTGCTCGGCCGCCAGGGCCTTGCGCAGCTTCTCGGCGTCGTCCGCCGCCGTCAGGGCGCGCCCTCTCACAACGACCTCGGCAGGGCGACGGCGTGGGCCGCCTCGCAGGCCCCGATGCTGGCGATGAGCTGCGCGACTCCGGGGGAGACCCCGGCCAGCTGCCGCGTACGCAGCTCCGCCGCCGCGCGCTCGGCGTCGCGCAACCGCGACAGGGACGGCTTCGCCGACGGCGACGCAGAAGGCGAGCCCGACGGCCGCGGCGACTGCGACGCTGGCTGGGGCACCGACTGGGGCGGCGACTGGGGCGCCTGCGGCACGTGCTTGCGCAGCTCGGCGAGGTGGGCCTGGTGGCGCTGCCGGAACGGGATCAGCTTGTCACCCCCGTCGGCGATCAGCGACGAGTAGAGCGCGATCGTCCGCTCCTTCTCGGCGATCAGCTGCCTCAGCAGCCGCGTCTCGGCGGAGTCTTGGGCCGGGGCGGACGGCCGGGGCGGCCCTGACGAGCTGCAGGCGGTGAGAGCGGCCGCTCCGCCCGCCAGCAAGGCTCGCCGAGACAGGTGACGCGGGCGCACAGGCGTGGACCTCCAGTGACTACGGACGCAGATAGCATCGTACGGGCTGGTGCCCCGGATCGCCGTCAGGCGACGCTCCGCCATTCGACGGTGACGAGTGGCGCTCTCTCCGTGCCTTCGTACGGATAGGGTGTCAACTGTCGTCGCTGGCCGAGCTGTCAGACGGCGGAGAGCCAGAGGCGAGGTCCGCCCGGCTGAGACATGACAATAGGGGAGGTCGATATGGGCAGCGCATCACCCCGCGACCACCTGATGAAGCTCCTGGAGCCCGTGGTCAGCGCGGAGGGCCTCGATCTGGAGGACATCACGGTCACCCAGGCGGGCAGGCGACGGATCCTGCGCGTGATCGTCGACCGTGACGGCGGCGTGAGCCTCGACGACGTGGCCGACGTGAGCCAGGCCGTCTCCGCGGCGCTCGACGACGACGACGCGATGGGCCAGAGCGCCTACACGCTCGAGGTCTCCTCGCCCGGTGTCGACCGTCCGCTCACCGAGCCGCGCCACTGGCGGCGCGCGGCCAAACGGCTGGTGAAGGCGGAGATGAGAGACGGCACCGTGATAGAGGGCCGCATTCTGGGCGCCGACGAGAGCGGCGTCGACCTCGACGTCGCCGGCACGGCGCGCAAGCTTGATTACAAGGACCTGGCCCGGGGACGGGTACAGGTGGAATTCCGCCGGATCGACGACGTCGACGGCGACGAGGGCTAGGGGGAGCCGCCGTGGACATCGACATGAGCGTCCTGCGCAGCCTGGAGCGGGAGAAGGACATCTCCTTCGACCTGGTCGTCAAGGCGATCGAGGACGCGCTGCTGATCGCATACTTCCGCACCGACGGTGCCGCTTCCAAGGCGCGGGCGGAGCTCGACCGCGCGACCGGTCACGTCACGATCTGGGCTGCCGAGATCGACGAGGACGGCGAGGTCGTCAGGGAATACGACGACACACCCAACAACTTCAGCAGGATCGCCGCGACCACCGCCAAACAGGTCATCCTGCAGCAGTTGCGCGACGCCGAGGACGAGATCAACTTCGGCGAGTTCGCCAGCCGCGAGGGCGAGCTGGTCTCCGGCGTCATCCAGCAGGGCAAGGACCCGCGCGTGGTGCTGGTCGACCTCGGCAAGATCGAGGCCGTGCTGCCGCACGCCGAGCAGGTCCCCGGTGAGGAATACGCGCACGGCGAGCGTATCCGCGCCTACGTGGTGCAGGTGAAGAAGGGCCACAAGGGCCCCTCCGTCACCCTGTCGCGCACGCATCCCGGGCTGGTGAAGAAGCTGTTCGCGCTGGAGGTGCCGGAGATCGCCGACGGCACCGTGGAGATCGCGGCGGTGGCGCGCGAGGCGGGCCACCGTACGAAGATCGCCGTCAGGTCGCGCAAGGCGGGCGTCAACGCCAAGGGCGCGTGCATCGGCCCGATGGGCTCGCGCGTGCGCAACGTGATGACCGAGTTGCACGGCGAGAAGATCGACATCATCGACTGGTCGGAAGATCCGGGCGAGTTCGTCGGGAATGCCCTGTCGCCCGCACGTGTTTCCCACGTCGAGGTTCTCGATCTGGACGGGCGGGTCGCGCGAGTGACGGTGCCCGACTACCAGCTCTCTCTGGCGATCGGCAAAGAGGGGCAAAATGCGCGGCTCGCGGCCAGGCTCACCGGATGGCGGATCGACATCCGTCCCGACACCCAAGCCGAGGACGCCGCCGGTTCCGTAGATGCGTCAACACGGTAAGCTGGAATATGGTGGCCAGGCAGCCCCGCAGCGCACCTGTGTGGGTTGCAGGGTTCGCACGGCTCAGTCCGAGCTGCTCCGCCTGGTGCGGGTAGAGGATCATGTGGTCCCCGACCTGCGAGGACGGCTCCCTGGTCGCGGTGCTTCACTGCATCCGTCCTTGAGTTGTCTGGAGCTTGCCGAGCGTCGCCGAGCGTTTCCGCGCGCGTTCCGCGTTGCGGGGCCGCTTGACGTGTCGCCCGTGCGGGCGCACCTGGAGGGAGAACCACGAAATGTCATGTAGGACGCCGAGTTGATGGGCGGAGTCAGATTGCTATGAGCGCCTGATGAGCACGCGGCGATGAAGACGTCAAGGTAGCGACGGTCCGGACGGCACAGCCAGCCTCCCGGGCCGAGTAAGGGAGTGCAGTGGCGAAGGTCCGGGTATACGAGCTCGCTAAGGAGTTCGGCGTAGAGAGCAAGGTCGTCATGGCCAAGCTCCAAGAGATGGGAGAGTTCGTCCGTTCGGCGTCCTCGACCATCGAGGCGCCGGTGGTCCGCAGGCTCACCGAAGCTTTGGGCGCCTCTAAGGGGGGCCCCTCCAGGGGCGGCGGTCAGCCGTCCAACAGGCCGCAGCCGCCAAGGGCTGCGCCCCGGCCGGGCGAGAGCCAGGCCGGCAACGGCGCCGGACAGGCGCCGGTTCCAGCTCCGCCGCGTCCGGCTCCCAAGCCCGGTCCGCGGCCCAGCCCCGCGGGCGGCGGTCAGCCGCGTCCGCAGGTGCCGCCGATGCCGCAGCAGCAGCAGCAGCCGCAGCCGCAGCAGCCCGAGGCTGCGCGCGGCGAGACCTCCGGGGCTCCTCAGGCGCGTTTCGAGAGCGGCGCGCCCACTCGTCCGGCTCCGGGCCCGAGGCCCGGTCCCGCCGCACGTCCGGGTCCCAAGCCCGGCCCGGCGCCCCGCCCGGGGCCCTCGGGTGGCGGCGGTTCCCAGCAGGCGCCGCGTTCCGGCGGCCCCGGTGGCGGCGGCCCGCGTCCCGGTCCGGGTCCCAAGCCCGGCCCGCGTGGCCCGCGTCCCGGCAACAACCCGTTCTCGTCCAACGCCAGCGGCATGGGTCAGTCGCGCCCGCGTCCGGGAGGCAACCGCGAAGGTGGCGGTCCCGGTCAGCGCGAGCGTCGTGACGGTCCGCCGCGCGACGGCGCGATGCCGCGTCCGCCGCAGGGTCGTTCCGGCCCCGACGCCAGGCCCGGCTCCGGTGGCGCGCGTCCCGGCCCGCCGCCCGGCGGCCCGCGTCCGGGTCCCGGTGCGGGTGGTCCCCGTCCGGGTGGCCCGCGGCCCAACCCGATGATGATGCCGCAGGGTCGTCCTGCCGGTGGTCCCGGCGCCGGTCGTCCCGGTGGCGGTGGCGGCGGCGGTCGTCCCGGCGGTGGCGGCGGTGGCCGTCCCGGCGGTGGCGGCGGCGGCGGTCGTCCCGGTGGCGGCGGCGGTTTCGCCGGCCGGCCGGGTGGCGGCGGTACCGGTCAGCGCACCGGCACCGGCGGTCCCGGTGGCGGCGGCTTCGGCGGTCGTCCCGGTGGCGGCGGTCGTGGCCGTGGCGGCGGCACCGCGGGAGCCTTCGGGCGTCCCGGCGGCCGTCCGGCCCGTGGCCGCAAGTCCAAGCGTCAGAGGCGCCAGGAGTTCGACAACATGTCGGCGCCGGCGATCGGCGGTGTGCAGGTCGCTCGCGGTAACGGCGCGACGATCCGGCTGCCGCGCGGCGCGTCGCTGTCCGACTTCGCCGACCGCATCGGCGCCAACCCCGCCTCGCTCGTGCAGATCATGCTGCACCTCGGCGAGATGGTGACGGCGACGCAGTCGGTCAACGAGGAGACGCTGCAGCTGCTCGGCGCCGAGCTCGACTACAACATCCAGGTCGTCAGCCCGGAGGAGGAGGACCGCGAGCTTCTCGAGGCCTTCGACATCGAGTTCGGCGAGGACGAGGGCGACGAGGCCGACCTGGCCGCGCGTCCCCCGGTCGTGACCGTCATGGGTCACGTCGACCACGGTAAGACCAAGCTGCTCGACGCCATCCGCAAGACCAACGTGGTGGCGCGCGAGGCGGGTGGCATCACCCAGCACATCGGTGCTTACCAGGTCTCCACCGAGCACGAGGGCCAAGACCGGAGGGTCACCTTCATCGACACCCCGGGTCACGAGGCGTTCACCGCCATGCGTGCCCGAGGCGCCAAGTCCACCGACATCGCGGTGCTGGTGGTCGCGGCCGACGACGGGGTGAAGCCGCAGACGATCGAGGCCCTCAACCACGCCCAGGCGGCGGAGGTGCCGGTCGTGGTCGCGGTCAACAAGGTCGACAAGGAGGGCGCCGACCCCAACAAGGTGCGCGCCCAGCTCACCGAGTACGGCCTGGTGGCCGAGGAGTTCGGCGGCTCGACCCTGTTCGTCGACATCTCGGCGAAGAACGGCACGGGCATCGACGAGCTCCTCGAGGCGATCCTGCTGACCGCCGACGCCGAGCTCGACCTGCGGGCCAACCCGACGATGGACGCGCAGGGCATCGCGATCGAGGCTCACCTCGACAAGGGCCGCGGCCCTGTCGCGACCGTCCTGGTCCAGCGCGGCACGCTGCGGGTCGGCGACTCGATCGTGTGCGGCGAGGCCTTCGGCCGAGTCCGCGCGATGCTCGACGACAACGGCGACGCGGTCGAGGAGGCCACGCCGTCGCGTCCGGTCCTGGTGATGGGTCTGACGGCCGTGCCGAGCGCCGGTGACAACTTCATCGTGGTCACCGACGACCGGATGGCCCGGCAGATCGCCCAGCAGCGCGCGGCGCGCAAGCGCAGCGCCGACATGGCGAAGTCGAGCCGTCGCCGCACCCTCGAAGAGCTGTTCAGCGACCTCGAGAAGGGTCGCGTCGACGAGCTCAAGCTCATCATCAAGGGTGACGTGTCCGGTTCGGTCGAGGCCCTGGAAGACGCCCTGCTCAAGATCGACGTCGGCGACGAGGTCAGGCTCCGAGTCCTGCACCGCGCGGTCGGCGCCATCACCGAGTACGACGTCAACCTGGCCGTCGCCGACGACAACGCGGTCATCATCGGCTTCAACGTCCGCCCCGAGCCTCGGGCGCGCGACCTGGCCGAGCGCGAGGGCGTCGACATCCGCTACTACTCGGTCATCTACCAGGCGATCGAGGAAATCGAAGCGGCGCTCAAGGGCATGCTCAAGCCCGAGTTCGAAGAGGTCCAGATGGGCACGGCGGAGGTCCGCGAGGTCTTCAAGGTGCCGAAGATCGGCAACGTCGCCGGTTCGCTGGTCCGCTCCGGCGTGATCGTCCGCAACAGCAAGGCCAGGGTGATCCGCGATGGCGTCGTCATCGCCGACAACCTGACCGTCTCGTCGCTGCGTCGGTTCAAGGATGACGCGACCGAGGTCCGCGAGGGCTTCGAGTGCGGTATCGGGGTCGG
Source organism: Nonomuraea terrae (assembly GCF_004348995.1). GTDB lineage: Bacteria > Actinomycetota > Actinomycetes > Streptosporangiales > Streptosporangiaceae > Nonomuraea > Nonomuraea terrae. The sequence continues at coordinate 45,141 of NZ_SMKQ01000048.1, forward strand.
CTACAACGACATCCGGATCGACGACGTGATCGAGACGTTCGAGATGCGGGAGAAGCCGCGCGTGTGACGCGCGGCCGGGCGCCCGGCGGGACATCCGCCGGGCGCCTCTCGCACGCCCAGGCCTGGTTCCCACCGCAGCAGGCCGGCCGTGCTTCCACCCCACCAGGCCAAGCGGTGGTTACCAACGATGTATGTGGGTGCTCTTACCCTGGACATCCTGCTGGGCGACGTCAGGTCGCTGAAGCAGAAGCGCTCTGTCGTCCGGCCGTTGATCGCCGAGCTGCAGCGCCGTTATCCCAGCGTCGCGGTGGCCGAGACCGGACATCTCGACCTGCACCGCAGGGCTGAGGTCGGCGTGGCGGTGGTGTCGGCCTCCGCGGGCAACTGCAAGGAGGTCCTCGACGCGTGCGAGCGTATGGTGGCTTTCCGTCCCGAGATCGAGCTGCTGTCGGCCCGGCATCGGCTCTACAACGACGAAGATTGAACGAACAGCACGCCAGGTCGTGCGTGAGGGGGAGCGAACATGGTGGATGCCGCACGAGCGCGCAAGCTCGCCGACCGCATCCAGCAGATCGTCGCCGAGATGCTGGAGCGCCGGATCAAGGATCCCCGTCTGGGCTTCGTCACCGTGACCGACACGCGCATCACCGCTGATCTGCGCGATGCGACGGTGTTCTACACGGTGTTCGGCTCCGAGGCGGAGCGGGCCGACAGCGCGGCCGCTCTGGAGAGCGCCAAGGGCATCATCCGCTCCGAGGTGGGCCGTCAGACCGGTGTGCGTTTCGCTCCCACGCTGACGTTCAAGCATGACCCGCTGCCCGACAGCGCCCGCCACCTCGACGACCTCATCAATGCCGCGCGGGCGCGCGACGCCGAGGTGGCCCGTCAGGCGCAGACCGCGGCCTACGCGGGTGAGCCCGACCCCTACAGGAAGCCGGAGGAAGGCCCCGGCGAGGGGCCCGAGTCCGGCGGGGAAGACCAGGCGTGACACCCGACGTGCGCGACCGGGCCGGCCGTCCGCACCGCGTGGACCGGCGGCCCATGGAGAGCTGCCCGATCCCCGACTCCCAGTGGGAGCGGGCCCTTGAGCTGATCGGCCGCGCCGACGAGGTGGCGCTGGCCTGCCACGTCACCCCTGACGGCGACGCGCTCGGCTCGATGCTGGCGGTGGCCTTCACGCTGCGCCGGATGGGCAAGCGGGTGGTGGCGTCGTTCGGCGACCGCCACTTCGTGGTGCCGCGGCTGCTGCGGTTCCTGCCGGGCCAGGACATGCTCGTGGCACCGGAGGACTACCCGGCAGAGCCCGAGCTGATGATCGTGTTCGACGCCTCGACGTTCGAGCGCCTCGGGCTGCTGTGCTCGAACGCCGCCACCGCGCGCGAGGTCATCGTGGTCGACCATCACCCGTCCAACGGCGGGTTCGGCACGCTCGGCCTCATCGACGCCAAGGCGGCGGCCACGGCCATGCTGGCCGAGCAGCTCGTCTACCGCCTCGGCGGGCGACTGGACCGTGACATCGCCACCTGCCTGTACGCCGGGCTGGTGACCGACACCGGCTCCTTCCGCCACTCCTCCGTCACGCCCGCCGTCCACCAGATGGCGGCCAGGCTCGTGGCGACGGGGCTGCGTACCGACGAGATCGCCCGGGAGCTGTGGGACCGCTCGCCGTTCGGCTACCTCAAGGTGCTCGCCGCCGCGCTCGACCGGGTGACGCTGGAGGACGGCCTCGTCTCGACGTACGTCACGCGGGTCGACCGGGCCGCGTACGGGCTGCCGTACGCGGAGCTGGAGGGCATCATCGACATCGTCCGGCGCACCGACGAGGCCGAGGTCGCGGTCGTCCTCAAGGAGGACGACCAGGGCGACTGGCAGGTCTCCACCAGGTCCAAGGGCCGCGTCGACGTGGGATCGGTGTGCGCGGCGCTGGGCGGCGGCGGCCACCACAACGCGGCCGGCTACACCTCCCACGACTCCGTGGCGGAGACCATGGCGAAGTTCCGGCGCGAGCTGCGGAAGGTCTGCTGAATGGCCGAGAGCGGTCTGATCATCGTCGACAAGCCGGCGGAGTGGACCTCCCACGACGTGGTGGCCAAGATGCGGCGCATCGCGGGCACCCGCCGGGTGGGCCACGCGGGCACGCTCGATCCGATGGCCACGGGTGTGCTGGTGATCGGCGTGGAGAAGGCGACCAGGCTGCTCGGGCACCTGACACTGACCGAGAAGGTGTACGAGGCGACGATCCGGCTCGGCGTCAGCACCAACACCGACGACGCCGAGGGCGAGGTCACCGCCACCTCCTCGGCGGCCGGCGTCACCGAGGCGGAGATCCGCAAGGGCATCGAAGCGCTGACCGGTGAGATCATGCAGATCCCGCCGCAGGTGAGCGCGATCAAGGTGAACGGGCAGCGGGCGTACAAGATGGCGCGCGCGGGCGAGGAGGTCGAGCTCGCGGCCAGGCCCGTCACCGTGCGGGAGTTCGACGTACGCGGGATCCGGGCCGGCGGTGACGTCGCCGACGTGGACGCGGTCGTGACCTGCTCCAGCGGCACCTACATCCGCGCGCTGGCCCGCGACCTGGGGGCGGCGCTCGGCGTCGGCGGGCATCTGACGCGGCTGCGGCGCACCCGCGTGGGGCCGTACGACCTGTCGCTGGCCAGGACGGTCGAGCAACTCGCCGGGGAGTGCGTGATCCTGCCGATCGCCGAGGCGGTGGCGGCGGCGTTCCCGCGCCGCGACGTCACGGCGGAGGAGGCCCGCGTCGTCGGCCACGGCGGCCGGCTGCCCGCGGCCGGCCTCGGCCCGGGACCGATCGGCGTGTTCGGCCCGGACGGCGCCTTGCTCGCGCTGGTCGAGGAGCAAGGCCGCACGGCCAAGCCCGTCGCGGTCTTCGTCAGCTGACCCGCCCGCACACCGGAGCGCTGGGTGCGGTGGACCGGGGATCGCCCCCCGCCACCCCCAAGAGGCGAGCGGCGTCTGCGGTGTCCGCGGCGCACCAGGCACTACTTCCCAGACGCGGGCGCTCGGTGCGGAGGGCGTGGCAGGGTACGCCCTGGAAG
>NZ_SMKQ01000049.1 GCF_004348995.1 Nonomuraea terrae
CCCTGGAACACCCATCGAGTGAAGCCTCTGGGCGAAAGTCACGGCACCGGGCATACGTCATCTCCGGCCATCCGGCGACGGCCCCGAGACGGGCACGCTGGTCACCGGCCGACAGGCCCGGACCGGACGCGGGCGCGGTACTCGCGGGGCGGCACGCCGTACTCCCGCCTGAAGGCGCGGCTGAAGTGGAACGGGCTGACGAAGCCGCAGGCGGCGGCTACCTGGCCGACGTCCATGTCGGTGATCTCCAGCAGGCTCGCCGCATGGCGGACGCGGGCCTGGCGTACGGCGTGCATGGGGGTCCGGCCGGTCTCCTCGGCGAAGAGGTGGGCGAACCGGGAGGGCGAGAGGGCGACCGCGCGGGCGAGGGAGGCGACCGAGTGCGGCGCGGCCGGGTCGGCGGCGATGAGGGCGAGCACGCGGCGGATCCGTTCATCCCCCTCCTCGGGCGTGCCGGTGCGGGGCCGCGCCGAGGCCGTGGCCAGCACCACCACCTCCTCCACGGCCCCGAGCACCAGCTCGCGTGCGGCCCCGCCGCCGACCACGACCGGCACCCGTCCCCCACCCGCGTACGGCGCGCCACCCGAAGCCACCGCGCCGGCCGAGTCCAGGGAGCCCCGCGGGACCGACAAGCCGCCCGGCTCCCACGCGTCGGCCGGCTCTCGCTGGACGGGGACGCCCTCGGAGGAGTTGGGCCGCACGGACCGTGTGCCGGGCAGTGCACCGGGCGGGACGGAGGGCGTGGCCGGGGTCCAGTGGGCGTCGTGGTGGGCGCGGACGAAGGCCGCGGCGATCCGTTCGCGTACCGCCCGTGGTACACCGCTCACCAGGTGACAGCCGCCCTCGCGAGCGTACGGCGCGAGCCAGGCCGTCCAGCTCGCCCGGGGCTGGAAGTGCACCCACCAGAACCGCCACCGCCGCGCCCCCGGCGCCACCCGGTAGTGCTGGGCCGCCCCCGACGCCAGCACCGCCAGATCACCCGGCCCCACCTCGAACGACGTCCCACCCTGCGTGATCCGCCCGGCCCCGGCCTCGGTCCACATCAGCAGCCAGCTGGGCGACCCGTACGACCGGCGCGTGGCATAGCCGGCCGGCTTGTCGTAGTGGCCGAGAATCATCACCTCGGCAGCAGGAACAGACAGGTCCTCAGCGGTCACAGGCATACCGTCGCACGGACCGGCTGCCTAGCGTGAGAGTCATGAGGCTCGACGACTTCCACGATCAGGGGTACGCGCTGGTGCCCGGTCTGCTCAACCCCGGGGAGGTGGCCGGGCTGCGCGACACGTTCATGGCGATCCACGCTGCAGGCCCGATCCCCGGCCACTTCACGCCGCAGCCGCAGGAACCCGGCCGGCCATACGACGTGCTGCGCGAGTATCCGCGCATCATGCACCCCCACCAGGTCAGCGACGTGGCCCTGCGCCACCTGCTGGACGCCCGGATCGCCGCGATCCTGCGCGACCTGCTGGGCGAGGAGCCGATAGCAGCCCAGAGCATGTTCTACTTCAAGCCGCCTGGCGCCAGGGGCCAGGCGCTGCACCAGGACAACTTCTACCTCCGCGTCGAGCCGGGCACGTGTGTGGCCGCCTGGGTGGCTCTCGACCGGGTCGACCGCGCCAACGGCGGACTGGAGGTCGTGCCCGGCACCCACCTGATGGACCTGTTCTGCCCCGAGGAGGCCGACCAGGACGCCTCGTTCACCCGCGAGTACGTGCCGCCGCCGCCCGGTCTCGACCGCGTCCCCGTGGACATGGACCCCGGCGACGTGCTGTTCTTCAACGGCAGCCTGGTGCACGGCTCCGAGCCGAACACCACGGCCGACCGCTTCCGCCGCAGCTTCATCTGCCACTACGCGGGCCGCTCGGCCGAGCGCATCGCGGAGTACTACCCGACCCTCACGATGACCGGCGAGCCCGTACGGCTGGAGCCGGCGATCGGCGGCGGACCCTGCGGCACGGAGATCACCGGCCCGCACTAGGTGGCCGGCCGGCGACGCCGAGCCCGCTCCTACCACGGCAAAACCGAATCAGCCCGTACCGCGACGAAGTCGGTCAGCCGCCGGAGACGTCCGACTCCGCGTCCTGGGGCACCCCGCAGTCCCACGGGTCGTCCAGCCACCCGTCGGGCAGGTGCACCTTGGCGCGTTCGCCCGACTTGCCGCGCGGGGTGTCGGTGTTCGGCGGCCACGGCTCGTCGCGCTCCAGCTTGTCCAGGCCCGCCCGCAGCCCGTCGAGCGAGTCGGCCGTGGCCAGCTCACGCCGCAGCTCGCTCCCGACCGTGAACCCCTTCAAGTACCACCCGACGTGCTTGCGGAAGTCGGAGATGGCCGACTTCTCCGCGTCGAAGCACCCGGTCAGCCCCTCGGCGTGCCGGAACATCACGGCGGCGACCTCGCCGAGCGTCGGCCGGGCCCGCTCGGAGCTGCCGTTGAACGCGTTCTCCAGGTCGCGGAACAACCACGGCCGCCCCAGGCACCCGCGCCCGACCACGACCCCGTCGCACCCGGTCTGCCGCACCATCCGGAGGGCGTCGTCGGCGCACCAGATGTCGCCGTTGCCCAGCACCGGGATCTCCTGCACGGTCTCCTTCAGCCGGGCGATGGCCTCCCAGTCGGCGACGCCGCCGTAGTGCTGCCGCGCCGTGCGCGCGTGCAGCGCGACGGCGGCGACGCCCTCCTCTGCCGCGATCCGCCCGGCGTCGAGGTAGGTCAGGTGGTCGTCGTCGATGCCCTTGCGCATCTTGATCGTCACGGGCAGCGGCCCCGCGTTCGCCACCGCCGCCCGCAGGATGCGCCGCAGCAGATTCCGCTTGTACGGCAGCGCCGAGCCGCCCCCGCGGCGCGTCACCTTGGGCACGGGGCAGCCGAAGTTGAGGTCGATGTGGTCGGCGAGGTCCTCCTCGACGATCATCCGGACCGCGCGGCCCACGACGTCGGGGTCGACGCCGTACAGCTGGATGCTCCGGGGCCGCTCGGACTCGGCGAACCGGATCATCCGCATCGTCTTGACGTTGCGCTCGACGAGTGCCCGTGTAGTGATCATCTCGCAGACGAACAACCCCGCGCCCTGCTCCCGGCACAGCACCCGGAACGGCGCGTTCGTGATGCCCGCCATGGGCGCGAGCACCACGGGCGGCCATACCTCGATCGGCCCAATCTTCACACGCTCAGTTGTAGCGCAGGTCAGCCGGGAACTGGTATTTCGCGGATAGGCTGGGAAGCGGCATCTTCACAGGAGGGGATGGATGCTTCTTCGCGTTCGCGTGGCACTGCCCGACAGGCCGGGATCGCTGGCGCAGGTCACCAAGGTCCTGGGGGCGGCGGGAGCCGACATCACCCAGGTGACCGTCCTCGACCGGGGCGACGGCAGGGCGATGGACGACATCACGGTCTTCTGCCCGGAGAGCACCCCGCGCGAGGCCCTCGTCAAGAGCCTGCAGAGCGTCGACGAGGTCACGATCGAAGGCATCTGGACCACCCGCGAGGCCCCCGGCACCTACCCGGAGCTGGAGATACTCAAATACATCACCACGGCCGGCGACCGGGCGCTGACCACGCTGGTCGACTCGCTGCCGGTCCTGTTCAGCGCCGACTGGGCCGCCACCACCGCGGGCTCCCGCCTCGTGTACGCCAGCTGGCGCGCGCCGCGGGAGATCTCCGTCCCCGACGAGGTGCCGTCCCGCCCGGTCGCGACGACGCTCGACGACGGCCTCCACCTGATCCACGCGCCGCTGCCGCCGCTGGCCCTGTCGCTGTTCCTGGCCCGTTCGGAGGGCCCGGCGTTCCACCGCATCGAGGTCCACCGCCTCACCCGCATCCTCGAGATCTTCCTGAGCCTCCCGGCGACCGAGCGCAGCGTGGCCCGTCAGCTGCGCAAGTAGGCGTCTCGTCACCCTCGCGTGGCCGTGCGGTAAGCATCTGGTCGAAAAACCCGCTAGAGTGGGGCACGCAACAGCGCGGAAGTGGCTCAGGGGTAGAGCATCACCTTGCCAAGGTGAGGGTCGCGGGTTCGAATCCCGTCTTCCGCTCGGAGTGGGAAATGACTCGGTGGCGTGGCCGAGAGGCGAGGCAGCGGCCTGCAAAGCCGTCCACACGGGTTCAAATCCCGTCGCCACCTCCAAGGACGATTAGCTCAGCGGGAGAGCGCTTCCCTGACACGGAAGAGGTCACTGGTTCAATCCCAGTATCGTCCACCACTCGAAAGCCCCAGCCCCACGGCTGGGGCTTCGTGTTGTCCCCGTGGATCGTGGCCGCCGGCGACCCGGCGTGCAGCAGATTGCGGAACCCCTCGCACCTCTGTTACGCAGATGACCGAGACCATCCGGCATGCGGGAGCCCGATGTGCGTAAGGCGATCAGCTACTCCGACGCGGTCCGCCTCCTGGGCGGCGAAAGCAAGGTCACCAAGCTGCTGACCGGTGCGGTGCTGGAAGCCACGCCCGTCGGGGGTGTGTTGTCGCTGTTCGATCTGAAGGACGAAGCCGTCCGGTTGGCGAACGACTCCGTCAACCGCCTGCACGACCAGCTGTCCGGCCTCGGCCGCCATGACCGGACCACCCGCTTGGAGGCGGCGCACGCCGTCATCGTGATCGCCGCGTTCTTCCAGGCCCTGGACGACGTGCCCCTGCCATGGAAGCCCCAGGAACTGCGCCTCACCAGGGACGAGCAGATGGGCCTGGCGGGCGCGACGCACCAGGGCGGCGACTTCGTGGCCAAGCTGCTCGACGCACAGCCCGCCGGCCTGCGCGCGCACCGTTCGCTGAAGGACACGCTCGACTCGCTCGGCGACTACTACGGTGACCTCGCCGAGGCGCTGGCCAAGTTCGCCACCGGGCTCGCGGTACACGACCGTTACAACACCACCGAATGGGAGCGGGCCACGGCCGCGCTGACCGGAACCCTGCCCGGTCTGGCCGTCCGCGCGTACGAGGAGCTGTACCGGCAACTCGCCCTCGACATCCCCGAGTTCAGGCTGTGGCTGGACACGATCGAAAGCGTGTCCGTGGCCACCGGCCTGGCGGACCTGGAGCGGGTGCTCGCCGACGTGGCCGCCAGGACCGGGCCGCCTCAGCACGCCGCGGCCCTGATGCTGCGCAACCGTAAGATCCTGGAACGCCCGATCGCCGAGACGGGGGACGCCCCTGCCGGCATGCGGCTGCCTCGCTGAGGGACGCGTACGTCAATCCGGGTTTCCGCGTCGCGGAGGTCACCGGCTCTTCGAACGTCAGCGCCGAGTCGTGGTGGGAGGACGTCGAGCCCCGCTCCGACATCGTCACCTTTCTGAGCCGCTACCTCACCTCGCCGGAGGCCCACACCACGCCTCTCGTCCTGCTCGGCCAGCCGGGTGCCGGGAAGTCCGTGTTGACCAAGATCCTCGCCGGCCGGCTGTTCGCCGGAAACTTCCTCCCGGTACGCGTTCCACTGCGGGAGGTACCCGCCGACGGCACCCTCCGCGAGCAGATCGAAGCCGCGATCCACCAGGCCACCGGAGAGCGCCTGAGCTGGCCTGAGCTGGTGCGTACGGCCGGCGGCGCCCTTCCGGTGATCATGCTCGACGGCCTGGACGAGCTGCTGCAGGCGACCGGCGTCCATCGCTCCGACTACCTGCGGCAGATCGTCGAGTTCCAGCAGGGCGAGACCGACCTGGGCCGCTCCGCCGCGGTCCTCGTCACGACGCGGACCGCGGTCGCCGACAGGATGCGCTTCCCCGAGGGGTGCCTCGCCGTCCGTCTCGAACCGTTCGACGACGAGCAGGTCGCCCAGTGGCTGGAGGTGTGGAACCGTGCCAACCAGGCGTACTTCGCCGAGTGCGGCCGCCGGCCGTTCTCTCCCGAGGCCGCCCTGCGCCACCCCGGCCTCGCCGCCCAGCCGCTGCTGCTCCTCATGCTCGCGCTGTACGACGCCGCCGCCAACGCGCTCCAGCACGGCGACGAGGGCCTCAGCCACGCCGACCTGTACGAACGTCTCCTGCTGCTGTTCGCCGAGCGGGAGGTACGCAAGCACGTGCCCGGCCTGGACGAGGAGAGGCTGAGCCAGGAGATCGAGATCGAGCTCTACCGGCTCGCGGTGGCGGCGTTCGGCATGTTCAGCAGGGGCCGCCAGCGCATCTCCGCGGCCGAGCTCAACGACGACCTCGCGAACCTCACGGTGACGCCGGCGGCGCAGACGAGCAGTTTCCAGAGCCCGCTGTCCGGCGCCGACCGGGTGATCGGCCGGTTCTTCTTCGTACACCGCTCCGACGCCGTGCAGGACGGCGTGACGCTGCAGACGTACGAGTTCCTGCATGCGACGTTCGGCGAGTATCTGGTGGCGCGGCTCCTGCGTGACGAGCTCGGCCGGGTGGTGGGCCGCTGGACGGCGGCTTCGGCGGGTCCCTACTTCGCCCGCCCGGGGATCGAGGACGGCCTGCTCTACGCGCTGCTGTCCTTCGCGCTGCTCACCGAACGCACCGCCATCCTCGACTTCCTCGCCGAGCTGATCTCCTCCCTCGACACCGCGCAGGTGAAGGACCTGCTGATCAGGCTGTTGCAGGGAGCGGAGTCCCGTACGGACCAGAGCTATTCCGGCTATCTGAGCGGCCAGTCCACGTTCATCACGCGGCACGCGTACTACACCGCGAACCTCGTGATCCTGGCCGCCCTCGCCGGAGGGGGCGTGCTCGGCAGCGAGCTGTTCCCCGGTGGCGGGCATCCCCGGATCCCGTGGCGGTCTCTCACCGCCCTGTGGGAGTCACGGATCAGCGGGGACGCGCTGGCCGGCCTGACCGACAAGGTCCAGGCGGACCGGATCTGGAACGACGGCAACGCACCCGATCTGAGGATCCACCTGACGGACGCGGCCGCGCCCACGCGGGTCGGCGGCTTCGACTTCGCGTGGCTGAGCACCCACCAGGACCGGCAGTGGCACCTGGGCGAGAGGTCGCTGCGGGTCGCGCACTTCCTCTGCGGCCCCACGACGGACGCCCTCGCCCATGCCGCCGAACCGGCGATCGACACGTTCGAGGAGTCCTTCGACGCCTGGTCGTACTTGACCGGCACGGATCGCTCCCGGCTGTCGCCAGGGCGGATCATGCTGGAGATCCTCATGGACCGCTACACGGCTCAGGAGGATCCGACGGGCCTGTACGAGCGGGCGTTCAGGATGCTGGGACCGGCGAACGACCTCATCCCCATGGCCACGCGGCTGCGCTGTCTTTCCGCCGTGCTGGATCTGATCGACACCGATGTCGCCGGTGCCGATCGGACCCGGCCGGTTCCCGAGTGGACGCCGGTTCTCGCGAACAGCCTGCGCGAACTCCACGACGACCTCGCCGAGGACGGGCACGACGCGCATGCCCGCACCGCCGTCGAGAAGGCGGTGTCCCTCTACCGGAGAGTGAACGGGGCCGATCCGGCGGCCTGCCGTCCGGAACTGGCCGAGGCCTTGCTGGCCCTGTCACGCGAGTACGTGGACCAGGGAGAACAGCGGAGTGCGCTGCGTACCGTCGAGGAGGCCGTCATCCTCCACCAGACCTTGGCGGCCGGCGACGCCACGGCGCTGCCGCGGCTGGCGGAGGCACTCCACGCGCTCGCCACTCGCCATCTGGCGGTGAAGAACCGCGCCGAGGCGGTGCGCGCCGCCCGCGAGGCCGTCGCCGTGGCCAGAGGCTTGACGCGCGCCGATCCCGTCACCCGGCAACGGGTTCTGGCGATCTGCCTCAAGACCCTGGCCGAAGCCCTGAACCACCAGGAAGAGGCGATCGCAGCCGAACAGGAATCCGTCGACCTGTACAGAGGGCTGGCGGCGGACGACGCGGACGGGTGGCGGCCGTCCCTCAAGGACGCGCTCGACAACCTGTCGTACAGCCTGTCGTATCGGGGCGAGCTCCAAGGGGCGCTGGCCGCGAGCCAGGAGTCGTTGTCCATCGTCCGGGCGCTGGAACAGCAGGACACGGACCGATGGCGGCGTGACCTGATCTGGTCACTGGACAATGTCGCCTTCGACCTCAGCAGGCTAGGGCTCCATGAGGAGGCCGAGGTCGCGTCTCAGGAAGCCATCGCACGGTGCCGCAAGGATCCGGACATCCCCACGAACCGTTTGGGCGACTGCGTGGCCACCTTGGCAGAGATCCGCTACCTGGCCGGGCAGCCGGAGCGGGCCCTGCCCGCCGCCGAGGAGAGCGTCGCCCTCCACCGTGCGCTGTATGATGCCCAGCCCGCACAGTGGCGCACCCAGCTGGCCAGGGCGCTCAACGCCCTGTGCAACGTCCTCGTCGGGCTACGCGACCTCGACCGGGCGATGGCGGCCGCCGGCGAATCCATCGACCTGCTGCGCGCGGAGAACGGAGATCACTCCGGCAGGAACCTCACGCAGGCGCTGCTCTCGCTCATGGAGACGCTCGTGGTTCAGGGGCGGCACGAGGAGGCGAGCGCGGTGGCCGAGGAGGCACTCGCCTGTTGCGAGGACCTGCGGACCCGCACGGAGGCGATCGTCTCATGGTGGGAAGTGGACGCGCTGATCACGGCGGGCCGCCTCGTCGCGACGGAGGGCCGGCCCCGGGACGCCGTACGCCTCCTGGTCAAGGCGATCGAGTACGCCGAGGACCGCGAGACGCTCGTGATCGCCGCGTGCGACGCCCTGCGGCCGGCGTGGCTGCGCCGGCCGGAGCCGGTGGAGGCGGCGTACCGGGAGGCGACGGGTGGCGGGCTTCCGGATCGCGTCACTGCTGGAGGCCCGCCCGCCGATCACTGACCGGCGAGGCCCGTGTGGGCGACGCCGCGGATGATCTGCCGCTGGAAGAGCACGAACACCACCAGCAGCGGTAGGCCGGCCAGCACCACCGAGGCCATGATCTGCGCGTAACGCAGGCCGAAGGTGCCCTGCACGACGTTGGCCAGGCCCACCGGCAGGGTCATCGTGTTCGGGTCGGTGGAGACGAGGAACGGCCACAGGAAGTTGTTCCACGTGCTGATGAACGTGAAGATCGACACCGCCCCCAGCACCGGCCGCGACAGCGGCAGCACGATCTGGAAGAACACCCGCCAGCGGCCGGCGCCGTCCACGAACGCCGCCTGCTCCAGCTCGGCAGGCACGTCCTGGAAGAACTTGAACAGGATGTAGACGATCAGCGGCGCGGCCACCTGCGGCAGGATGATCGCCCACCAGGTGTCCACCAGGCCGAACGACACCATCTCGGCGAACAGCGGCGCGATCAGCACCTGCGGCGGCACCATGATCCCGGCCAGGACGAGCCCGAGCAGCACCCGCTGGCCCTTGAACTGCGTGCGCGCGAACCCGTACGCGGCCATCGCCGAGAACAGCACGGTCATGAACGTCACCACGAGAGCCGTGACGGTCGAGTTGATCGCCCACTTGACGATGCCACCGGTGCCGAGGACCAGCGCGTACGCGTCGAAGGTGATCTCGCTGCCGATCCACTCCAGCGGGAGCTTCGTGGTCTCCGACTCGGGCTTGAGCGACGTCGCCACCGCCCAGGCGAGCGGCGCCAGCCACAGGACCGCCAGTGCCAGCGTCACCACGAGCAGGACGAGCTGGCTGAAGCTGAACCGCTTGGTCACGACGCGACCTCCTCGCGCTTGCGGAACAGCCGGAGCTGCGCCAGGGAGACGATGACGATGATGACGAACAGGATGTACGACACGGCCGAGGCGTAGCCGACGCGGTAGCCGGTGAAGCCGACGTCGTAGGCGTACTCGATGATCGGGCGGGTGGCGTCCTCGGGGCCGCCGCCGGTCATCAGGTAGATCTGGTCGAAGACCTTCAGCGAGGCGACGAGCTGCAGCACCACGATGAGCGCGGTGGTGCGGCGCAGCAGCGGCAGGGTGATCGAGCGGAGTTTGTCCCAGGCGGTGGCGCCGTCGATGGCGGCGGCCTCGTACAGGTGCTGGGGGATGGACTGCAGGGCGGCGAGGTAGAGCAGGAAGTTGAAGCCGACCGTCCACCAGACCGTGGTCAGCACCACCGACCACATGGCCACCGAGGGATCGCCGAGCCACAGGACGTCGGTGCCGAGCGTGCCGTTCAGCAGGCCGAAGTCGGGCGGGTAGATCATCTGCAGCCACAGCAGCGACACCACGGCCGACGGCAGCAGGAACGGCCCGAAGAACGACAGCCGCCACAGCCACTGCATGAAGCGCAGGTTGTGCACCAGCAGCGCGAACACCAGGCCGAGGAAGACCAGCGGGATGGTGCTCAGCACGGTGAAGACCAGCGTGTTCCACAACGAGCGCCACATGCGCGGGTCGGAGAAGGCTTCCGCGTAGTTGTCGAACCCCACGAAACGGTCGTTGCCGCCGGCGATGTTGACGCTGGAGAAGCTCATCTGCAGGCCGAGCAGGGTCGGCCAGATCAGGAAGAGCGCGTAGACGATGAGGAAGGGGGCCACGAACAGCAGCCCGTGCTGGGTCCAGCCGCGCCGCACCTTGGCCTTGGCGACGGGGGCGGCGGTCGCGGGGGCCGCGACGGTGGTGGTCATCATCGCTCCTCGTCGGGGAAGGGGTTCGGGGCCGACAGCAGCCGGGTCAGCGACGCCTTGGCGGCGGCCAGTCCCTCTTCCGGCGTGCGCTCGCCGGAGATCACCGGGGAGAACGCCTCGCCGAACTCGATCCACATGCGCGAGGCCGACCCGGCGAACCACACTTGCGGGTCGAGCGCGACCTCGGTGATGACCGTGCGGTACTCCGACTGCGGCTGCAGCGCCAGGTACTCCGGCCGCTCCAGCGCCGGCAGGTACGCGGGCACGTGCCCGGCCACGGCCCAGTCGGCGCTGTTCTTCACGATGTGGGCGATGAACCGGTAGGTGGCCCGCTCCACCTCGGGGTCACGGTCGCGCTGGTGCGGCAGCACGAACGCGTGGCAGTCGGCCTGCGCCTGGTGGCCGCCGAAGACGCTGGGGAAGCGCGTCATGCTGAACGGCGTTCCGCGTTCCTTCAGGCCGGCGATCTCCCAGTCGCCGTTCCACAGGAAGGCCGCCTGGCCGTTGGTGAAGTTGGCGACGGAGGCGCCGTAGTCGGTGCGCCAGTCGCACAGCCCCTCCTGCCCGAGCCGGGCCATGAGCCGCAGCGCCTCCAGCGCCTTGGCGTCGTCGATGGTGATCCGGGTGCCGTCCTCCGACAGCAGGGTGCCGCCGCTCTGCGGGTAGAGCGACCACCACACGCGCCAGGGGCCGACGGTGCCGAGGCCGAGCGCGTCGAAGGCGAGCGGCGGGCGGCCGCCCATGACCTTCTTGGCCTCGGTGAGCATGGCGATCAGTTCGTCGACGCCGGTCGTGGGGCGCAGCTTGCCGTCCGCCCCCAGCAGCCCGGCCCTGCCGCAGATGTCGGTGTTGTAGTACTGCACCATCGGGTGGGCGTCGAACGGGATCGCGTACAGGACGCCGTCGATGTGGGCGCGCTCCCAGATGGGCGGGCTGAAGTCGGCGCCCCGCAGCCCGGCCTCCTCCATGAGCGTGACGTCGATCGGGTCGAGGATCTGGCCGGCGCCGATCCCGGCGAGCCGGGCCAGGTGGAAGGTGGCCAGGTCGGGCGAGCGCCCGCCGGAGCCGGCCATCGCGATCTTCGTGTAGTACGGCTCGCCCCAGGCGAGCACGTTCTCCTCGACGAAGACGTCGGGGTTGTCGCGGGCGAACGCTCCGACCATCTCCTTCATGACGAGGCCGTCGCTCGCACCGAGGAAATGCCAGTACTGGACGTGGGTCCTTGAGGAGCCGAGACCGACGGGGAGGGCGCAGCCCGTGGCAGCGGCGCCGAGCAGAGCGAGGCTGCCGCCGAGGAGATGCCGGCGGGATATGTCGGGGGGACCGTGCACGGGGGCCTCTTCCTTTACCGAGCTATCGCTTGGTCATTTCTCGCTAACGTCAGAGGGATCTCAGGGCAGGTGTGAATGGGGCCTGTCGCTGCGGCGCGACGGCCGACATGGCGAACGTCCGGGTCACGGACGCGCCGCTCGGAGGCCCGGTGTTTCGCCGGGGTTACCCGAGTGTTAGCGGTAACACCCGCCCTGTCAAGAGTCCGTGGTTCCGCGAGCGCACACCCCTTGACCGGTCCGGGTGATAACGCTAACAATCTGGTTCACGCCCCCGCAGACCAGGAGTCGCCTCGTGCACCAGGCCAAGCTCACGCTCGATCCCGCGTTCACGATCGCACCGGTACGCCGGCGGACCTTCGGCACGTTCGTCGAGCACCTCGGACGATGCGTCTACACCGGCATCTACGAGCCGGGCCACCCGGCGGCCGACGAGGACGGCTTCCGCCGTGACGTGCTCGACCTCACCAGGGAGCTCGGCGTGTCCGTCGTCCGCTACCCGGGCGGCAACTTCGTCTCCGGCTACCGGTGGGAGGACGGCATCGGCCCGGTCTCCCAGCGGCCCCGCCGGCTCGACCTCGCCTGGCACAGCACCGAGACGAACGAGGTCGGCGTCGACGAGTTCGTCCGCTGGTGCCGCAAGGCCGGCGTCGAGCCCATGATGGCCGTCAATCTCGGCACGCGCGGCATCGCCGAGGCCCTCGACCTGCTCGAATACTGCAACCACCCGTCCGGCACCGCGCTGTCCGACCTGCGCGTCGCGGGCGGCTCGAAGGAGCCGCACGGCATCCGCATGTGGTGCCTGGGCAACGAGCTGGACGGCCCCTGGCAGACCGGCCACAAGACCGCCCACGAGTACGGCCGGCTGGCCGCCGAGACCGCTCGCGCCATGCGCACGATCGACCCCGCGCTGGAGCTGGTCGCCTGCGGCAGCTCCGGCTCCGGCATGCCGACCTTCGGCGCGTGGGAGGCCACGGTGCTGGAGGAGACGTACGACGTGGTCGACTACATCTCCTGCCACGCCTACTACCAGGAGCACGACGGCGACCTCGGCAGCTTCCTGGCCTGCTCGACCGACATGGAGTACTTCATCCGTTCCGTCGTGGCCACCGCCGACTCCGTCGGGGCCCGGCTGAAGTCGCGCAAGCGGATCGACGTCTCCTTCGACGAGTGGAACATCTGGTACCAGACGCGCAACCGCGACGCCGAGCCGCTGACGGACTGGCCGGTCGCGCCGCGGCTGCTGGAGGACCAGTACCACCTGGCCGACGCGGTGGCGTTCGGCGGCCTGCTGATCACGCTGCTGCGCAACAGCGACCGGGTGACCGCCGCGTGCCTGGCCCAGCTGGTGAACGTGATCGCGCCGATCATGACGGAGCCGGGCGGGCGGGTGTGGCGGCAGAGCACGTTCCACCCGTTCGCGCAGGCGTCCCGGCACGCGTCCGGCGACGTGCTGCGGGTCGAGCCGGTCACGCCGTCGTACGAGACGAAGGCGTACGGCGAGGTGCCGGTGATGGACGCGGTGGCCACGCACGGCGAGGACGGCACGACGGTGTTCGCGGTGAACCGCTCGGCGGACCGGCCGGTGTCGCTGGAGATCGACGCGCGGGCGCTCGGCGGCGTGCGCGTGGTCGAGGCCACCACACTGACCGACCCGGACGTCTACGCCCGCAACACCGCCGACGAGCCCGACCGGATCACGCCGCGGGCGAACCCCGACGTCGAGGCCGACCCGCTGCGCGTCCTGCTGCCCCCGGTCTCCTGGAACGTGATCAGACTCGCGTGACGGTGCCGCTGGTCAGGCCCGCCTGATGGTGCTCTCGCGGACGACGAGCTCCGGCTGGACCAGGACGCGGGCCTGCGGCCCGGCGCCCGCCATCCGGTCCAGCAGCAGCCGGAAGGCGTGCCGGCCGACCTCGCGGAAGTCCTGCCGGACGGTGGTGAGCGGCGGCCAGAAGTAGGCGGACTCGGGGATGTCGTCGAACCCGGCCACGCTGACGTCCTCGGGCACCCGCCGACCGGCCTCGCGCAGCGCGCGCAGCACGCCGAGTGCCATCTGGTCGTTGGCCGCGAACACGGCGGTGACCCCGGCGTCCTCGGCCAGGCGGCGGCCCAGCTCGTAGCCCGAGCGCGAGCTCCAGTCGCCGCGCAGCACCTCGGGCACCGGCCGGCCGGCGGACTCCAGGACGTCGCGCCAGCCGTCGATGCGGCCGTTGGCGTCGAGCCAGTCGGCCGGTCCCGCGACGTGCAGGACGCTCTCGTGGCCGAGGTCGAGCAGGTGGCGGGTGACGAGGGCGGCGCCCGCGCGCTGGTCGACCTTGGCCACCGGCACCGGGATGTCGTCGCCGGCGTCGACGGCGACGACCGGCATCTCGGACGGCAGGTGGCGCAGCCCGTCGGCGGCCGATTCGTGCGGGGCGACGATGATCACACCGTCGACCGACTGGGTGCGCAGCCGCCCCACGCCCTCCTCCATCGAACGGCGGGTGAGCGAGCCGAGGCTGACGATGCTGACGTTGTAGCCCGCCTGCCGGGCGGCCTGCTCGATGCAGTAGAGCATGGTCGCCGGGCCGTAGAGCGTGGTGTCGATGCTGACCACGCCGAGCACGCCGGAGCGGCCGGTGACGAGCTGGCGGGCGGCCTGGTTGGGCCGGTAGTCGAGCTCGCGCACGGCGGCCAGCACCCGGGCCCTTGTCTCGGCGCGTACGAGGTCGGGCGCGTTGAGCACCCGGGAGACGGTCATGGTGGAGACGCCGGCGCGGGCGGCGACGTCCATGAGCACCGCAGGCCGACTGGCTTTCGGTTTCACCGCGAGCTCACCCCCTCAGCGGAAACGCTAACAGGAGCTGGGACCAACCGCTCGGGCATTAACCGCCGTCGCCCGGGTGGACCAGGAGGACGAACGTGCGGGCGTAGGAGACGCCCGCGGCGGGGCGTGGCCAGTCGAGGGCGGCCAGCGCGCGGGCGGCGGCCTCGTGGCAGGCGCCGCCGACCCGGACCTCGGCCGTCTCGGCGCCCTCCCCGCCGCCGAAGAACACCTTGACGCCGATCAGGTGCTCGCGGTCGAACGCGCCCTGCAGCGCCGGGGCGAGACGCGGCAGCAGCACGTGCTGGACGGCCCAGCGCTGCACCGCGTCGTGGTGGTCGCCGGTGCCCCAGCCGGTGATGCCGCCGTGGATCGCGTGCCATCCAGGGAGGCCGTCGGGGTCGCCGGGAGCGAAGTGGGCGGCGTGCGTGCCGTCCTGGACGAGGAGTTCGAGCAGCGCGCTGCCGGTGGTGTCCAGCCATGAGCGGACGGCCCGGCCGACGGCCTCCTCGACGGTGGCGCCGTACCCGGAGGTGCAGTCGCTGATCGTGGTCTCGGCGGGGCGTTCGGCGTTGAGCACGAAGTCGAGGTCGAGGTGGGCCGGGTGGCCGGTGTGGTCGGCGCCGAGCAGCACCGCGAGCGTGCCCGGTCCCTTGGCCATGCCGTCGCGGACCTCCCAGGGCTTGCCCATGGCCGCGCTGAGGCGTTCGGCGACCATGCCGAGCACCACGTCGTCCGCGAGCCGCTGACCGTCCATGCTCCCACTCCTTGATCGGGTCCCGCCGTCGGCCAGACTATCCGACCTTGATCATCGCGACGGCGATCCTGGAGGGCGACGCCCGGGAGCGCCGGGTGACCCGCCTCGGCATGAACGAGCAGCGGAAGGTGACCAACGCGCTGGTCCACGCCGCCGTCTTCCTCATGTCGCCGGTGGGCTCCGGCTCGACCGCGCCGCGTCACGTGAAGGCCGTCGAGTGGTCCGGCCTGACCGTACGGTACGAGGGGCTCAGCGCCGAGCCGGAGCGGTGACCCGCGAGAGCTGCTGGTCTCTCGGCCTGGAGGGGGAGCCGCGGATGCTCCGGTACGGTGAGCAGTCCGTCCCGCGCCTGGGGGTACCTCACGTGAAGATCCGTTACATGCTGCTGCACGCGTACGGGACGGGCGGCACGATCCGCACCGTGATCGACCAGGCCAACGCGATGGCCGCCGCCGGGCACGACGTCGAGCTGGTCAGCGTGGTGCGGCGGCGCGACGCGCCCCAGTTCGCGCCCGACCCCGGCGTCACGCTGACCACGCTGGTGGACGAGCGCGGCGGCCGGCGGCCCGACTCCGTCGCCCGCCGGGTGTGGCGCAGGATGCGCGGGAAGGTCGTGCCGAAGGGCGAGTTCGCGGCCGGCTACTTCACCGAGCGGGTGGAGCGGGCCACGATGCGCTACGTCTCGGGGCTGCGCGACGGCATCCTGGTGACCACCCGGCCGGCGCTGAACCTGATCTCCGCCCGGCGTGCGCCGGCGTCGGTGATCCGGGTCGCCCAGGAGCACATGAACCTGTCGGCCTACCCGGTGACCATCCGCAGGGAGATCGCCCGTCACTACGGCAGGTTCGACGCGGTCACGGTGCTGACGCGCGGCAACCGGGCGGAGTACGAGCGGTTGCTGCCCGGCACGCCGATCGTGCACATTCCGAACGCCGTCCCGAGGACCCGCGGAACGCGCTCACAGCAGGTGAACCCCGTGGTCGTCGCGGCCGGGCGGCTGGTGCCGCAGAAGGGGTTCGACCTGCTCATCAAGGCGTTCGCGCAGGTGGTGGCCGAGCATCCGGAGTGGCGGCTGCGTGTCTTCGGCACCGGCCCGCGCCGGGGCGAGTTGGCCGGGCTGGTCCAGCGGCACGGGCTCGGGCGGAACGTGTCGCTGCCCGGCCGCACCCGGCGGCTGGAGCAGGAGATGGCCGGGGCGTCGGTGTACGCGCTGAGCTCGCGCTTCGAGGGGCTGCCGATGGTGATGATCGAGGCGATGGCGCACGCGCTGCCCGTGGTGGCGTTCGACTGTCCGACGGGGCCCGGTGACGTGCTGACCGACGGCGTGGACGGGGTGCTCGTGCCGCCCGGGGACGTGGACGGGCTGGCGGCGGCGCTCAACCGGGTCATCGCGGACCGGGAGCTGCGGATGCGCCTGGGGGCGGCGGCGGCCGAGACGGCGAAGCTCTACGCCGCGGAACGGGTGATGCCGCTGTGGGAGCAGTTGTTTATCGATATGTCACGTGATCGTCGTGTTTGGCGTGACTTGTGGCACTCAGGGTGATTACTAACCAGATTTGCGCATATTTCGCTAAAAGATTTACCTTTTTCTGTTTTGCCTGGTCTGTCAGGGTTTTTGGGGTGGCGAGTCAGGATATTTCGGACATTTCGCCAACATCTCCCCAAGATGCGCGGCACTCTGAACCGCATGCGTAACCGGAAAGCTTTCACGACAGCCGCGGCAGGCGCCCTTGCTCTGGTCACGGGGCTCACGGGACCCGCGTATGCACAGGCGACCACCGCCACCACCTTTGCCGCCGCTCCCCTGTCGGCGACCGACTCCCCCGCCGTGTACGGCAAGGCCGCGTACCTGATGGACGCCGCGTCGGGCGACGTGTTGTTCGAGAAGGCCGGCACCGAGCGGATGCCGATCGCGAGCCTGACCAAGACCATGACGGCGTACGTCGTGCTGAAGACCGCCAAGCCGACCGACGTGGTGCGGATCGAGCGGGAGGACGTGAAGTACGCCGTGGACGGCGGCGGCACCACCGCGAACCTGCGCCCCGGCGACCGCATCACGGTCGGCCAGCTCCTGTACGGCCTCCTGCTCCCCTCCGGCGCCGACGCCGCCCACGCCCTCGCCCGCACGTACGGCCCCGGCGTGCCCGGGTTCGTGGCCAAGATGAACGCCACGGCCCGCGAACTCGGCATGAACGACACCCAGTACGTCAACGCCGACGGCCTGCCCATGCCGGGCAGCGACGGCTACTCCACCGCCAGGGACCAGGCGGTGCTGGCCGCCAAGGCGCTGCAGGTGCCGCTGATCAAGGAGGTCGCCGGCACCCGGTTCCACCGCCTGCCGGCCGGTGACGGGCACCGTTCGTACAGCTGGCGCAACACCAACCGGCTGCTCGGCACGTCCGGCGCGGTGGGGCTGAAGACGGGCTTCACCAGGGCGGCGGGCTACTGCCTGGCGTTCGCGGGCGAGTCGCGCGGGCGGCTGCTGGTCGGCGTGCTGCTCGACGAGTCGGTCTCCAGCCGGCGCTTCTCGACGGCCGAGAACCTGCTGTCGTGGGGTGCTTCCGTCCGCCAGGACCTCTAGCGCCCGTGTGATCGTTCGGACTATTTTGTCCTGACATGAGGCTTCGCATCGCGTGGGGCGCGCTGTCAGCGGCGCTCGTCCTCGCCGCTCCGCTGCCCGCACATGCCGGGCCGCAGCCCAAGCTCGGCTGGGAGGCCCAGCACACCGGGGCGAGCGCGCGCCTGCGCGGCCTCGCCCCCGTCAGCCGGGACGTCGTGTGGGCCTCCGGCTCCGGAGGCACCGTCCTGCGCACCGAGGACGGCGGATGGAACTGGCAGGACGTCTCCCCGCCCGGCGCGTCCGCCCTGGACTTCCGCGACATCGAGGCGTTCGACGCGGACAACGCCGTCGCGTTGTCCATCGGCGCGGGCCCCGACTCGCGCGTCTACCGGACGGACGACGGCGGGCGCAGCTGGGCGGAGGTGTTCAGGAACGACGAGCCGCAGGCGTTCTACGACTGCGTGGCGTTCTTCGACCGGCGGCACGGGCTGGCGATGAGCGACCCTGTGGACGGCAGGTTCCGCATCCTGGCCACCGACGACGCGGGCTGGACGTGGCGGGTGCTGCCCGCCACCGGGATGCCGCCGGCACTGCAGGGCGAGGCCGGGTTCGCGGCCGGCGGGCAGTGTCTGGCGACGGCCGGCGGGCGGGACGCGTGGCTGGCCACCGGAGGGGCGGAGCGCTCGCGGGTGTTCCACTCCTCCGACCGGGGCCGTACGTGGACGGTGTCCGACACGCCGATCCCGGCCGACGACCCGGCGCGCGGCGTCTTCGGGCTCGCCTTCCGCGACCCGCGCCGCGGCCTCGCGGTCGGCGGCGACTTCCGCGCCGACCAGCCTTCGCCCACAGCGGCGGCGGTGACCGGGGACGGCGGAGCCACCTGGCAGCCGGCCGACGCGCCTCCCGCCGCGTACCGCTCGGGCGTCGCCTGGCTGCCCCACCTGCCTTCGGCCGCCGTCGCCGTCGGGCCCTCGGGAAGCGACGTGACCTACACGGGCGGGCGGAGCTGGCAGACGTTCGACACCGGGTCGTACGACACGGTGTCGTGCGCGCGCGACGGATCCTGCTGGGCCTCCGGCGAACAGGGCCGACTCGCCCGCCTCACCATCACCCCGACCGCAGCCGTCCCCCGCGCCTGACCGTCGGCGCGCGCGTCAGCGCACGCCGCGTGGGCGGAACTGGATGCTGATCCGGGGGCCGGACGGGCGGGTCGTCTTCGGGACGGCGTGCTCCCACGTGCGCTGGCAGCTGCCGCCCATCACGATGAGGTCGCCGTGGCCGAGGTCGCGCCGGATCGAGGGGCCGCCGCCGCGCGGCCGGAGCAGCAGCGGGCGGGGGCTGCCGACCGAGATGATCGCGACCATGGTGTCCTCGGCGCTGCCCCGCCCGATGGTGTCGCCGTGCCAGGCCACGCTGTCGCGGCCGTCGCGGTAGAAACAGAGCCCGGCCGTACGGAACGGCTCGCCCAGCTCCTGGCCGTAGTGGGTGTCGAGCGCCCGCCTGGCGTCGTCGAGCACCGGATCGGGCAGGGTCTCGCCCTCGTCGTAGAACTTCAGCAGCCGGGGCACGTCGACGACCCTGTCGTACATCCGCCGCCGCTCGGCCCGCCACGGCACGGTCTCGGCCAGCCGTTCGAACAGGATGTCGGCGCCCGTCAGCCAGCCCGGCCGCAGGTCGATCCAGGCGCCCCGGCCGAGGTGGGTGCGCCGGACGGTGCCGCCGAGCGGCCCGAGCCGTGACTCCTCGTCAGGATCGAGCAAAGATGCTTGGAACGCGGCTGTCATGATGCAGAGTGTACGCCTGTCTTCAAACATTCATTCGAGTGCGTCTCCTCAGGAGACGGAACGCCCCAGGTGCGGCCAGCCGGTCGGCGTGGGTCGCGCCGGGCGGCGGCTCCTGCTCCGGGGCGAACGAGCCGCCCGGCGTACGCGGCAGGTCATCGTAGAGAGTGCGCAGCGCGGGCTCCATGGCCTCGGCCAGCTGAGGGGCCAGGTCGGTGGACGCGCCGATCGCCCCGGCCAGGTCCCAGCCGTGCACGAGCGTCTCGACGACGACCTGCTCGACGAGCCGCCACCCCGGGGCGGGCCCGTACCGCTCCTCCAGCATCCCGGGCCGCCGGAACTCGGCGAGCGTCGCCGCGGCGGCCGCCTGGAACGCGCCCACGTGGTCGGAGCCGAGGTGGTCGGCGTCGTGGTCGGTGCGTGGAGCGCCCCTGGCCAGGCCAGCCCACATGAGGGTCTCGTAGGTCAGGTGGTCGAGCAGGGCGCGGACGTTCCAGCCGGCGCACGGGGCGGGGTCGTCCAGCCGGGCAGGGGTGACGCTCCGGACGAGCGCGCCGGCGATCCCGCTCCCCGATGCTCAGCAGCGGTTCATCGTCGTGCACCGGCTCAGTCTCCGGTCTCCGGTCTCCCATGGTGGGAGAGTCAACCCGCCGCGGGCCGGCGGAGGCGTCGTCTTCCACTCACGGGCGCCATGGTCTGCCGCCTCCCACTCGTGTAACGTCTTTCTCGTGTTACGCCGTTACATGACAGGCGCAGTGGCCGCCCGCACCGGGGACGAGATGTCGGGACCGGCGCTGCTCGTCACGGGGCTGGCCATCACGGGGTCGCCCCTGCTCGCGTCGTGGCTGCTGTCCGGGCTGACCGTGTCGGCCGCCGTCGGAGGGCCGCTTCTCGGTGTCCTGATCGACCGATCGCGCCGTCCGGGCCGGCTGCTGGCGTACTGCCTGGCCGGGTACGCGGCGGGTCTCCTGCTGTTGCTGGTCGGGTTCGGCCGGGTGCCGGACGCGGCCCTCATCGCCCTGGCGGTCGCCACCGGCCTGCTGGGCCCGGCGCTCACGGGCGGCTGGACGGCGCAACTCCCCCTGGTCGCCGGACCGGAGCGGCTCGGCCGGGCCACGGCCCTGGACTCCATGAGCTACAACGCGGCCGGCCTGGCCGGACCCGCCCTGGTGGGGGTGGTCGCCGCGGTGGGCGGCAACGCGGCGGTCCTCCCGATGTGCGCCGTTTTCCTGCTCGCCGCATCACCCGTCGCCTGGACCCTCCCTTTCCGCGCGCAGAGCGCCGAAGGCATGACCCGTAACCCCGTGCGGGACGTCGCGCCGGATGACCGAGGAGCCGGTCACGAGGAGCTCCGCGACGGTGAAGGCGCGGTGCGGGGGCTTGTGCGGGAAGTGCGGGAGGGGTTCACGGTCATCGTCAGGAACGGTGCGCTTCGACGGGCGACGGTCGGGTCCATGGTGTCGTGTGCCGGGCTGCCCATGCTGGTCGTCGCAGCGCCGGTGCTGGGGATCAGGCTCGCCGGGGAAAGCGGTTACGGCACGCTGCTGCTGGCCGTGGCCTCGGCGTGCGGGCTTGCGGTCAACGCCGTACTGGCCGCTCACCAGCGGCGGGTGCGGTGCTGGGACGTGGTGCAGGCGGGCGGGACTGCGGTGCTCGGCGTCGGGATGGCGCTGGCGGCGGTGGCGGACACGTTCTGGATCGCCGTGGTCGCCGCCGCCGTCGTGGGCGCCGGCGAGGGGCCCCAGCTGACGGCGTTGTTCGCCGTACGCCACCGTGAGGCGCCCGCCCGGCTGCGCGGCCAGGTGTTCACCACGGGTGCCAGCCTCAAGATCACCTCGTTCGCGCTCGGCGCGGCGCTGGCCGGGCCGCTGGCGGCGTACTCGACGGGAGCCGCCCTTGCCGCCGGCGCGGCCCTGCAGGCTGCGGCCGTCGCCGCACTCCTCTCCCGACGCACGTCCTCCCCGCACGGTGACCGCCCGAACGAGAAGGAAGCACCACAGCGCAGACCATGAGGGATCGGCCGCTGGACAGATGCAGGACGTGTGGCACAGCCTGGGCAGCCCGGGCCCCCGTCGCCACGGAGGTTGCCGGAGTGATGCGGGGAATGAAGGGGTGACCGGCGGGACCCGGCGTCCCGGCATACGCTTCTTGCGTGAAGGTTCACTCGACCAAGGCGATGGCCGAACGAGCCGTCGACCTGTGCGTAGCGTTGCTGCACGAGGAGCCGTCGATCGAGTCGGTGACGCGCATCCTGCGCGAGCACGGCGAGAGCGGAGACTTCGGTCTGGGCGAGGACGACGTGACGCAGATGCGCGAGGCGGCGGCCCGCCTGCGCGAGGTGCTGGCCGCACCCGACGCCGACCAGGCGGCGGCGCTGCTGAACGAGCTGCTCGCCAGAGCCGCTCGCGCGCCCCGGCTGACCAGCCACGGGGGCACGACCACCTGGCATCTGCACGTCGACAGCCGCGACGAAGCGCCGTGGGCGGAGTGGTTCCTCGCCTCGTCGGCGATGGCACTGGCGGTGCTGCTGGCCGACTACCAGCGGGTGCCCGGCGGGCTGTGCGCGTCGGCCGGCTGCCGCCGGCCGTACATGGACTTCGGGGGCGGCAGTCCGCGCCGCTACTGCAGCGCCCGCTGCGCCACCCGTGAACGCGTCGCCGCCCACCGCTCCCGCACCACCACCCACTGAGGGCCCGGGACCACACCCGCCGTCAACCGCCTCCGGCTCCAGGATCCGGCCAGGTGAGCTGTCAGGCAGGCTCGAACTCCAGTGCCCTGCCCAACGTCCGGCGCACCGGAGACTGCCTCACCCGTTCGGCCACCGCTTGGTACTGGGCCTCTTCCACCGGCGGCTCCAGTACGAGCTCGTAACGGAAGCGCGTGACCGCCTCCTGGCGGTCCAACGTCACCACGACGCTCACCCCGGTGTCGGTCAGTCCCATGTCCACCAGCGCCATCCGGGCCGAGATGGTCATGCACGTGGCCAGTGCTGCCTCCAGCAGTTCGTGAGGTCGCGGACCCGACGAGCCACCCACCCCGTTCTTGACGGTGTCCGCCGACCCCGTGTTCCGCCCCGCGCGGAACCTGACCTGATACGGCGTTGTCAGCGCCCGTGCTTCCACCATGGCCGGTTCCTCCCGATCGGTCGACTCGTAGAACCTACCTGACCTGTCCAGAAAATGAGAAGGCAGTCTGATTATTCGGACGTCACCCTCGAACGGCCTCAGAGTTCGGCGAGGAGGGTGGCCAGGCGGTTCATGGAGTCTCGGCCGCCCCTTGCCCCGTTCGCGCGGACGATGGCGTCGCGGGCCTCCACCGACTGGTGCACCGACTGGGCGACGTACCGGGTGGCGCCGTCCACCGGGGTCAGGGTGACCGTTTCCAGGGCGACGTCCCCGGGCGTGCCCTCGTACTCCCACGTGCGCACGAACCGCTCCGGCGGCACGACGGCGTGGTAGACGCCGCCGAAGGCGTACTCCCGGCCGCCGGCGTCGATGTTGACGAAGCGCCAGCGACCGCCGGGCCGGACCTCCATGAGGTCGACGCGGGTGGCCAGGAAGGTCGGGCCCCACCAGCGCGGGATCAGCTGCGGGTCGGTGACCACCCGGAACACGACGTCGGGCGGCGCCTCGAAGAGGCGGATCATGATGATGTCCTGCCGCCCCGGTTCGATGACGAACTCGGTCTCAGCCATGCTCGTGCCTGCTCATGCCTGCTCCTGTCCTTCCTCGTGCTGAACGCGCCGGATCTCCCGCTCCAGGCGGTCGAAGCGGTCACTCCAGTGCGCGCAGTAGCGGTCGATCCACGCGGAGGCCGTCTCCAGCGGGGCGGTCTCCAGACGGCAGGGACGCCACTGCGCGTCGCGGCCCCGGGTGATCAGCCCCGCGCGTTCCAGCACCTTGAGGTGTTTGGAGACCGCCTGGAGGCTCATGTCGAACGGCTCGGCCAGCTCGTTGACCGTCGCCTCGCCCTCGGCCAGCCGCGCGAGGATGGCCCGCCGCGTCGGGTCGGCCAGAGCGGCGAAGGTGCGGCTGAGCTCGTCGTCGGACATCCGGGAGATCTTCCTGTCGGGGTACGCGCGATCACTTCATCAGTGATCCACGATCGCACCGCAGGAGATGTTGACCGTCGCCGAGGTCATGCTCCTGGCCAGGTCGGAGGCGGCGAACGCGGCGACGTCGCCCACGTCCTGGAGTGTGGCGGCGCGCTTGAGGAGGGCCGACTCGGCGATCGAGGCCGCGATCGCCTCCTTGACCGGCTCGGTGGCGGGGATGCTCTCGGGCACACCGCCGGTCACCAGGGTGACGACGCGCACGCCGTACGGGCCGGCCTCGCACGCCCACTGGCGGCGCATGCTCTCCATGGCGTCCAGCGCGACCTTGAACCCGCCGAGGCCGGGCACCGTCTGCGGCCCGCCCCCGCCGAACAGCAGGATCACGCCCGAACGGCGCGGGATCATGTGCCGTACGGCCGCCTTGGTGGTGAGGAACTGCGTGCGCGTGGCGAGCTCGATCGGCCGCAGGAACTCGGCGAGCGAGATCTCGGTGAGCGGCTTCTGCACGTCCTGGACGCCGATCACGTTGAAGGAGACGTCGATGCCCCCCGCCCGCGACGCCACCGCGCCGGTGAACGCGTTGACCGCTGTCTCGTCGAGCGCGTCCACCACTGCGGCCTCGGCCGTGCCGCCGGCCGCGCGGATGTCGTGGGCGACCTCGTCGAGCGTCTTCTGGGTGCGGCCGGCGAGGAAGACCCGGGCGCCCTCGCGGGCGAACGCGCGGGCCGCCGCGCCGCCGATCGCGCCGCCGGCGCCGTACACGACCGCGACCTTGTTCTCGAGGAGCATCGTATTCAACCTCTCGGTTTATCAACAGATAAGTTGAATACACCACAGCGCGGCTCCCGCGTCAAGGAGCGTCAGAGCGTCAGAGCGGGCGGCGGCCGGCGAACCCGAGCTCGCTGCGGTGGTACCAGCCGAGCTCCCGCTCCCCCTCGATCCAGCACAGCCGTACGGACACCCCATCGAGCACGGACGGGAAGTCGACGAGCACCGGCGCGATGCCCTTCACTTCGATGCCCTGCTCGCTCCACCCGCCGAGGATCTCCTCGATGCGGGCCTGCAGCCCCTTGATCTCGGCCAGCCCGCCCAGCTCGGACCGCACGCCGGAACGCCGTGCGAACTCGAGCTCGGCCAGGTCGGCGCGGGCGGCGATCAGCTCGCGGGCGTCCTCGATGACGGCGGGCAGCAGCGCACGAGCCTCGTCCACGGTGAAGATCCGGTCCATGCGCTCACGTTAGCGGCTGGGGTCGTAGGCCTGGACGAGCAGGCGTTCGGCATGGTCGAGGTAGTCGTCGAGATAGGCGACGGCCTTCCCCGGCTCCTCCGCCTCGATCAGGGCGAGCAGGGTGCGGTTGCGGTCGACGAACGGCTCGTGGAAGGCCCGCGGATTCTCCATGACGTGGAAGACGAGCCGCAGCTCGGCCAGGAGCTGGCGCATGACCTCGTCGAGCCTGCGGCTGTCGTTGAGCGAGACGAGCGCCTGGTGGTAGCGGATGTTGGCGGTGCCGACGCCCTGCCAGTCGTCCTCGGCGGCGGCGCGTTCGGCGTCGCGCACGGCCTCCTTGATCAGGGTCAGCGCCTCCTCGGACGGGGCGCGCCGCACGGCCGCCCCTTCGAGCACGCGACGCACCTGGTAGAGGTCGCGGACGTCCTCGACGGAGGGGAGCCGGACGAAGACGCCCCGGTTGAGCCGGTGATCGAGCAGCCGCTCGTGGCCGAGCAGCCGGAACGCCTCGCGCAGCGTGTTGCGGGAGACGCCGAGCGCCTCGGAGATGGACTCCTCCGACAGGCGCTGGCCGGGCGGGAAGAAGCCCTCGCTGATGCGGTCGCGCAGGATGTCGGCCACCCGTTCCGCCGTGCTGCTGCGTCCCAGGCGGGGGCGGTCCTGAGAGAGATCAGCAACCACGTTATCCACAATTGGCAGACAATCATGGAGCAAACCTCTTGTCGAATTGTTCAACGATCCTTACGTTGATAACCATCCCCCCTTCGATCCAAGGAGCAATCGGATGGCAGGCTCCACGCAACAGACCCGGCGGGTGATCCTCGCCAGCCTGATCGGCACGTCGCTGGAGTGGTACGACTTCTTCCTCTACACCACCGCCGCGACCCTGGTCTTCCCCCAGCTCTTCTTCCCCTCGCTCGACCCGTTCACCGGCACGCTCGCCTCGCTCACCACCAACGCCGTGGCGTTCGTCGCCCGGCCGCTCGGCGGCATCGTGTTCGGCCACTTCGGCGACCGGGTGGGCCGCAAGACCGTGCTGGTGGTGACGCTGCTGGTCATGGGCGTCTCGACGTTCCTCATCGGCGTCCTGCCCGGCTACGCGAGCATCGGCGTCGTGGCGCCGATCCTGCTGGCGCTGTTCAGGTTCGTGCAGGGCCTGGGGCTGGGCGGCGAGTGGGGCGGCGCGGTGATCATGTCGCTGGAGCACGGCGACAGCCGCCGCCGCGGCTTCAACGCGAGCTGGCCGCAGGTCGGCGTGCCCGCGGGGTATGTGCTGGCCACGGGCCTGCTGACGATCCTGTCGTTCACGCTGTCGGACGCGGCGTTCCTGTCGTGGGGCTGGCGGGTGCCGTTCCTGCTGTCGGGCGTCCTGGTCCTCGTGGGCCTGTGGGTACGCCTGAAGGTCTCGGAGTCGCCGTTGTTCGCCGAGGTCGAGCAGAAGGGCGCCAAGGCCAAGATGCCGCTGGTCGAGGTGCTGCGCACGCACCCGCGCGCCCTGCTGTCGGCCTTCACCGCGCGGATCGGGGTGGACGTGGCGTTCTACACGTTCACCTCGTACATCATCGTGTACATCACCCAGCAGCTGGAGCTGCCGCGGTCGTACGCGCTGAACGCCGTGCTCATCGGGTCGGCGCTGCAGCTCGTGCTGATCCCGATCGCCGGCGCGATGTCCGACCGGTACGGCCGGCGCCCGGTCTACCTCGCCGGCGTGATCGCGGCGGCGGTGTGGGTGTTCGCGTTCTTCCCGCTGCTGGACACCAGATCGTTCCCGCTCATCGCGCTGGCCGCGGTCGTGGCGCTGATCACCCACGCCGCGATGTACGGGCCGCAGGCGGCGTTCATCGCCGAGCTGTTCAGCACGCGGCTGCGCTACAGCGGGGCCTCCATGGGCTACCAGGTCGCCGGCATCGTGGGCGGCGCGCTGGCGCCGATCATCGCGCTCCAGCTCTTCGAGGCGTTCCGGTCCACGGTGGCGGTGTCGATCTACGTGGTCGCCTCGCTGGCCGTCACCGCCGTGGGCCTGGCCATCGCCCCGGAGACCCGCGACCTCGACCTCGCCACCGCCTCGGCCGACGACCCCAAGACGTCGCTGCCCGGCCAGGTGGGCCCCTTCGCGTGAACGCCTGAGACGCCGCGAAAGGCGCGGGCGGCGGCTGCCACCGCCGCCCGCCTTGTAGCGATAAGTCCGCGCTTATCCGCATTGCGCGGTGATCTCAGTCACACCCGTACCGTTGTAACGCAATCGCCACCGATTCACAGAACAACCGTCGCCTAATAGGCATAAACTGCCCGCCTGTGAGCCTGCCTGTACGAGAACGTTCCCGCCGGCCGGGCGGTGGCCGTCACCGCCGCCCCGTGCCCACGTCCTTGCCGCCAGACGCGCCCGTGCTCGTGCTCGCCACCCCGGGCGACACCGCCGGGGTCGCCGAGGAGATCGCGTCCGTCGTGCGCGTCGACAACCCGCAGATCGAGGTGCGCCTGACGAGCGTGGCCGGCCTGGCGGACTCCCTGCCCTCCGGCCGCGAGGCCATCGTCGTGCCGCTGCTCACCTGGGACGACCCCGTCGTCCTGGCGGAGATCGGCAAGACCGTCGCCGCCCGCGGCGAGGGCGTCGTCGTGACCGAGGCGCTCGGGCCCCACCCCCTGCTGGCCGAGGCCCTGCACATCAGGCTGGCCGAGCGCGGCCTGGCCCGCGCCGACCGCGTACGCCTGCTGAACGTCTCCAGCCCCGTCGACGCCGTCATCCTCGCGACCGTGGGCGGAGAGCGCGCGGTGCACGCCGTTCAGGCGACCGCCGTGCTGCTGGCCTCCAGACTCACGCTGCCCGTGGTGGCCGCCTCGCTCGACAGCGAGCCCGGCGTGGCCGTCGCGGCCGAGCGGCTGCGCGCCGCCGGCGCCGACCGGCTGGCCGTCTCCCCTTGCCTGATCGGCTACGAGGCGCCGCGCGATCTCGTCGAGCGGGCCGCCGCGTCGATCAACGCCGGGCACGCGGAACCGCTCGGCTCGCACAGCGCCGTCGCCGAACTCGTCGCCCGCGCTTACGGAAGTCAACTCGCCACTTGACCCAGGCTTGTTGAGATCACGGGACTCGCGTTACCGTCGGCGCATGCGTCCCGTGGTGCACAACGGCGAGCGGCTCGGCCTTCGTGACGTCACGGAGGCCGACGTGCCCGCGCTCCACGCCGTCTACGGCGATCCCACCGCCACCCAGCATCTGCCCTTCCCGCCGCGCAGCCTGGACGAGGTCGCCCAGCTGGTGGAGGAGGCCACCGAGGCGGCCGCGGCCGAGCCGCACCTGCTGTACGTGCTGGCCGTCGTCGACCGCGGGCGCCGCGACGTCATCGGGGTGGCCCGCCTGCGCGTCGAGGCCGACAACCCGCACAGCGCGGAGATCGGGTTCGGGCTCCATCCTCACCAGTGGGGCCGCGGCATCGGCACCGACCTCGTCCGCCTGCTGCTGTCGTTCGGGTTCAAACAGCTCGGGCTGCACCGCGTCTGGGCTGCCCGCTCCCCCGCCAACCTGCCGGCCCAGCTCGCGATGCTGACCGCCGGCATGGTCGAGGAGGGCCGCATCCGCCACCACCTGCGCACTCCGGACGGCTGGCGCGACTCGATCGTCCACTCGGCCCTCGAGGACGAGTGGAGCGACCGCTAAGGGCGCCATCCGTCGAGCACGCGTGCGGCCACCCGCGCCCTGGCGCCCGTGCCGTCCACGGTGTAGTCAGCGACCTGCGCCACGTCCAGGATGGCCGACAATTCCCCCGCCCTCGCGAGGTGCCAGTCAAGCCCGCCGGGATCGTCGGCGTGCCGCGCCGCCAGCCGCCGGCGTACTTCCGGGAGCGCCACGCGGACGCGGCAGACCGTGAGCGGCACCGCGAGGGCCTCCTCGTGGCGCAGGCGCTCGTCGCGGCTCTCGATCACGCCGGCCAGCACGAGCCGTTCCGCGCCCGCCGCCAGGAAGTTGACCGCCACCGCACGCAGGTTGCGCAGGGTCAGGGCGCCGTGGAAGGGGTCGTCTGGAGGCGCCGGCCAGGCACGGCGCAGCCAGTCGAGGTCGATGACGGCGTTCGGCACGCCCGCGCCGGCGAGCAGGTCTCCGGCGGCGTCGGCCGCGGACGTCTTCCCCACGCCGACGGTTCCGGTGATCAGGAGGGCGGACGGCATTCACGGGATGCTACCCGGAGCCCCTGCCGCGCGGGCGAATCAGGACGCAACGGAGCAGGTCAGCGGCCGAGGCGGCGATTGTCGGTCGGGCACCCTACGATGAGCCTCCTCACGGAGGGATACTCACATGCTCGACTCGCTCATCGTGCCCTTGTTCGTCACCACGGACCTGCCGCCCGAGGCGGAGCTGGCCGAGTTCGGGGAGCTGCTCGCCGGGACGACGCGCGTGCTCGGTGACGAGCTCGGTGACAAGGGCGCCGGCTATGCCGCGTTCCTGGCGGGCCGGGTGTTCTGGCTCGACCGTCCTGTGCTGCCGAAGCAGCGTCCGGCGGCGCGCGTCGAGCTGCGCTTCGCCGGCATGCTCGGCCATCTCGCCGCCTCCGGCCCCGGCCACACCGCGCGCGAGGTGGTCGCCGACGCGCGCCGGGCGATCGGGCGGGCCGTGACCGCGCGCTACGGCGACGTCGGCGTCCCTCCGGCCGTGTTCGCGATCCGCGACCAGGACGTCCGCGAGCGCACGCCCGACTCCGCCCTCTACGTCGACACGGCCGGCGCCGCCGCCGAGCTGGTGAGCGCGGCCAGGTCCTACCTCTAGCCGCCCCCTAGCCAGCGGGGCGTGCCCGTGCCATGGTCGTACGGCGATCTGTCGAACGGCTTTGGAGGTTCCCGCATGGCGGTGCTCGGCGCGATCTGTTTCGGGCTGGTGGTCGGCTGGATCACGTACGGAGCACTGCGGCGGCGGCAGTCCTCTCCGGGCCTGAGCGACCTGGCGGCGGTGCTCGCGGCGGTGGGCGGCGGCCTGGTGACGACGCTGCTGGGCGAGCCGGTGGTGTTCGGCGGTTACGCCGTGGGCCTGGCCGTCGGCTTCTTCGGCTACCTCGTGCTCATCACGCTCATGCCCGACTCGAAGTGGACGGCCGGCTGACCTGCCCTCTCACCGGCCGCCTCAGTGGTACGGCTCGGCCGCCGGCGAGGTGGAGCCGGTGCCGTGTCTTCACGACGGGCCTGGAGTGCGTCCTCGACGGCCTGGGCTCCCCACCGGGCAGGCGAGGCCGTCGTTCATGACCCCGTCGTAGGGGCATGATGGGTGACATGCTCTACGGCAAGGAACATGTCCAGCGATATCAGGAAACCGATGGCGCAGAGGGACACGAGTGGAACAACACCGTAACCCTCCTTCTGACCACAAAAGGCCGTAAATCCGGTAAGTCGTACACGACGCCGCTGATCTACCAGCGCTTCGGTGACGACTACCTCGTCGTGGCCTCCAAGGGGGGCGACCCCGACCACCCGGGGTGGTACAAGAACCTGGTGGTTAATCCCGACGTCGAGGTGCAGGTCAAGGGCGACCGGTTCAAAGCCCGGGCCCGCACGGCGGGCGAGGCGGAGAAGCCCGAGATGTGGCGGGTCATGACCGCCACCTGGCCCGCCTACGACGAGTACCAGAAGAAGACGCAGCGGCCGATCCCTGTGGTCGTCCTCGAACGCGCCGAATGACGCCGTCCGCCCCACCGGAAGACACCCGGCGAGGGCGGACCGGCTAAAGGCGCAGGCTCGCGTACAGGTCGGCCGTGCGGCGGGCGACGCGCTCCCAGGAGAAGTGCTCGACGGCCCGCGCCCGTCCCGCCTCGCCCATCGCCCGCGCCCTGGCCGGGTCGCCCAGCAGGGCGTTGACGCGCTCGGCCAGGTCCGCGGCGAAGCGACCGGGATCGTGCGGCGTGCCGTCGGGCCCCTGGTCGATGGGCACCAGCAGGCCGGTCTCGCCGTCGGCCACCACCTCGGGGATGCCGCCGGTCGCCGTGGCCACCACGGCCGTCTCGCAGGCCATCGCCTCCAGGTTGACGATCCCCATCGGCTCGTAGACCGACGGGCAGACGAACACCGCGGCGTGCGTCAGGAGCTGGATGACCTCGGGCTTGGGCAGCATCTCCCGGATCCAGAACACCCCGTCGCGGCCGAGACCGCGCACCAGCTCGGTCACCTCCGCGGCGATCTCGGGGGTGTCGGGCGCGCCCGCGCAGAGCACGAGTTGGGCGCCCGGGTCGATGGAGCGGGCCGCGTGCAGCAGGTGGACCAGGCCCTTCTGCCGGGTGATGCGGCCGACGAAGACGACGTACGGCCTGCGGGGGTCGACGCCGTGCTTCTCCAGCACGTGGGTGGCCGGGTCGGGGGCGTACTCGGCGGTGTCGATGCCGTTGTGGATCACGCTGACCCGCTCGGGCGCGATCTCCGGGTAGGCGGCCAGGACGTCGCGCCGCATGCCCTCCGACACCGCGATCACCGCGTCGGCGGCGAGCAGGGCGGTGCGCTCGGCCCACGACGAGATCGCGTAACCGCCGCCGAGCTGCTCGGCCTTCCACGGGCGCAGCGGCTCCAGGCTGTGCGTGGTGATCACGTGCGGGACGCCGTGAAGGAGCTTGGCGACGTGGCCGGCGAAGTTCGCGTACCAGGTGTGGGAGTGGACGACGTCGGCACCCTCGCAGGCGGCGGCCATCTCCAGGTCGACGCCGAGCACCTGCAGCGCGGCGTTGGCGCCCGCCAGGCCGTCCTGCACCCGGTAGGCCGAGACGCCCGGCTCTGCGCGCTCGGCCCCGAAGCAGCGCACCCGTACGTCGGCCAGCTTCCGCAGCTCCCTGGCGAGGTACTCCATGTGGACGCCGGCCCCGCCGTACACCTCGGGCGGATACTCCCTGCTGAGCAGATCAACGCGCATGACACGACCTTATGGCGGGGCCGTGCGGTGGACCACCATCGACCCGGGTGTCGCCCGCCAACCCCTTGTACGCACAAAACCGGACACGCAGGGAGGTGACGGTGCAGGGTTTCGTCGATAGAACGGCCATTTGGGGGTAGCGTCCAGGGCATGAGGTCCCGGAGGGTGCTTGCGGTCGTGCTGGCAGGTGGAGAGGGTAAGAGGCTCATGCCGCTCACGGCGGATCGGGCCAAACCGGCGGTGCCGTTCGGGGGGATGTATCGGCTCGTCGACTTCGTGCTGTCCAATCTCGCGAACGGCGGGTTCCTGAAGATCGTCGTGCTGACGCAGTACAAGAACCACAGCCTCGACCGGCACGTCTCGCGGACCTGGCGGCTGTCGGCGATGCTCGGCAACTACGTCACCCCCGTGCCCGCGCAGCAGCGGCTCGGGCCGCGCTGGTTCTCCGGTTCCGCGGACGCCCTGTTCCAGAACCTGAACCTGATCTACGACGAGATGCCCGAGCACGTGATCGTGTTCGGGGCCGACCACATCTACCGGATGGATCCGCGGCAGATGGTCGAGCAGCACGAGGAGTCGGGCGCCGACGTGACGGTGGCGGCGATCCGGCAGCCGCTGTCGCTGGCCGACCAGTTCGGCGTGATCGAGACCGACCCGCAGGGCCGCCGGATCGTGGCGTTCAGGGAGAAGCCGAAGGACGCGGTCGGGCTCGCCGACTCTCCCGACGAGGTGTTCGCCTCGATGGGCAACTACGTGTTCAAGACGCAGTCGATGATCGACGCCCTGCGTGAGGACGCGCTCGACCCGACCAGCAAGCACGACCTGGGCGGCAACATCATCCCGATGCTGGTCAAGTCGGGCGGCGCCGACGTCTACGACTTCGCCCACAACATCGTGCCCGGCTCCAGCGACCGCGACCGCGGCTACTGGCGTGATGTCGGAACGCTGGACGCCTACTACGAGGCCCACATGGACCTCATCTCGGCGCACCCCGTGTTCAACCTCTACAACGACAAGTGGCCGATCTTCACCGGCCACGACCCGCTGCCGCCCGCCAAGTTCGTGCACAACGACGGCGACCGGGTGGGGCGGGCGATCGACTCGCTGGTCTCCCCCGGCGTGATCGTCTCCGGCGGCACGGCGATCAGGTCGATCCTGTCGCCCAGGGTCGTCCTCCACTCCCACTCGCTGGTGGAGGACTCCGTGCTGATGGAGAACGTCAAGGTGGGCCGGGGCGCGGTCATCCGCAAGGCGATCATCGACAAGAACGTCGTGATCCCCGACGGGGCCCGGATCGGCTTCGACCTCGAATACGACCGCACCCGCTTCGCGCTGACGCGCGGTGGCGTCGTGGTCATCGGCAAGAACGAGATCGTCGACCGGTAGGCGCGCCGACCGGCAGGCAGGCCCCCAGGCATGAAAAGGGTCCCGGGGCCTCGCGTGGAGGCCCCGGGACCGGTGCGGCCGGCGTGCTACGGGCGGCCGAGTCTATGGAGAGCCGTTACTGGGCCAGCCAGTCCCAGGCCATGCGGTAGGCGCCGGGCGCCTCCCACTCGCCGTGCTCGTCCTCGTGGTGCATGTCCTCGTGGCGCATGTCGTCGTGGCGCATGTCGTCGTGGTGCATGTCGTCGTGGTGCATGTCGTCGTGGTGCCGGGCGTGGCTCGGGAACATGTCCTCGAGCTTGCAGGCCTTGGCGTCGCGCTTGCCCGCGGAGACGCCGTGGCGGTCGATGCGCAGAGTGTGGGTGACGTCGGACAGGTTCAGCTCGCAGGCGCGGTCGGCGTGGGCCGGAGCGGCCATGACGACCAGCGAGGCTGCGCCGGCGAACACACAGCTCGCCGCTATGCGGGTGACTTTCATGATCTCCCCCAGTAAGGACGTTCTGACAACGCTTCATCACTCTAAGTAGTGGATGTGCGAAGTTCCGGCACGCCACGCCTGGCGCGCCCCGATCAGAGCCATAGCCGTCGGTTATGACCCCAGGTCTTGGACTGTGTACGCCGCCGCCCCCGCATCATCGTCGCCATGGACGCCGACCCCCGTCCCTCCGCCCTGCAGGCGACCAGGTGATCAGCGGGACGCTGCCGGTCGTCTCGGTCGACCTCACGATCGGCGACGACCGCATCGTCCGAGCCGACCTCCGGTACGCCTGATCCCGGCGCGCAATTGGGCCTTGTAGCGGCCCCCCTCCGGGATCACGCTGATGGTCAGGAGGCAGTGACATGTCGCACCCACTCGGAGTCAGCCGTCCGGATCTCGAAGTCACCGACCTGCCCACGCCTGAGGAGGTCTTCAAGGTCTCCAAGATCGGCCCCAAGGAGCTTTTCAAACACGCGGTGGGCCCCAGTCTGATCGCCCTCGGTATCTCGATCGGCAGCGGAGAATGGCTGCTCGGCCCGCTCAGCGTGGGCCAGTACGGGTTCGTCGGCGTCGGCTGGGTCATCCTGGTTTCGGCGCTGCTGCAGACGTTCTACAACGTCGAGTGCTCCAGGTACGTCATCGCGACCGGTGAGACGCCAGTGGTGGGCTGGGGGCGGGTGCCGCCCGGGTGGCCGCTCTGGGTGCCGCTGTCCGTCCTCATCGTGATCTTCGCGTTCATCGCCGGGGGCTGGGCCGCCTCAGCGGGACAGGGCGTGTACGCGCTGGTCCACGGCGTGCCGCCGGCCGCCGACGCCGCCGAGCCGCGCTGGTGGGCGGTCGGCCTGCTGGTGCTGGTGTTCGTCATCACCGCGAGTGCCCGGCGCATCAGCCGCGCGCTGGAGCTCGCCAACTGGGTGATGGTCAGCACGATCCTGCTCGCGTTGCTGGTCACCTGCCTGCTGGTGGTGCCGTTCAGCCAGTGGTGGGAGGGCATCCGCGGATTCGTCACCCCTGCGGCGCCGCCGGAAGGGATCACGGCGACGCAGCTCGGCGGGCTGGCCGGCTTCACCGCGCTCGCGTCCGGCCTGAACTGGTACGTCATGGGCCACTACCGCGACAAGGGCTACGGCATGGGCCACCGCGTCGGCTACATCTCCGGCCTGCGCGGCGACCGGACCACGGTCCTGGCCAGCGGCGTCACCTTCCCGGACGACGAGCGTAACCGCGGCCTGTGGCGACGCTGGTACCGGCTGCTGATGGTCGACATGTGGGGCGTGTTCTTCGTCGGCGCCATCCTCGGCATGCTGCTGCCCACGATCCTCATGTCGCACGCCGTCCAGATGGTCGGCGAGCAACCGACCAGGGCGAACGTGCCGACGTTCGTGGCGAGCGCGCTCGGCGCGGAGTACGGCCCCGTGGTGTTCTACATCGGGCTGGTGCTGGGAGTGCTGGTGCTGTTCTCGACGCAGCTCGGCATCTTCGAGGCGATGGTGCGGGTGACGACCGACGCGGCCAACGCCACGAGCCCGCGCCTGCGCCGGCTGATCGCGGGCGACCCACGGCGCTTCTACTACCCGTTCATGATCGTGCTGCTGGTGATCATCTCGATCATCATCTT
Source organism: Nonomuraea terrae (assembly GCF_004348995.1). Classification (GTDB taxonomy): domain Bacteria; phylum Actinomycetota; class Actinomycetes; order Streptosporangiales; family Streptosporangiaceae; genus Nonomuraea; species Nonomuraea terrae. Next base: position 35,342 of record NZ_SMKQ01000049.1, read on the forward strand.
CCAGTCGCTGCCGGTGGGCCTGGTCGAGTGGTCGGCGAACATGTCCAACCTCGGGGCGCTGATCTATCCGTTCATGCTCATGTACCTGAACAGCAAGCTGCCGCGTCCCGCCCGGCCCAGGCCCTGGCACTACGTCATCCTCGTCCTCAATTTCCTGTTCTTCGGGTTCTTCTTCGTCAACTTCATCGCGGACTTCATCGGCGACCCGCTGGTGACGTTCTAGAAGGTCAGCCGGGCAGGCCGGTGGCGGGGTCCACGGTGGCCAGGAAGACATCGCCGTTGCCGGGAGCGTCCCCGACGGCGCCGTAGGTCAGGCCCGTGACGGCCACCTGGCCGGACGGCGTGGCCATGGCGTACAGGTTGGCCTCGGCGAACGGGTCGACGGCGTCGTCCCTGGCGGTGCCGAACTGGGCGGCGGCGAGTTGCCCGCCCCGGGCGTCCAGGCGCAGGGTGAGCACGTCGGCGCCGCCCGCCTGGACCCCGGCAAGGCCCCGCGTGTAGCCCACGACCTCGACCTCGCCGCCCGGCAGCGCGGCCACGGCGGCGCCCTCGTCGGCGGACGGGGTGGCGAGCGTGTGCGTCCAGCGCTGCTTGCCCCGGCCGGTGTAGGCGACGGTGAGCGCGTCGCCGTCCGAGGCGCCGGTCGCGACGGCGAGGCCGGTGGTGGTGACGGCGACCGCGGTGAACCGGTCGTCGCCGGCGCCGCCCGCCGTGGCGGCCCACGTCCTGGCACCGTCGGCGGTGTACGCGGCGATCCAGGCGTCCAGGCCGCCCAGCGGGGTCGTGCCGGGCATGGCCGCGGTGGCGCTGCCGGTCACGTGGAGGGCGGAGCCGGAGACGGCCACGCCGTACGCCTTGTCCTCGCCGGGGCCGCCGTACTGGCGGACCCAGGACAGCTCGCCGGCCGGCGTGAGCCGGGCGAGGATCGCGTCCTTGTCGCCCTGGTTCGGGCCGTCCAGCGCGCCTCTGGTGTAGCCCGTCACGTACGCGCCACCGTCAGGGGCGGCCGTCAGGCCGTACAGGCGGTCGGCGGCGTCCGGGGCGCCGAACTGGGTGATCCACCGGATGTCGCCCGCCGCGTCGAGCCGGGCCACGAACGCGTCGTCGGCCGCGTTGCCCGCGTGTTTCCCGTCGAGGTCGCCCTTGGTGTAGCCGGCCGCCAGCACGCCGCCGTCGGGCAGCGCCGCGACGCCGTACAGCCGTTCGTCGGCCTCCGTGCCGAACTGCCTGGTCCAGCCGCCGGCACGGGTGACCACGGCGTCGAGTCGGCCCTGGTGCTCCTGGCCGTTCACGGGGCCGCCGGCCGCGTACCCGATGGTGAGGGAGCCGTCGGCGTGGGCCGCGACGCCGCCCGCCCAGTCGGTGCCCTCCGTGCCGTGCAACGGAGCGGGCAGCCCGGCCGGCGGGGTGACGCTCAACCCGGGGCCGAGGTCGGCCATGGCCTGCTCGAAGGCGGGCGTCCACACCGTCCAGTCGTGGCCGCCGTCGAGGACGCGCAGTTGCGCGGAGATCGCGGGCGAGCGGCGGGCGGCGTTGTACAGGGCGGCGGACTCGAAGTCGAGGTCGTGGCGGGCGTCGGCCGGGTCGCGGTTGGCGTACTCGTCGTCGCCGACCGCCACGAACAGCCGCACCGGCAGGTCGGGGTCGAGCTCGGGCAGCAGCGCCGGATAGTTGAGATCGCGGTAGACCCCGTCCGCGAACGTGTCCTCGCCGTCGCCGAACGCACCGTGGTCGCGGGCCGAGGAGTCGGACGGTGGCAGCGGCGTGTAGACGGCGGGGCTGAGCACCGCGGCGGCGCCGAAGAGGTCCTGGTGCGCGAGCGCGAACCGCAGCGCCCCCGCGCCGCCCATCGAGTACCCGCCGACCAGCCTGGCCTGCCTGATGGGCGCCGTCCGGTACGTCGCGTCCACGTGCGCCACCAGGTCGCGGGTCAGCGCCGTCTCGACCGGGCGTCCCGGCGAGCCGTCGCCGGTGTAGCGGGAGTCGACGTACCAGCTGCCGCGCTCGCTCCAGGGAGCGTCCGGCATGACGGCGATGACGGGCGGGATGCGCTTGGCGGCGATCATGTCGTCGAGCACCGTCTTGACCCGCGTCCAGGCCTGCATGGTGTCGCCGCGGCCGTGCAGCAGGTAGAGCACGGGGTGGCGGTCGGCGCCCCGCTCGTAGCCGGCCGGCACGTAGACGTTGTAGGCGATCTCCTCCCCCAGCGCGGGCGACGGCGCGGAGCCGGTGGTGATCGTGCCCTCCGCCCGCACCTCCGTCTCGGCGGGCCCGGTGAGCGGCCCGCTCAGCAGGGACAGTGACACCAGCACGGCCGGCGCGCCGACGGCGATCCATCGAGGTAAGGGCATCTGCCACTCCTGTAAACGTTTACCGTACGCGCCTTACGCGCCTGTTGTTCCGGCAGAGTTTGTGGGGGTTCGCGGGGTGGTGTCAACCCGTGCGCATCCGGCCTTCGGCAGAGGTCACGCGGGGGCGGCGTCACGCCGCCGCCCGGGAGCGGCGCCCGGCCGCGCGCCGCAGCGTCGCGGCCGGGCGGAATCAGCGGTGGCTCACCACTCGCCGCCGTCCTCCTCGTCTCCCTCGAAGATCTCCTCGACGATCTCGCCCGCCACGAGCCCTCCGACCACGCCCGCGGCGACACCGGCGGCCATCGCCCCCATGCCGGCGCCGTGGTGCCCCCCGTGGTGGCCGCCGTGGTGCCCCCCGTGCCCGCTGTAGTGGGCGCCCGGGTGGGAGTACTGGGACAGGTTGTCGAGCCAGCGGCCGAGCTCGGCGGACCAGTCGGTGCGCAGGGCGTCGTCGTGGCTGACCTGGAAGCGGCCGATGGCGTCGCTGGAGGAGTAGCGGCCGGTGCGCTTGTCGGCCTCCAGGACCACCGTGAGCCCGTTCGGGTCGGCCACGAAGGTGACCTCGACCTCGCCCACCTGGCCGGCGTACCGGCCGGTCGGGTGGAACTCGATCTCCTGGTAGAACGGCAGCGACTGGTCGACGCCGTAGAGCCGGCCCGCCTCGAGGTCGGCCGACCTGAAGCCGAACCCGAGCGCGAGGAGCGCCTCCAGGATGCGCAGCTGCGACGGCAGCGGCTGCACCGCGACCATGTCGAGGTCGCCCTTGTCGACGGCCTTGGCGATGGCCAGCTCGGTGCGGACGCCCACCGCCATGCCGCGCAGCGGCTGCCCGCCGATCTCGCTGATCGGAGCCTCCCACGGCACGGGGATGCGGAAGGTGAGGACGCGCTCCTCGCCCTTGCGCAGCGTGAAGGGGCCGGAGACCTGGGCACGGGAGAACTCGCTGACTCCGGCGTGCTCGCCGTCGCCGTGCTCGACCTCCACCCGGGCTACGAGGCCGAGCGTGACGTGCTCGATCTCGGCGTCGAAGTCGCCGCCCTTGAGGCGCACCTCTCCTTCCAGCGTGCCGCCCGGCTGGGTCCGCGGCGTGGACAGCACGGTGTCCACCGAGGGCGCGCCGACACCGAACGCGCCCAGCATCCGTTTGAAGACCACGGCTCTGTTCTCCCTGTCGAAGATCGATGGTGTGACGACCGCCTCAACGATCAGCTCCTGAGCGGAGTTCCGGCGTGAGGCGCCGATCCAGCTTGGCAGTCGCGGGCGCCGGTCGTCCCGCTCATCGCCAGGTGTTCACCCGGACTCGGACGGCGCGAAGGTCGCGCTGAACGTGACCGGGTTGCCGTACTCGGCCCCGTCGACCGTGCGGCCGCCGCGCCACTCGAAGCTGTAGACGTACACGTTGCGGTACGGCCGGCCGTCGGCGGTGGTGAAGTCGCCGTCGGCGCGGACGAACGACGTGCGCCCGCCGTCCGCCACGCTGATCCGGACGTTCGCGAACCGGATCCTGCCCGTGATCGTGAACGCGTTGCGGGCATAGCCGAGCACCTCCTCCCGGCCGGTGAAGCGGGCGGCGTCCTCCGTCCTGCCGGAGAACGACAGCGGCAGCGTCAGCGTGCTGTCGTCGGCGAGCAGCGCCGAGACTACGGCGAGGTCCTTGCGCTCGAACGCGCCGATCAACGCCCGCGTGCGCCGCTCCGTCTCGGCGACGCCGTTCAGCAGGGTTTCCATGAGCCATCCTTAGATGCTGGATATCAAATGAGATCCAGTATCAATCAGTGGCGACGGGAAACTCAATACACTCGGGGGCATGGATCGGCGCGAGGCACCCGAGGGCTCACTCCGCGAACGCAAGCAGCGGCTCGCCCGAGAGGCGATCACCGAAGCGGCGCTCGCGCTGTTCGACGAGCGCGGGTTCGAGAAGGTGACGGTCACCGACATCGCCGAGCGGGCCCAGATCGGCCGGGCGACGTTCTTCCGCTACTTCGGCGACAAGCAGGAGGTCGTCTTCGCCGACGGCGGCGCGTTCGACGAGGTGCTGGCCGAGGCGGGCGGGCCGCGGGCGGACGACCCGATCGGCGACTCGCTGCCGGCCGCGCTGGCGTTCAGCCGGGCGGTCGCGGTGTCCTACATCACGCGGGTGACCGCCGACGCCGCGGCCTACAACCGGCACGAACGCCTCGTGGAGAGCCACCCGGAGCTGCGGGCGCGCAGCCTGATCAAGCAACGCGGGCACGCCGAGGTGCTACGACGGCTGCTGGAGAGCAAGGGGGCCGGTAGCGAGATCGCCGCCCTGGCCGCGGAGGTGGCGCTCGCCGCCTTTCACGCGGCCAGGACGATCACGGGTGACCGGCCGGAAGAGCTGCCGGCGGCCGTCGAGGCGGCCTTCGACCGGCTGGCGGGCATCGACGGGATCAGCGGCCGCTCCACCTGATCTCGTACGGCTGCAGGGCGAACTCCTGGCCGTCCACGGTGGTCGTGACGGCGCCGTCGGTGGTGTTGACCAGCAGCAGCTGCTCCGGCTGCGCCAGCACCCGCACCTTCGGGTCGGAGGACGTCACCGGGTCGAGGCGCGCCCCGGCGGGGAACCACTTCGTGAACTCGGCGACCAGCCGCCCGGTCGGCATCTCGGCCCCCGTCCGCGGGTCCCACAGGCAGCCCTGGCAGGGGCCGTCCTTGGACTGCGGGTTCCAGTAGAGCGCGGTGGCGGCGCCGCTGCGGGCGAACTCCATCATCGAGGCGGCCTGCACGGCCAGGCGCTTGGGTTCGGCCCACTCGGTGCCGTCCTCGGGCTGGAAGTACCACTCCGACCACCAGATCGGCAGGTCGCCGGTCTTCTTGCGCAACCACTCGGTGACGTCGGCGAACTTGCTCAGCGCGCCGAACTCGTCCGGCTCCAGCTCGTGGGCGTCGGTGGGCGAGGCGCCGTCGACGACGATGAAGTCGGCGCCCTTCTTGTGCTCGTACCAGTAGTCGAAGGCGTCGAGGACGTTCTGGTTGACGACCCCCCAGTCGCCGCGCAGCTCCGTGTTCCCGTCGCGGTTGCTGTCGAACCCGAGGTACGGGCCGCCGACCTGGGCGTCCGGCCGGACCTGCTTCACCGCGTCGTACACCTTGTTGTACATCTCGGTGTAGCCCTTGTAGTCGGCCGGCTTGGCGTGGTCGGGCCAGAAGCCCTTGAACTCGTTCCACACCATGAAGTACTTGACGTCGCCGTAGCGCTTGGCGACCTCCGCCGCCAGCCGGGCGAAGTCGTCGAAGTGCTTCGGGTAGGGCGCGTCCTCCAGGTGCTCGTCCCAGGCGGAGTCCTCCGTGGGGCCCTGGGGGCCGCCCTTCATCCAGTCGGGTGCGCAGCACAGCGTGATGACCGGCGTGGCGCCCGACTGCTTCATGAGGTTGAGCCGGCTGTCGAGGTCCTCCCAGTAGAACCGCCCCGGGTACGGCTCGGGGTTGAGCGCGCCGAAGCCCATGATGTGCTGGTTCTGCAGCATCGGCGTACGGGCCAGCGAGCCCGCCACGGCCTGCTCGAACTCAGGGGTGACGTTGTTGGCGCTGACGCCCGTGTGGGTGAACCCCCAGCGCGGCCACCCGGCCTCCACCTTGGGTGGCGCGGCCATCGGGCTTCCCTGCTCCCCCCGCGCCGTGGAGGTCTCCTGCGGCGGTGGAGCCTGCCGCGCGGCCTGCTCGGCGGGGCCGCAGCTCGCCACGGTCAGCGCCGTGACGGTGATCCCCGCCACTGTGGCGGTCAGCCGGCCGAGCCGCCGCCACATCGATCCCCCGATCCTCGATGACACCCGATTCTCCCCCTTGTTGTGTCGACGCCGCACCGTAGCGTTCCATGGGTAAACGAACGCGGGCACATCGGCGGCCTGGTTTCACAGCCAATCGTTATCGTTGTGCGCGTCGCCGCCTATCGGAACAGCTCCAGCGGGACGGCCTCGGCCAGTGCCCGATAGCCCGCCGGGCTCAGGTGCAGGTGATCGCCCTCGTCGTAGGCGGGCAGCAGCCGCCGCGGGTCCGCCGGGTCGCGTACGGCGCGGTCGAAGTCGATCACGGCGTCGAACCGGCCGGCGGTGCGGATCCAGTCGTTGACCTGCTGCCGGGCGGCCTCGCGGCAGCCCTCGGGGTCGTCGTAGTCGTGGCCGCCGAAGGGGGTGAGGGTGGCGCCGTACACGAGCAGGTCACGGGCCTGGGCGCGGACGACGATCTGCTCGTAGGCGGCGACGAGGTCGGCGGCGACCCGCGACCGGGCGTCCGGCTCCGCAGTGCCGAGATCGTTGACGCCCTCGAAGACCACGAGCCGGCGCACGCCGCTCTGCGCGAGCACGTCGCGGTCGAGCCGGGCGAGCGCGCTGGGGCCGAGGCCGTCGGCGAGCACCCGGTTGCCGCCTATGCCCTGGTTGGCGACGGCGACGCCGGGCGGGAGCCGGTCGAAGAGCTGGTCCGGCCAGCGGTCGTTGCCGTTCGTCGTGGACCCTCTGCCGTCGGTCAGGGAGTCGCCCAGCACGGCGATCGCGGCCGTGCCGGGCCCGGCCGCCACCTCGACGCCGCTGAGCAGGTACCAGTGGTCGACGGCGGTCGCGCCGGGTAAGCCGGCGGCCTCGACCAGGTCGCCGGCGGCCAGGTACGAGGTGGTCCTGGAGCCGGGGTGCGAGGTGAGGTCGCACGAGGCCGTCCCCTCGGCGAGGTGGACGCTCACGGTCAGCACCGAGCCCGGGGCCACCTCGAAGTCCAGCGGATCGCACACGACGTGCGCCCCCTTGGGCACGACCGCCGACCCCCGCCCGGAGAACGTCACCGGCCGCGAGGTCTCCGGCAGGATCCCGCTCACGCCCGCCGCCCCGCCCCGCGGCAGCGCCACGGCCGCGCGGGTGACGGGCAGCGGCGCGCCGCCGAACGCGTTCGACAGCCGCAGCCTGATCCTGGGCCCGCCGGCCGTGATCCGCAGGGTCTGGCGCAGTGTGGCGCCGGCCAGGACCCGGCCCTGCCCGGCGTACGGCGGGGGCGGCATGTTTCCGGGTTCGGTGAGCTGAGGAGCCGCGGTCCAGGTGGTGACCCAACCCATGGATCCTCCCAACATCGCAGATCACCGGCACCGTATCGGATGAATCACTACAAACCGCCATCGGGCGGGGCTTTTACCGGTCGTACGTCTGCCGGTTTCTCGCGCCTGAGGCCGCAATCATGGGATCTCCGGAAGACGCCGCCAGGGAGTCGATGCTGCGGGCGGCGACCAGGCTCTTCTCCGCAGTCAGCCGGCATCCGGAGGTGCCCGCGCCCGGGATGCGCCGCCGGCCCGCGGACGCCAGTGACATCCAGGAAGTAGAGTCATGCCACATGCAGCCGCTGATCGACGAGACCGCCGGCGACCTCGCCGCGCCGGCGCCCCCGGCGGGCGCCGACCCGCTGTACGCCAAGTACACGATGGTCTGGTGCGTGCCCGGGTTCACCGCGGGCGGGGTGCTGGTGGACGGACGTCGGCGCGGCGTGGCCGCCCCCGAGCAGCTGCGGCGTTCCCGCGCGCACCCGCACCTGTTCTTCGACCGCGCGCCCGGCCTGTCCGGCGTCCGGGCGGAGGCCCTGTGACCGGGTCCGAGCGGGCGCGGCGGGCCGTGCGGCTGGCGGTGACCGCCGGGCGGCGGCTCGGGCTGCGCGCCACCGAGCCGCGCGTCCTGCACGACGTGTTCAACGTGCTCGTGCATCTCGCGCCCGACCCGGTGGTGGCGCGCGTGCCGAGCCTGACCATCGACTCGGCCGAGGAGCAGGCCGAACGGCAACGCCGCGAGCTCGCCGTGGTGAGCTGGCTGGCCGGGCGCGGCGCTCCCGTCGTGCCGCCCAGCCCGCTGGTGCCGCCCAAGCCCGTCACGTGCGAGGACACCTCGCTGACCTTGTGGCAGTACGTCGACGAGCGCGACCCCGTCGCCGCGGCTCCCCCGGAGTCGCTGGAGGCGCGCCTCACCGAGCAGGCCGGCTGGGTGCCCGGGCTGCATCAGGCGATGGCCGGCTATCCCGGCGAGCTGACGCCGCTGGCCCCGGTGGTGCCGGCCGCGCGGCGGGCCCTGGCCGAGCTGCGCCTGCGACCGGGGCCACTCACCCCGTCCGACCTGGACCGGATGGAACACGAGTGCGCCGTGGCCGAGGCCGTGGCCGCCGACCTGCCGGGCGCCTTCCCCGGAGCCCGCGTCCAGGCCGTGCACGGTGACGCGCCGCACTACAACGTGCTGCGGATCGAGCGGGGGTACCTGTTCTCCGACTTCGAGGACGTGACACTCGCCCCCGTGGAGTGGGACCTCGCCGGAGCGGGCCCGCAGGCGATCGAGACGTACGTACGAGCCGGCGGGCGGCGGCCGGACCCCGCGCTGCTGGACTTCATGGAAGGGGCCAGGCTGCTCCAGGTGGTGGCCGCCCTGGCGGTCACGCCACGGATGCCGGAGCTGGCCCGGATGCTCGAACCGATGCTCCCCCAGTGGCGGGCCCGGCCCCCGCTGGCCGCCCCCTGACCATTCGATTACTCTTCGTAAACGATCCGTTTCACTTGTACGTGTATTCTGCCCGTATGACAGGCGATGGGTGGTTTGCCCCTCCCCCTTCTGTGAACGGGACGTCCTGACCGTGTGGCAGGAGGGCGTCCCGGCCCCCGGTGCGGCGAACGGCTCGTCTCGCCTCGACAAACTGCTGATCGGCGCCGTGACCGACGCGGGAGCGCACATAGGCGCCACCTACCTGGTCGACGAGGGCGGAGACGTGCTCCGGATGGAGAGCGCGTACGGCATGCCGGCCCCCATCGCCAACGCCTGGGCCCTGGTCAGGACGAAGGACCCCGTGCCGATCGCCACGGCGGTACGCGAACAGCGGCTCGTCTGGATCGCCGACCGGGAGCATCTGGCGCGCTCCTTCCCGGGGGCGGCGATAGCGGTGCCCTACCACTTCTCCATCGCCCTGGCCCCCGTCTGCGTCGGCGAATTGGCCTGGGGCGGGTTCATGCTCGTGTGGCCGGCCGGGCGTTTCACCGAGCCCACCCCGCGCCAGCTCGACGTCCTCAGCAAGACCTGCGCCGAGATCGGCGAGGTGCTGCGGTGCGCGGCCGAGCGCGGGCAGCCGATCAACCCCGCGCCGCGGCCCCGCATCCTCGTCCCGCCGTCCGCGAGCGGGAACCCGAGCGCCGACATGGTGGCCCTGGACAACCTCAACCGCCTGCCGGAGGGCTACTGCTCGCTCGACACCGAAGGCCGCGTGACCCTGATCAGCGCGCCGGCCGCCGACCTGCTCGGCCACCCGCGCGACCTCGTCGGCCGGCGGCTGTGGGAGGCGCTCCTGTGGCTGTCCGACCCCGCGTACGAGGACCGCTACCGGGCCGCGATCGTCGGCGGCCAGGTCACCCACTTCATCGCCCGCAACCCGGCGGGCCGGCAGCTGTCGTTCTGGATGTATCCGGGGCTGTCGGGCATCACCCTGCGCGTCACCTCCGGCACGATGTCACGCGAGCCCCGCTCCTGCCCGACCGCCCGCCAGAGCCGGCCGCTGCGGCTGATCGCGGTGCACGAGACGCTGCAGCTGGCCACCACGCTCGCCCGCGCGGTCACCGCCCAGGACGTCGTCGACCTGGTCGCCGACCATGTCATACCCGTGTACGACGCGCAGGCCCTGGCCCTCATCACCGTCGAGGGCGGCCGGCTGCGCGTGAGCGGCTCGCGCGGCTACAGCCGCGAGGTCATCGACGAGCTTGAAGGCCGTGTCCCGGCCGCGCCCGTCTCGGCGGACCTGATCCGCCGCGGCAGGACGGGGTTCTTCTCCACCTGGGAGGAGATGCGGCAGGCGTACCCCGACGCGGTGCGCGGCAGCATGCAGGCGTGGGCGTTCCTGCCGCTGGTCACCTCGGGGCGGCCCATCGGCACGTGCGTGCTCGGCTACGACCACCCGCACACGTTCGGCGCGGAGGAGCGGGCCTCGCTCACCGCGCTCGCCGGGCTGATCGCCCAGGCGTTCGAGCGCGCCCGGCTCTACGACACCAAGCACCAGCTCGCCAAATGCCTCCAGTCGAGCCTGCTGCCGCACACCCTGCCCCGCGTGCCCGGCCTGGACGTGGCCGCGCGGTACGTGCCCGCCACCCCCGGGATGGACATCGGCGGCGACTTCTACGATCTGATCCGGCTCAACGACAGCATGGTGGCGGCGGTCATCGGCGACGTACAGGGCCATGACATGACGGCCGCCGCCCTCATGGGACAGGTGCGCACCGCCGTCCGCGCGCACGCCGCCGCCGGGGCCAGCCCGGGCAAGGTGCTCGCGCACACCAACCGGCTGCTCACCGAGCTCGCCCCCGACCGCTTCACCAGCTGTCTGTACGTCAGCCTGGACCTGCGCCGGCGCGTCGCGTGCCTGGCCAGCGCCGGGCACCTGCCGCCGGTGCTCGGCATGCCGGGCGGGCCGGCCCGCGTCATCGAGACCTCACCCGGGCTGCTGCTGGGTGTCGACGCCGACGCGGAGTACGCCACCACGAACATGCGGCTGCCGCCCGGGTCCGTCCTCGCCCTCTACACCGACGGGCTCATCGAGGAGCCGGGGCTGCCGCTGGACGAGGCCATCGACCGCCTGGCCCGCCGGTTCAACCCCTCCTGCGGGCTGCCCCTGCTCGAGCTGGCCGACTCGCTGATCGAGCCGGCCACCCTGGACAAACGCTCGGACGACATCGCGGTGCTCCTCCTGCGCGAGGCCCTCACCTGATCAGCGTTTGGGCGTCAGGACGACCACCGCCTTGCTCGCCGACAGCGACTCCACCCGTACGCCGATGCCGTTGACCGACCCGGACGCGCCCTTGCCGATCTGCGTCTGCGACGTCACGCGGGTGCCGGTGCCGGTGACCCGCACGATGTCGGCGGTGAAGTCGACGGTCAGCCGGGTGATGCCGAACCGGGGATCGACCGGGAACGTCGCCGACCTGGTGAGCGTGAGCCTGCACCGCCCGTCGTGACACGCCTTGACGGCCGCGGGCTCAGCGACGGCCGGCGGGGCGGCGACGGTGATGACGGCGACGGACGCGGCCAGCGCGAGGGCGGTGGCGATGGTGCGGGGCATGGTCCTCCCTGCTTTCGCGACTCGTGGACTTCGTGGTGGTGGCCGCCGCCCAGTCTGCGTACGCGGCCCGGGGACCGGTCCCGCGGAAACGCTGCGTGACCGATCTGTCACTGGATACATTCGGGTGGTGCGCTTCCTGCAACTGCGTTCCGACCCACAGGTGAAGGGAGTGACGGTACGCCCGGGCATGACCGTGGACGGGCGTTACCGGCTGGTGAGCAGCCTCGCGAGGGGCTGGTCGGGGGAGGTGTGGCTGGCGCGTGACGTGGAGCTCGACCGTGAGGTCGTGCTCAAGCGGCCCGTCCTTCGTGACGCGGCCGACTCCGAGCGGGCGTGGGCGGAGGCCCGGGCCCTGGCCCGGTTCAGCCATCCCCACGTGGTCACGCTCTACCACGCCGTACGCGCGAGCCGGCCGCGTGGCGGCCTGTCGTGGCTGGTCATGGAGCATGCGCCGGGCGGGAGCCTGGAGGGGTGCCCGGCGATGTCCCCCGTGGTGGCGGCCCGGATCGGAGCCCAGATCGCGGGCGCGCTGGCCGCCCTGCACGCCGAGGGCATCGTCCACTGCGACGTCAAGCCGGGCAACGTCGTCCTCACCGGCGACGGCACGGCGAAGCTGACCGACTTCGGGGCCGCGTACCGCGTGGGCGGCTCCGACACGCTCACCCCGAACGGCGCCGTCAGTTACACCCCCGACTACGCCGCCCCCGAGGTCGTACGCGGCCGGCCTGAACCGAAGTCCGACGTCTTCTCCCTGGGCGCGACCCTCCACACCGTCCTCATCGGCCACCCAAGCGACACCCCGCACCTTCCCACCGCCGGCGACGCTGACGCCCGGCCCAGCCGCACCCTCGACGCCGGCGACGCTGACGCCCGGCCCAGCCGCACCCTCGACGCCGACGGCGGCCCGCTGCGTGAGGTCCTGGCCGCCATGCTGCGGCGGAATCCCGCCGACCGCCCAGACGCGACAGAGATCCGACGCCTCCTCGAGGCAGCGGTGACAAAGCCGGCACCCCGCCCGCCCTCGATCCCGTGGACCATCCC
>NZ_SMKQ01000004.1 GCF_004348995.1 Nonomuraea terrae
GTGTATAAGAGACAGCGTTTTCCCTTCTAGGACGAGCCTCGCCGGACGAGGGTCCAGGAGCGGACGATCTCGCGGGCGGGAAGCGGCTCCTCGGCCTGGAGGCGGTCGAAGAGCAGGCCGACGACGTCGGTGTAGTCATGCCGGAGCGGGCCGACGGTGCTGAGCTGGGGCTTGGTGATGAGACCTTCGTCGATGTTGCCGACGCCGACGATCGCGACGTCGCCGGGCACGCTCAGCCCGAGGTCCCTGGCCGCCCAGATCGCGCTGATCGCGGCCCGGTCGGAGGCGGCGAAGATCGCGTCGGGGCGTTCGGGTGAGCTGAGCAGGTCGGTCGCGGTCTGGTACGCCGCCACGCGGTCGTCGGCCCCCGCGGTGACGATCCGCTGGTCCGCGCCGTGCCGCTCCAGGGCGGTGGTGTAGCCGAGCAGGCGTCCCGTGGGCCGGTCGCGGTAGACCTCGTGCCGGTGTCCCATGAACGCGATGCGCCGCCGTCCCCCGGCCAGCAGGTGCTCGACCGCCTCGGCGGACGCCTCCACCTCCGGGGTGCGGACGACGTCGCAGCCTTCGAGCCCGCTGTCGTTGCTCAGCACCACCATCGGCAGCCCGGTGGCGGCCAGCCCGGCGAGCAGGTCGTGGGCGAGGTGGTCGCCGACCACGTTGATCAGCGCGCCGTCGGCGATGCCGCCGCGCAGCACGTCGATGGCGGCCTTGGCGCGGGCCTCGTTGTAGACGGCGAGCGTGACCACGGAGTAGCCCCGCGCGTCGGCCATCTCGTGCAGGTCGGTGGCCAGCCGCTGGTCGGTGGGGACGCCGCCGAGGGTGCTGAGCACGAGGCCGATCCGCTGGGTACGGCGCTTGCGCAGGCTCCTGGCCGCCTGGTTGGGGGTGTAGCCGAGCTGCCTGGCGGCGTCGAGCACCCGTTTCCTGGTCTCGGCGGCCACCGGACGGTCGCGGCCGCTGAGCACGTAGGAGACGGTCGCCACCGACACGTTCGCCAGTTCGGCCACTTGTCGCGCTGTTGGTCTCATGTTAGTCGAAATAACCTAGCATTCCCTACTGGGATATGGGGTAAATGGCCGGCGTTGATCTCGGCCGGCGATCAAGGGTATGGAGGATCTTCACGGCGTCACCCTCGGCGGGTGTTAATCGATTAACACACCATATTTCTCACTTCACGGCGGATCAATAGGTGAGCCGGGCCCCTTTTCGCCCCCTCCGGCAGGCCCGCCCAGAACGCCGGGCGTAGGCTGTTGTGACCCAATGGATTCACGGGGAGGGGTGGCGATCGGCGGCTGGTTCCTTCGCCCTCCACCCCCCGACCTGCTCCGGCTGCCGGCGACGCGACCCCGTGGCCGCGGAACGGCGCCCGAGCGGGCACATCAGACGCGGCAGCACCCCGAGATGTTCGCGGAAAGGGGACCGCGATGACGCGGTTGACTGTCAACGGCACACCCATGGAGGCCGTCTCCGACCCCGGCACGCCGCTGCTCGACGTGCTGCGCGGCGAGATGGGCCTGACCGGCACCCGCTTCGGGTGCGGGCTGGAGGCGTGCGGGGCCTGTTTCGTGCTGCTCGACGGGCAGCCGGTGGCCTCCTGCACCACCCCGCTGTCGGTCGCCGAAGGGCGTGACGTGGTGACGATCGAGGGGCTCGCTCCGGGGGACGAGCTCCATCCGGTGCAGCAGGCGATCCTGGACGAGCAGGCCGGGCAGTGCGGCTTCTGCCTGTCGGGGATCATGGTCAGCGCCGCCGCCCTGCTGGCCCGCGATCCGCACCCCGACGAGGAGGCCGTGGTGGCCGCGCTCGACCGCAACCTGTGCCGGTGCGGCGTCCACCGCCGCGTGGTCCGCGCCGTGCTGAAGGCGGCCGGAGAGGTGGCCCGATGAACGAGCAGCTGACGGAGCGCGTCTCGATCGGTCCCGACGGCGTGATCTGCGTGATCGCCGGCAAGGTGGAGCTCGGCCAGGGGGTGCTCACGGCACTGGCCCAGATCGCCGCCGACGCGCTCGGCGCGGACCTGGCGCAGGTGCGGATGGTGGCCGCCCGTACCGACGGCGGGCCCGACGAGGGGCTCACGGCGGGCAGCCTGTCGATCCAGCGCGCGGGCCCGCCGCTGCGCGAGGCGTGCGCGCGCGTGCGCGCCGCCTGCGCCGCCGAGGCCGCCCGCCGCTGGGGCGTCTCCCCCGGCGAGGTGACGGTACGGCGGGGCGAGTTCCGCTCGGGCGACCTGACGGCGACGTACGCCGACCTGGCCAAGGCCGTCGACGTCCCTGTCGAGGAGACGCCCGCCGCGACCGGGACCGCGCAGAGCGTGTACGTCGGCACCAGCGTGCCCCGACTGGACCTGCCCGACAAGGTGGCCGGGCGGCCCCGGTTCATCCACGACCTGCACCTGCCCGGCCAGCTCTACGGCCGGGTCCTGCGCCCGCCCTCCCCCGGCGCGCGGCTGGCCCGGCTGTCGCCGCCGCCGGAGGACCTGCGCGTCGTACGCGACGGCTCCTTCCTGGGCGTGCTGGGCGAGTCCGAGGCGGCGGCCGACCGGGCGCTCGGGCGGCTGCGCCGGCTGGCCGAATGGGACGAGCACGACACCCTGCCCGACGAGCGCGAGCTGCGCACGTTCCTGCGGGCGGGCCCGCACGAAACGATCCCGGTGTGTGTCGCGGACGGCGAGCCGCCCGGCGGAGAGGTGATCGAGGCGACCTACAGCAGGCCGTTCCTGGCTCACGCCTCGATCGCGCCGAGCTGCGCCGCCGCCCGCTGGAACGCCGACGGCACGCTGGAGGTCTGGACCCACTCCCAGGGCGTCTTCCTGCTGCGCCGCGCGCTGGCCGAGGTGCTCGGCCTGGACGTTGAGCACGTCGCGGTGCGCCACGTCGAGGGCGCCGGCTGCTACGGCCACAACGGCGCCGACGACGTGGCGCTCGACGCCGCCCTGCTGGCCCGCGAGTCCGGCGGCCGGCCGGTGCACGTGCGGTGGAGCCGGGAGGACGAGCTGACCTGGGCGCCGTTCGGCTCGGCCATGTCGGCGGACGTGTCGGCGGTGGTGGACGAGGCCGGGTCGGTGCGCTCCTGGCGGTACGACGTGTGGAGCCAGGGCCACATCAGCCGCCCGACCTACGGCGGCCGGCCCGGCCTGCTCGCCGGCGCCCACCTGGAGCGGCCGTGGACGTACGGGGCGGCCGGCGACCCGCCCCCGCAGGCTGGATGGGGGTCGGCGCGCAACGCGGAGCCGATCTACGACTTCCCGCGCGCCCAGGTCACCGGCCACCGCCTGACCGAGACGCCGATCCGGTCGTCGGCGCTGCGCTCGCTCGGGGCGTTCATGAACGTCTTCGCCATCGAGTCGTTCATGGACGAGCTGGCCCTGGCCGCCGGGCGCGACCCGCTGGAGTACCGGCTGGACCACCTGAGCGACCCGCGCGCCCGTGAGGTGCTGCGGCGGGCCGCCGACGCGGCCGGCTGGGGGCGGCCGGGGCTCGGCATCGGTTTCGCCCGCTACAAGGGGTACGGCGCCTACTGCGCCGCCGTCGCGGAGATCGAGGCCGACTACGACGTGCGCGTGCGCCGGCTGACCCTCGCCGTGGACGTCGGCCAGGTCGTCAACCCCGACGGGGTGCGCAACCAGATCGAGGGCGGCGCCGTGCAGGCGACGAGCTGGACGCTGAAGGAACGCGTGCGCTTCGACCGGCGCGCGATCACCAGCCGCGACTGGGAGAGCTACCCGATCCTGCGCTTCAGCGAGACGCCGGAGGTCGTGGTGGAGCTGGTCGAGCACCCGGACACGCCGTCGGTGGGCTCGGGCGAGGCGGCCCAGGGCCCGGTGGCCGCCGCGATCGCCAACGCCGTCGCCGCCTCGATCGAGGTCCGCGTCCGCGACCTGCCCATCACCAGGGACGCCATCATCGGCGCCATCGGCTGACGACCGCGTGGCGTTCTGATCCTTCGATCACTCTCCGTTACCTTGCGGGGGAGATGGGGGATCTGTTGTGAATGGTTCGGCATGGGGATCGGGCGGGCGTGTCTCCCGCAGGTCGGTCATCGGGATGTTCGCCGCGCTGGGGGCCCCGCCGGTGCTGGGAGGCACGGCGGGCGCCGCGGCGCGGCCGCGCTGGACGGTGCTGCGGGCGCGGCCCGCGCGCGTCGACCTGGGCCGGCGCACCGTCGCCACCTGGGCCTACGACGACGTCGTGCCCGGCCCGCTCATCCGTGCCACGGCCGGCGGCACCGTGCGCGCGCGGCTGGTCAACGAGCTGCCCGCGCCGACGACCGTGCACTGGCACGGCATCAGGATCGCGTTCCCGATGGACGGCGCTCCGGGCGTCAGCCAGGAGGCCACCCGGCCCGGGGAGACGTTCGACTACGAGTTCACCGTGCCGGACGCGGGGACGTACTTCTACCACTCGCACGTCGGCATGCAGAACGACCGCGGCCTGTACGGCGCGCTGATCGTGGACGACCCGCACGAGCCGCTCCGCTACGACGAGGAGTACACCGTCGTGCTGGACGACTGGCTCGACGGCGTCAACGGCACCCCCGACGACGAGCTGCGCAGGCTGAACTCCTCCTCCGAGCACGACGACAGCATCCGCAGCGCCGCGCTGGGCGGCGTGGCCGGCGAGACGCTCTATCCGTACTACCTGGTCAACGGGCGCAGGCCGAGCGCGCCGGTGACGTTCTCGGCCCGGCCGGGCGCGCGGGCCAGGTTCAGGGTGATCAACGCGGCCGCCGACACCGCGTTCCGCTTCGCGATCGGCGGCCACCGGCTG
Source organism: Nonomuraea terrae (assembly GCF_004348995.1). Taxonomy (GTDB): domain Bacteria; phylum Actinomycetota; class Actinomycetes; order Streptosporangiales; family Streptosporangiaceae; genus Nonomuraea; species Nonomuraea terrae. Next base: position 4,767 of record NZ_SMKQ01000004.1, read on the forward strand.
ACGGTCACCCACACCGACGGGTTCCCGTGCGCGCCCGTCACCGTGGACACCGTCATGATCGGCATGGGCGAGCGCTACGACTTCCTCGTGACGCTGGAGGACGGGGCGTTCCCGCTGGTGGCGGCGGCGGAGGGCAAGCGCGCGCGGGCGTTCGCCGTGGTACGCACGTCGCCGCGGCCCGCCGCGCCCAAGCCGGGCGCCCGGGTGCCGCAGCTCAACGGACGGATGCTGACATATGGGGATCTGAACGCCCGCCGCGAGGACCAGCTCCCCACCGCGACGAAGAGCGTCCGGGTGAAGCTCGGGATGCGGCCGTCCGGGAGCGAGTGGACACTCAACGGCCGCCTCGCGAACGACCCGCTGCGGCTGCGCGTGGACGAGGGCGAGACGATCAGGATCGTCATGGAGAACGAGTCGCCCATGTGGCACCCGATGCACCTGCACGGCCACACCTTCCAGGTGCGCGGCCGGACGGGCCGGCGGGGGCCGCGCAAGGACACCGTCAACATCATGCCGCGCGAACGGCTGCGCATCGACGTGCACGCCGACAACCCCGGCGAGTGGATGTTCCACTGCCACAACCTGTACCACCAGGAGCAGGGCATGATGGGCGTCCTCGGTTACGGCCCCCAGCGCCGCGACCTCCGCATGCCCCACGGCACGAACGGCGGCACGAGCGGCGGCACGCACTCCGGCGGCCACGGACGTCCCGACCGGCGCACCCAGGACGACCGGCCCGGCGGGCGCGAGCAGGGCAACGGGCAGGGCAACGGGCAGGGCAACGGGCAGGGCAACGGGCAGGGCAGCCGGCAGGGCAAGGGGCGCAGGGACGACCGGAGGTACCGCCTCGGCGGCCACTGAGCCGCGGGACGTTCATGGGTTGACGGGCGCGGGTGCGTCGCTTACGTTTCCGGCGATCGACGAAACTTGTCGTCACACTGCCGAAATATTTCGGAGGCGCCCGTGTTACGTGGAGTTCTCGCCCTCACCCTCCTCGGCCTGCCGGTCGTGCAGCAACCCGCCGGCCCGGCCGCCATCACCGTGAACGAGCGCGTCAGGCACCAGGAGATCGACGGTTTCGGCATCTCCCAGGCCTTCCGCCGCAACGAGCTGCTCGAGGCGCTGCCGCGCGAGAAGCAGCGCGAGGTCCTCGATCTCTGGTTCGACCGCGACAAGGGGGCGGGGCTCAGCATCCTGCGCCTCGGCATCGGCTCCTCCCCCGCCGGCAGCCCGTACGACCACATGGTCTCGATCCAGCCCGAGGACCCGGGCGGGCCGGACGCGCCGCCGAAGTACGTCTGGGACGGCGACGACAACAGCCAGGTCTGGGTGGCCAAGGAGGCCCAGCGGTACGGCGTGAAGCGGTTCTTCGCCGACGCCTGGAGCGCCCCCGGTTACATGAAGGACAACGGCGACGACAAGAACGGCGGCACGCTCAAGCCCGAGTGGCGGCAGGCGTACGCCGACTACCTGGTGGCCTACACGAGGTTCTACGCCAGGGAAGGCATCAAGATCACTGACCTGGGGTTCACGAACGAGCCCGACTACACGGCCTCGTACGCCTCGATGCGCTTCACCCCCGAGCAGGCCGCCGAGTTCGTCAAGGTGCTCGGGCCGGTCGCCAAGGGCATGAAGGTGACCTGCTGCGACTCCTTCGGCTGGAACGAGGCCAAGGCGTACACGGCGGCGATCGAGGCCGACCCGGAGGCGCGCCGCTGGGTGAAGGTGCACACCGGCCACACGTACGCGAGCCCCGTGGACGGCCCGCTGCCGACGGACAGGAGGACCTGGATGTCGGAGTGGAACCCGCCCGGCACCACCTGGAACGAGGCCTGGGACGACGGCAGCGGCTACGACGGCTTCACGATCGCGCAGGCGGTGCACGACGCGCTCACGCTGGGCGACGTCAGCGCCTACGTCTACTGGCTGGGCGGCTCGGCCGGCGCGACGCGAGCGCTGCTGCAGCTCGACGACCAGGCGCGGACGTACCGCGTGTCGAAGCGGCTCTGGGCGCTGGCCGGCTACAGCCGCTTCATCCGGCCCGGCGCGGTACGGCTGGAGGCGCGGGCGGCCGACCCGGCGCTGAAGGTCTCGGCGTTCCGCAACCCGGACGGCTCCCGCGTGGTCGTGGCGCTCAACACCGGCACCGCGCCGATCACCTGGCAGGGCGTGCACGGCCGGGCCACCGCGTACGTCACCGACGAGGCCGGCTCGATGACGCCGTCCCCCGTGAAGGGACGCACGGCGACGCTGCCCCCGCGCGCGCTCACCACGATCGTCGTCAGATGAGGGCACCGGGCCGGGACCCGGACGGGCCCGGCCCGGCGCCGTCAGCCCCACACCTCGCGGGCGGTCTCGGCGATCAGCGACAGTTTGGCGAACTGCTGGTCCTCGGTGAGCTGGTTGCCCTCGACCGTGGAGGAGAAGCCGCACTGCGGTGACAGGCAGATCTGGTCGAGGTCGACGTACTTGGCCGCCTCGTCGATGCGCCGCTTCAGCGTGTCCTTCGACTCCAGCTCGCCGCGCTTGGTCGTGACCAGGCCGAGCACCACCATCTTGCCCTTCGGCACGAACCGCAGCGGCTCGAAGCCGCCCGAGCGCTCGTCGTCGTACTCCAGGAAGAAGCCGTCCACCTTGAGCTCGTTGAACAGGGCCTCGGCGACGAAGTCGTAGCCGCCGGAGGCGGCCCAGGAGGAGCGGAAGTTGCCGCGGCACATGTGCGTGGTGATCGTCATGCCGTCCGGCTTGGCGGCGAGGGCGGCGTTGATCTGCTTGATGTAGCGCAGGTGCATGTGCTCGGCGTCGTCGCCGCGCCCGGCCAGTTCCGCCCGCTGCGCCGGGTCGTTGAGGTAGGCCAGGCTGGTGTCGTCGAACTGCAGGTACGTGCAGCCCAGCGCGCCGATCCCGCGTACCTGCTCGGCGTAGGCGGCGCTCAGGTCGTGCCAGAACTCCTCGACGTCGGGGTAGACGTCCGGGTCGATGGAGGCCGGGCCGCCCCGGTAGTGGACCATGCTCGGGGACGGGATGGTCAGCTTGGGCACGGCCGTGGTGACCGTGTCGCGCAGGAACGCGAAGTCGTCGGCGAAGATCGGCTCGTCCAGGGTGATCCGGTCGTGCACCCGCAGCGCGGCCGGGGTGAACTCGATGTCGCCCTGCTCGTTGTGGAAGCGCACGGTGATGCGCTCGTCGGCGGCCTGGCCGATGCCGCCGAGCCGGTAGATGAAGTCCATGTGCCAGGACGCCCGGCGGAACTCACCGTCGGTCGCGCTCTGCAGGCCCACCTCCTCCTGCCGGCGCACCACCTCTCTGATCGCCGCGTCCTCGGCCTCGCGCAGGGCGTCGCCGGTGAGGGTCTCACGGGCGCGCAGCAGCGTGGACGGGCGGAGGAGGCTGCCGACGTGATCGGCGCGGAAGGGCGGTGACGTACGCATGGACGATCATCCTCCGTAGAGCTTTCTGAGCGGGGCCTTGAGCAGCTTGCCCGCCGCGTTCTTGGGCAGTTCCGGGACGAATTCAAGGTATTTGGGGATCTTGTAGCGGGCCAGGCGGCCGTCCAGGTGCTTGAGCATCTCGTCCGCACCGGCCGCGGCCCCCGGCCTGAGCACCACCAGGGCCTTGCCGACCTCGCCCCACCGGTCGTCGGGCACGCCGATCACCGCGCACTCGGCGACCCCGGGGTGCTCGTAGAGTGCGCTCTCGACCTCGGCGGGGTAGACGTTCTCACCGCCGGAGATGATCACGTCGGTGATCCGGTCGGAGATGCGCACGTAGCCGTCCGCGTCGGCGACGCCGACGTCGCCGGAGCGGAACCAGCCGTCCTCCGACAGCACCTTCGCGGTCTCCTCCGGGCGTCGCCAGTAGCCGGGCATGACGTTGGGGCCCTGGACGTACACCTCCCCGGGCTCTCCGGGGGCGGCGGGAGAGCCGTCGGGGGCGACCAGCCGGACGTCGGAGAAGAAGCACGGCACCCCGGCCGTGCCGGCCTTGGCGACCGAGTGCTCGGCCGCGAGGAACAGTGCGCCGGGGGACGTCTCCGTCATGCCGTACCCCTGCAGGAACGTCAGCCCGCGCTCCTGGTACGTGCGGATCAGCGGCTCCGGCACCGGCGCGCCCCCGCACAGCAGGTGGCGCAGGCTCGACAGGTCGGCCCCGGCCCAGCGCGGCGACTGCGCCAGGAACGCGAACATCGACGGCACCCCGAACATCACCGTCACGCGCTCGGCCTCGATGAGGTCGAAGGTGCGCGCCACGCCGAACGACGGCTCCAGGATCACCCGCCCGCCCTTGAGCACGGTCGGGATCAGCGTCTGGGCCAGCGCCGCGATGTGGAACATCGGCGCGCTGATCAGCGTCACCTCGTCGTGCGCCAGCGGCACGTCCACCAGCAGGTTGACGGTGTTCCAGGTCAGGTTGCCGTGGGTGAGCATGGCGCCCTTGGGGCGGCCGGTCGTGCCGGAGGTGTACATGATCAGGCAGACGTCGTCCTGAGCGACGGGCTCGTCGATCGGCTCGGTCGAGCCCGCGGCGATCAGCTCCTCGTAGCCGGCGGCCGTCACGTGCCGGCCGGGCAGGCCGTCGCCGTCGCGCTCCTCGCCCAGCACGAGCAGCGCCGCCTCGGCGTCGTGGAGGATGAAGCGCAGCTCGGGCACGGCCAGCCGGGTGTTGAGCGGCACGAACACCGCCCCCAGCAGCCCCGCCGCGAAGAACGTCTCGACCAGCGCGGGCTGGTTCGCACCCAGGAACGCGACCCGGTCGCCGCGCCCGACGCCGTGCCCGACGCTGAGCCGGGAGGCCAGCCGGTACACCCGGTCGCGGAACTCACGGTAGGTGTGGTGCCGCCCGGCGTAGGTGATGGCGATCCGGTCCGGAGTCATGCGCGCCCTGCGTGCCGGCCACGAGCCAATCCCCTGATTCCGCATCGGCGCTCCTTGACGGTCAGGTCCTCAAGCTAGATCGCGTTCACTCTTTCGTCCAGGTTTCATCGGGTACGGCGTCGAGGATCCGCGCCACCACCTCGGCGGCCTCCGGGCGGAACCGCTCGTGCAGCGTGTTGCAGACCCGCTGGACCTTCCCCGCAGCCCGCGCCGCGCCACGACCGGGCTGGAAGCCGCCTGAGGCCCGGGACGACGCTGGGCGCGAGACCGTGACGGGTCCCGCGCCCAGCGCATCACCGTGGCGTCAGCCTTGTGAACCTCCGCGCTGGAGGGACTTCGGAACGAGGTACTCCTCGACGCCGTAGACGCCGCGCTCACGCCCGTACCCGGAGTGTTTGACGCCGCCGAACGGCGCGTCCCACGCCGTCGGGGCGTCGCTCTGGATCACGCCGCCGACACGGAGCCGTCGGGCGACGCTCTCGAACCGCGCATCGTCATCGGTCCACACGCGGGCGATGAGGCCGAACCGCGTGCCTTCGGCGAGCTCGATCGCGTGCGCTTCGTCGTCGGCGGGCTGAATCGCGAGCACGGGCCCGAACACCTCCTCCTGCACGATCGGCGCGCCGGGGTCGTCGGCGACGACCACCGTAGGCGGGGCGTACCAGCCGCGTGCGAGGTGGGAGATGTCCTTCGACGCGAGCATGCGCACACCGGGGGTGTCGCCGGCCACGCGGATGTGCTCGAGCACCGTGTTCCGTTGTCCCTGGTTCGCCAGAGGTCCGACGGTGCTGGCCGGATCGAAGGGGTCGCCCACGACGACCTGCGCCATCACGTTACGGGCTTCGTCCTCGGCCTCTTCGAGGAGGTGGCGCGCAACGATCAGCCGGGACAGCGCCGCACACGTCTGACCGGCGTTGGCGAAGCAGCTTCCGATCGTATGCCGCACCGCCGCACGCACCTTGTCGTCGTCGACGACGATCGCGGCGCTCTTTCCGCCCAGTTCGAGCGAGGTGCGCGTCCCCCACCGGGCAGCCGACAAGGCGACCTGGCGCCCGGCTTCGACGGAGCCCGTGAAGGAGACGAAGTCGGCGCGTGCGTGGCCTGCGATGGCGCTGCCCACGCTTCCGCCGCTTCCGCAGACGACGTTCAGTACGCCACCGGGGAGCCCGGCCTCAGCGAACGCCTCCGCCAGCAGGAACGTCGTGAGCGGGGCGACGCTCGCCGGCTTGACGACGATGCTGCAGCCGGCGGCGATCGCCGGCGCCACCTTCAGTGCCGCCTGCATCAGCGGATAGTTCCACGGCGTGATCGCACCGACGACGCCCGCGGGCTCGCGGACGACGTCCGAGTTGCCGATCCTCTCGCGCTTCGTGATCGCTTCGACAGCCGAGGCCGCCGTGAGACGGATGGCCGCCAGGCCCAGGGCGACCTGCGTTCCGTGGACCTGGCTCGCCACGGTGCCGACTTCCGCCTGCATCGTGGTGGCGAGGTCATCCGCCATGCCTTCCAGGATGTCCGCGGCCTTCTCGACCACGGCGACGCGATCGGCAGGCGCGACGTCCGCCCACCGCTGCTGCGCGCGTGCGGCGGAGTCGAATGCGCGGTCGACGTCCTCGGCGGTGGCGGAGCGCACCTTGGCGATCTCCTCGCCGGTGGCGGAGTCGTCCACCGACGCGTACGACGTCCCCGACGGAACGACCCGGGCGTTGTCCAGCCACAGCGAATCGTCGACGACGCCCCTGGGTGATGCCATGAATCTCATCCTTCTCAGATCGTGGGTCAGCGGGGCCGCGACGCTCGCGGCCCCACTACGGCTCTTCGCGTCGCCGCTCAGCCGATGGACGGTTCCGCCAGGAGCTTCCACGGGGAGGGAACCTCGCCGAAGGGAACCTCGAGGAGCACCGGTGCGTCCGTCCCGCGGGCGTTGCGGATGGCCTTCTCCAGCGCTTCCGGAGTGGTGACCCGCTCGCCCGCGACGCCGAACTCCCTGGCCAGGGCCACGAAGTCGGGGTTCTTGAGGTCGACCCCGATGTTGCGGCCGAACGTCTCGCTCTGGATGCGCTGGACGTTGCCGAACGCGTCGTTGCTGAACACCACGGTCACGAGCCCGATGCCGTACTTGGCAGCGGTGGACAGCTCCTGCAGCGCCCACCCGAAGCCACCGTCACCGTTGATGGAGACGACCTGCCGGCCCTTGGCTCCGACGGCGGCGCCGAGGCCGGTCGGGAAGCCGTAGCCGAGCGTGCCCTGGTATCCGGGCGTCACGTAGGTTCCCGGCTCGTAGACGGGGAACGCCAGCCGCGCCGCGTAGCCGACCTGCGTGAGCTCTTCGACGAAGATGCCGTCGTCCGGCATGGCCGCGCGGATCGCCCGGAGCCACTCCAGCTGAGGCTCGATCGCGCTCAGGGCGTCACGTTCCCGCTCGCGGTAGCCGTCGAGCACCGGCGCTGCACGCTTGCCGCCGGGCAGGGAGTTCGTGATCGCTTCCATCGCGATCCTGGCGTCGGCGATGACCGCGACCTCGAACTCGCGCGGCGCGCGCACGTCGGCCGGGTCCGCGTTGATCGCGATGAGGCGGTGGCGTCCGGGCCTGACGACCGGCCGCCCGGTCATGGTGATGAAGCGGGTGCCGATGGCGAGCACGACGTCCGCGTTCTCGAGAACTTCCGCGCCGGCCAGCCGCGACAGGACGAGCGGGTGCCGATCGCTGACGGCGCCCTTACCGTTCCGGCTGGTGATGACGGGCGCGCCCAGGCGCTCGGCGAGCGCCTGGAGCGCGGCGCTGGCCGCGGCATCGCGCACGCCGCCACCTGCGACGATCACAGGCCGCTCGGCAGCGGCGAGGAGTTCGACGACACGGCTGACCGAGTCCTCGTCGATCTCACCGGCGCTGTCACCGGAGGGACTCACCGCTCCGGCGGTCGTCTTCCCCTGGAGCACGTCCGGGGGGATCTCGATGCCGACGGGCCGCGGACGTCCGCTCGTGGCCTGCTTGAACGCTTCGCGGACCAGACCGGGGATCTCCTCGGGCGACTTCGCGATCCCGTTCCACTTGGTGAGCGCACGGAGAAGGTCCGTCTGCCCCTGAATCTCGTGGAGCATGCCGAGCCCCCGGCCGATGGTCGGCGACGGGATCTGGCCGGCGATGCAGACCACCGGGCTGTTCGTCGCGAACGCGGTCGACAACGCCGCTCCGGCGTTCAGGAGGCCGGGACCGGGCACGACCATGCAGACGCCGGGCCGGCCCGCCACACGGGCATAGCCGTCCGCCATGTACGCGGCCCCCTGCTCGTGCCGCGCCGAGATGAAGTCGATCGACTCCCGGTTCTGGGCAAGACCGTCCATCGCGTAGTCCAGCTGGATCCCGGGGACGCCGAAGATCGTCTGAACGCCCTCCGCGATCAGCTGTTCGGTGAGGAGTTCTCCACCGGTCTTGGTCATGGGCTTACCTTTCCTCCGCTCCTGTTCGGGTGTGCTGCAGGGCTGCTGTTCCGTATCCGGTGGTCACCGTAGGGCCGCCGCGTGAGTGCCTCGAACGGCTAGATGGCACTGAGGTCCCGCGTCCGGCTCTCTGCTGCGATCAGGATCCCCACGAGGCAGACGGCGAGCACTCCCATCCACGCCCAGCCCAGTACGGCGATTCCGCCACCGGCGGCGACCAGGGAGGTCGCGATGAGCGGCGTGAAGCCCGAGCCGAGCGCCGAAGCGGTCTGGAAGCACAGCGAGGCACCGGTGAAACGGAGGCGCGTGGGGAACAGCTCCGCCAGGAACGCGGCGAGCGGGCCGAGGATGAAGCCCTGGATGAACTGACCGATGATGACGGCGGTGGCGAAGCCTCCCTCGGTTCCCGTCTGGATCAGGTTGAGCATCGGGAAGACGAAGATCAGCGCTGCGACGATTCCGACGATGAGAGGGAGACGCCGCCCCAAGCGGTCGCTCAACCGGGCGCTGATGATGGCCGCGATGAGGAGAGCGACCGAGCCGAGGATCTTCAGGTTCAGGATGGCCGTGCGGTCGGCACCGAGCTCGACGACGTGGTTGACCGCCCAGGAGGTGGCGATACCGTCGATCGTCAGCTGGCTGATCGCGACGATGATGCCGAGCCCGGCCTGCATCGGGTAGCGGCGCAGCACCTCCAGGATCGGCACCTTCCGCTTCTCCGCTTCCTGGTCCAGCGCCTGGAACAGCGGGCTCTCGCTGACCTTCAGACGGATGACCATTCCGACCAGGACGAGCAGGAAGCTGAGCAGGAAGGGAATGCGCCAACCCCACGAGAGGAACTGGTCCTCCGGGAGCATGGAGGTGAGGGAGATGGATCCCGTGGCGAGCATCGCGCCGGCGGGTGCGCCGAGGCTCGCGAACGAGGCCGCGAAACCGCGCTTCCCGCCGGGGGCGTTCTCGAGGGCGATGAGCATCGCGCCGCCCCACTCGCCGCCGACGGCGACACCCTGCACGACCCGGCAAGTGATGAGGAGGATCGGCGCCATGACACCGATGAGCTCGTTGGAGGGAAGGAGCCCGATCGCCATGGTCGAGATGCCCATGAGGAGCATCGTGGTGACGAGCACGCCCTTGCGGCCGAGCTTGTCGCCGAAGTGGCCGAAGATCACGCCTCCGAGCGGTCGTCCGACGTACCCGACGGCGAGCGTGACGAAGGACGAGATGGTCGCCATGGTCGGCGAAAGGTTGCTGAAGAAGACGTGCGGGAAGACGACCGCGGCCGCCATGACGTACAGGACGAAGTCGTAGAATTCGATCACGCTTCCGCTGAAGCTGGACAGCAGAATGCGTCGCATGGGGCCGTGCCACAGTGAGTCGGAGCCGCCCTGCGGCATGACTGTGCTGTTCTCGGTGGTTGTCATGGGGGGACTTTCAGATATGACCGTGACGGGGGGTCAGCAGGGTTCGTTGGAGAGGGCGGGGAGAGCGTTGAGGAGGTGATCGGTGTCCTCGGCGGAGCCGACGGTCACGCGGATGCCGCCGCCGATGGGGCGTACGAGCACGCCGTTGGCCTCGCATGCGCCGGCGACGCTCGTGGTCGATTCGCCCAGCGGAAGGAAGACGAAGTTCGCGGCGGATTCGACGACATTCCATCCGCGGGAGCGGAGGGCCGCGGTGAGGGCTGCGCGCTCCTTCACGATCGATGCGATGCGAAGCTCGGACTCGGCCACCTGTTCCGGCTGAAGCGCGGCCAGCGCACCCGCGACGGCGACGCTGTCGATGCGGAACGGGACTCCCAGCCGCGACACGTAGCTCATCACTTCGCTGTCACCGATCGCGTAGCCGATGCGCAGGCCTGCCAGACCATGCGCCTTGCTGAGCGTTCGGACGACGATCAGGTTCGGGTGCTCCTCCATGAGCTCCAGGCCGTCGACGTCCGTCGCGAACTCGACGTACGCCTCGTCGAGGATGACGGCGATGTCCCCCGGTACGCGCGCCAGGAACTTCTTGAGTTCCGCGTTGGTGTGTGCTGTGCCCGTGGGGTTGTTCGGGTTGCAGATGATGATCACTCGGGTGCGGGGCGTGATGGCGCCGTGCATGGCTTCGAGGTCGTGCGCGTGCGAGACCAGTGGAACGGCTACCGGCACCGCCGAGTTGGCGATGGCGGCGGTCCGGTAGTACGGAAAGCTCGGCTGGGCGAAGATCACTTCGGAGCCGGCTTCGACGAGCACCCCGACGATGTCACGCAGCAGCGCGGTGGATCCGTTCGCGACGGCGATGCGGTCGGACGGCTGACCGGTGTGCGCCGCGATGGCGTCGCGGAGCTCGGTGTACTGCATGTCCGGGTACCGGTGCGCGTCCTCGAGCGCGGCCTTCATCGCGTCCACGATCGCCGCCTGCGGAGGCCATGGGACCTCGTTGGACGCGAGGCGCGCCTGCCTGCGCGTTTCTCCGCCTTGGGGACGCCGGCCGGGAACGTACGGAGGCAAACCCTCGAGCCGGTGGGCGATCCTCAGTGATCCCACGATTCTCCTTCCGTGAGCGTTCGTCGAACGCGTGATGCATAGCCACGCGACCGGTTGGACTACCTTGCGCCCACCAGTGGGATTACGGCAATCACAAATATTGGGCGAAACAGTTCAAGGATTCTAAACATCTATCCCCCGTGGCGTCGCGCAGGGTGGATGACCCCTTCGCGATCAGGGCGAGAGGGGCCTGCCATCGGACCCTCAGAGCATGCCGGTCTTGCTCACGGGCGTGCCGTCACGTGAGGTGAAATGCTTGGCGACCGCTTCGCGGCAGTACGCCCGCAGCGCTTCCATCCGGGCAGTGCGCCGCGCACCGGGCGCCGTGGCGAGCACGACGTGGTTGGCGGGGAGTTCGTCCGCGATCGGGCGGTACACGATCGGCTTCCCGTCGTACGTCAGGTCACCATGGGGACGGCCCATGATGATCGTGTAGCCGAGGCCGCGCGCGACGAGCGAGCGGATCGTCTCGACGTTCGCACTCCGCCAGCGCACTCGAGGTGTGATGCCGGCGTTGCGCAGGATCTCCTCGACGTGGTCGGTGGCCGGGCGCATGGCAAGGAGAACGGCGTACTCGTCACGCAGGGCGCTGAGCGAGACCATGTCCTGGCCGGCCAGCGGATGATTCGGCGAGACGGCGAGCTGCAACCGGACAGGGGCCAGCCGCTGGACTTCGACCTCGGAGACGATGTGGTTCTCGTACAGCAGGGCCGCGTCCAGCCTTCCCTCGACCAGGAGGGTCTGCAGCGCCGCCGACGGTCCTTCCTCCAGTTCGAGATCGATCGCGGGATGATGCGTCGCGAAGTGCTCCGCCATCTGCGGGAACAACCACGGCGACAGAGTCGTGAAGATCCCGACCCGCAGCGGGCCCCTCAGCTCTCCGCGGATGGTTCCGGCCAGGTCCTGGATGTCGTCGACGTACCGGGCGATCAGCCGCGCGGTCTCGTAGACGCTTCGCCCGGCATCGGTGATCTCCACGCCTTTGCCGCGGGTGCGCAGCGTGAGCTGGACGTCGAGGAGCTCCTCGAGTTGCGTGATGGCGAGCGAGACCCCGCCGGCGGACACGTGGAGTCTCCTCGCCGCCTCGGTGACCGACCCGCTCTCGACGACGGCGCAGAAATACTGCAACTGCCTGAGGGAGAGCGCCGACGCTCCATTCAATTCAATCTCCTTAAACTATCAATCATGATAGTTGTCATTGCCTGATTTAGCCAGTGCACGCACACTCGACGTGTTCCATCAACCGAGGGTCCGTCACAGAGCGTCCAGATCCCGTTACCAGGAATGCGACGATGAGCAGCAATCCCAAGACCGCGCCTCACGCCGAGGCGGCCTCAGAAGAGACTCTACGTACACCGCAGATGCGACGGATTCTCGCGTCGAGCTTCCTCGGCAGTGCGATCGAGTTCTACGACTTCATGCTTTACGCGAGCGCGTCCGCGCTTGTCTTCGCGCCTGTCTTCTTCGCCTCGCTCGACCCCGCCATCGCCACGATCGCGTCGTTCGGAACCCTCGCCGCGGGATACCTCGCGCGCCCGCTCGGCGGCATCATCTTCGGGCACTTCGGCGACAAGCTCGGACGCAAGCGCGTCCTCGTCATCACGATGCTGATGATGGGCATCGCCACCACTCTCATCGGCATGCTTCCCACGTACGACCAGATCGGCGTCGCCGCTCCGTTGACCCTCGTCGCACTCCGGGTGATCCAGGGCTTCTCCGTCGGCGGCGAATGGGGCGGAGCCATGCTGATCGCACTGGAACACGCCCCCGGCGGCAAGCGTGGCTTCGCGGCGTCCTTCGCCAACCTCGGCGCGCCTGCCGGCTCGATCCTGTCCGCCGGGATCCTCGGTCTGTTCTCCCTCATGCCAGAGGACCAGTTCTTGGCGTGGGGCTGGCGCGTTCCCTTTCTGCTGAGCTTCGTCCTCGTGCTCATCGGCATGATCGTCCGCCTCAAGGTCGTCGAAAGCCCGCTCTTCCTCGGCTTCGACCGCGAAGCTGAAAAGCGCCGTGTCCCGCTCCTCGATGTCCTCACGAAGTCACCGAAGGTCCTCGTTCTCGGCACGCTCGTCGCGATGACCCAGCTGACGATCTCCGGCATGGCGAGCGTATGGGGACTCAGCCACGCGACCGCTCAGGGAGTCGACCAGACCTTCGCGCTCAACGCGAAGGTGGTCTCCGCGGTCGCCTTGTTCCTGACCACCATTGTCGCCGCCCGGCTGAGCGACCGGTTCGGACGTCGTCCGATCACCGCCGTCGGGATCATCGCGGCCATCATCTTCGCCTACCCGCTTCTACTCCTGGTGGACTCGGGCAGCGACATGTCTTTCGCGATCGCCGTCACCGTGGGACAGGCCATCCAGGGGATCATCCTCGGCCCGCTCGCGGGCTTCCTCGCCGAGCTCTTCCCCACGCGGGTGCGCTTCACCGGCTCGTCTCTCGCGTTCCAGGGAGCGTCGGCGATCGGCGCGGGGCTCACTCCGATCATCGCCGGATCCCTCGCCGCCTCGGCCGGAGGGCTTCCCCTGCTCGGCGGCGTGTGGATCGCCGTCCTCATCGTCTGCGCCATTGCGCTGTTCCTCACCCCAGAAAGCAACAAGCGCGATCTCGCCGCGATCCGCTGACCCATAGGAGTCTTCGTAAAGTGACCAATTCTGCCACCTTCGACGCCGATGTCATCATCGTCGGCGGAGGACCTGTCGGCCTGCTCGCCGCGATGGAACTGGACTCGCACGGAGTCTCGTCGATCGTCATCGAAGAGAATCCCTTTCTCGACCCCCCGAACGTCAAGTGCAACCATGTGTCCGCTCGCACGATGGAGGCGTTCCGCCGCTTCGGGCTGGCCGACAAGGTTCGCTCGGCCGGCCTGCCCTCCGACCACCCTCAGGACATCGCCTTCCGCACCTCGGTGACGGGCGTGGAGTTCGGGCGCATCCCCATCCCGTCCGCTTCCGCACGCCGCGACGGAACCGGAGTGGGCCCCGACACCGCCTGGGCGGCCGCCGAGCTGGCACACCGCGTGAACCAGCAGTACCTTGAGCCCATTCTCGAGGAGCACGTGGCTTCCCTCGAGAACGTGAGTCTTCGCAACGAGGTCAAGGCCGTCGCCGTCGCTCAGGACGAGGACGGCGTGACGGTGGAGATCGTCCCGGTGGGCACCGAGGAGAAGACGATCCTTCGCGGCCGTTATCTCATCGGCGCCGACGGCGGCCGTTCGCTCGTTCGGAAGACCATCGGGTCCGCGTTCCACGGTGACCCCGTGCTCCAGCATGTCCAGTCGACGTGCATCAGGATGCCAGACCTGTACGAGCACATGTCGGCGGGGAAGGCGTGGGGCTACTACATCTACAACGACCGCCGGAACGGTCATGTCTACACCATCGACGGCATCGAGACGTTCCTGATCCACACGTACCTGAGCCCCGGGGAAGCCGAGCGCGAGGAGGTCGACCGCGACCGTGCGATCCGCGACATCCTCGGACTCTCCGACGACCAGTCCTACGAGCTCATCTCCCGTGAAGACTGGATCGCCCGCCGGCTCGTGGCGGACAAGTTCCGCGAAGGCCGCATGTTCATCGCCGGTGACGCCGCCCACCTCTGGGTGCCTTACGGCGGATACGGCATGAACGCGGGCATCGCCGACGGTCTCAATCTGGCGTGGCTGCTGAGCACTGTGATCGCCGGCTGGGCGGACGAGTCGATCCTGGACGCCTACGAGGCCGAACGTCAGCCAATCACCGACCAGGTGTCCCGCTTCGCGATGTCCCACCTGCGGAAGATCTCCGCCACGGACGTGCCCGCCGACCTCGAGGCCGAGGGCCCCGATGGTGACGCGGCCCGCGAGGCCTTCGGGAAGCTCGCGTACGACCTGAACGTCCAGCAGTTCGCGGCCGCGGGCCTCAACTTCGGGTACAGCTACGCCAACAGCCCCATCATCGTCGCGGACGGCCCGGCCCCGGAGTACACGATGGGCACGTACACGCCCTCGACGGTGCCCGGTTGCCGCCTCCCCCACCTGTGGCTCGCGAACGGTTCCTCGCTCTATGACCTCCTCGGTCCCTGGTACACGCTCGTGGCGCTCGATCATTTCGACGCCGCGGAGAGCTGGGCGCAGGAGGCACGCGCCGCCGGCCTGCCCGTCACCGTGGTGAGGCTTCCCGAAGCCGCCGAGAACCCCGCGTACACGACGCCCTTCCTGATCGCTCGCCGCGATCAGCACGTGGCCTGGCGAGGAACGACACTGCCTTCGGACGTCGCCGCCTTCGCCACTCGTCTCGGTGCCGGGACCCGTACGCGCAACGAGCAGGAAACCGACGTTCTCGCCACCTCCACCGAATGAGATCCACCATGAGCACCGCACCCGGCTCCCTTCCCGTCACCCCGGGGAAGATCATCGCCGTCCACATCAGCTACGAGTCGCGCGCAGCGCAGCGCGGCCGCCGCCCTGCCGCACCTTCGTACTTCCTCAAGCCGTCGAGCTCCCTGGCCGCCTCGGGCGACGCGGTCGAGCGTCCCGAGGGCACGGAGCTGCTCGCCTTCGAGGGCGAGATCGCCCTCGTCATCGGCTCACCCGCGCGAAGCGTCTCCCCCGCCGAGGCCTGGAGTCACGTGGCCTGGGTGACGGCGGCCAACGACTGGGGCCTGTACGACCTGCGCGCCAACGACAAGGGGTCGAACGTGCGCAACAAGGGACGCGACGGCTACACCCCCGTCGGCCCGCGGCTCATCGACGCGCGTGCGGTCGAGCCCACAGCGCTGCGCGTGCGGACGTGGCTCAACGGCGAGCTCGTGCAGGAGGGCGAAACCGGCGGCCTCATCTTCCCGCTCTCCCAGATCATCGCCGACCTCTCCCAGCACCTCACCCTCGAGACCGGCGACCTCATCCTCACCGGCACACCGGCCGGCGCGTCCGTGGCCGGCCCAGGAGACATCGTCGAGGTCGAAGTCGACGCGCCGCACACGCCCGGTGCACCGAGCTCGGGCAGGCTGACGAGTCGCGTGATCGACGGTCCCGGCGACTTCGATCCCGTCATCGGTTCGCTCCCCTCGGTCGACGACCTCCAGCGCGAGGAGGCGTGGGGCTCCCGCGAGGCGGCAGGGCTCCCGGCTGCCCCCACCGCCCCGGCCATGTCCCCCGAGCTGCGTGACAAGCTGCTCAAGACACCCGTCGCCGGGCTGTCGCAGCAACTTCGCAAGCGCGGCCTCGACAACGTCTCCATCGACGGCGTGCACGCGACCCGGCCGGGCACGAAGCTCGTCGGCGTCGCGAAGACACTGCGCTTCGTCCCGAACCGCGAAGACCTCTTCCGAAGCCACGGCGGCGGCTACAACGCGCAGAAACGCGCGTTCGACGCCGTACGGGAGGGCGAGGTCATCGTCATCGAGGCGCGCGGCGAGCGCGGCTCCGGCACCCTCGGCGACGTGCTCGCCCTGCGCGCCCTCGCCCGCGGCGCGGCGGGTGTCGTCACGGACGGCGGCGTGCGCGACCACGCGACGGTCGCCGGCATCGACCTCCCCGTCTTCAGCCAGGGGCCGCACCCCGCCGTACTCGGCCGCAAGCACGTGCCGTGGGACACCGACCTCACGATCGCCTGCGGCGGCGCCACGGTCCAGCCCGGCGACATCATCGTGGGCGACGACGACGGCGTCATCGTGATCCCCCCGGCGATCGCCGAGGAGGTGGCCGACGCCGCACTCGCTCAGGAGACCGAGGACGCGTGGATAGCCGAGCAGGTCGCGGCCGGTCACCCCGTCGACGGTCTGTTCCCCATGAACGCGGAGTGGCGCGCCAAGTACGAGGCGGCCACCGAGGCGGAGACCCGATGACCGCAGGGGCCCCCTCCACCGACCGATCCCAGCTCACCTCCGAACGGGAAGACCAGATGACCGACACCGCGACCTCCGCCCGGCACGTCCCCGCCGACCTGCCCGCGCGCATCCAGCACTACATCGACGGCGAGTTCGTCGACTCGCTCGACGGTGACACGTTCGACGTGCTCGAACCCGTCTCCAACGAGGTGTACGTGCAGGCCGCGGCCGGCAGGAAGGCCGACATCGACCGCGCCGTCGTCGCGGCCCGTCGCGCGTTCAGGGAGGGCCCGTGGCCCCGCATGCTGCCGCGCGAGCGCTCGCGCGTGCTGCACCGCATCGCCGACATCGTCGAGTCCCGCGACGCCCGCCTCGCCGAGCTGGAGTCGTTCGACTCGGGCCTGCCGATCACGCAGGCGCTCGGCCAGGCACGCCGCGCGGCCGAGAACTTCCGGTTCTTCGCCGACCTGATCGTCGCCCAGGCCGACGACACCTTCAAGGTCCCCGGCCGCCAGATCAACTACGTCAACCGCAAGCCGATCGGCGTCGCGGGACTCATCACGCCGTGGAACACGCCCTTCATGCTCGAGAGCTGGAAGCTCGGCCCCGCCCTCGCGACGGGCAACACCGTCGTGCTCAAGCCGGCCGAGTTCACCCCGTTGTCGGCGTCGCTGTGGGCGGGGATCTTCGAGGAGGCGGGGCTGCCCCAGGGCGTCTTCAACCTCGTCAACGGCCTCGGAGAGGACGCCGGCGACGCGCTCGTCAAGCACCCCGACGTGCCGCTCATCTCGTTCACGGGCGAGAGCCGCACGGGTCAGATCATCTTCGCCAACGCCGCCCCGTACCTCAAGGGCCTGTCGATGGAGCTCGGCGGCAAGTCCCCCGCCATCGTCTTCGCCGACGCCGACCTCGACGCCGCGATCGACGCGACCATCTTCGGTGTCTTCTCGCTCAACGGCGAGCGCTGCACGGCCGGTAGCCGCCTCCTCGTCCAGCGCGACGTGTACGACGAGTTCGTCGAGCGGTATGCCGCGCAGGCGATGCGCGTGAAGGTCGGCTATCCGCACGATCCCGCCACCGAGGTCGGCGCGCTCGTGCACCCCGAGCACTTCGAGAAGGTCATGAGCTACGTCGAGATCGGCAAGGGCGAGGGCCGCCTCGTGGCGGGAGGCGGCCGCCCCGAGGGCTTCGACTTCGGCAACTTCGTGGCCCCGACCGTGTTCGCCGACGTCGCCCCCGACGCCCGCATCTTCCAGGAGGAGATCTTCGGCCCCGTCGTCGCGATCACGCCCTTCGACACGGACGAGGAGGCACTCGCGCTGGCGAACGATACGAAATACGGTCTCGCCGCCTACGTCTGGACGAACGACCTCAAGCGCGCCCACAACTTCGCGCAGGCCATCGAGGCGGGCATGGTGTGGCTCAACTCCAACAACGTCCGCGACCTGCGCACACCCTTCGGTGGCGTCAAGGCGTCGGGCCTCGGACACGAGGGCGGCTACCGCTCGATCGACTTCTACACCGACCAGCAGGCCGTGCACATCACGCTCGGCAAGGTCCACAACCCCACGTTCGGCAAGTAGAAGCACCACGACGCCACCGACCCCCGACACGTTCTCACCCATCACGAAAGCAAGGACGCTGACATGCCCGCCCACGACCGCACTCCGACCTCCTCCGGCTTCTACGTCACCGAGGAGGCGCCCATCCACGCGGAGAACCCCGTCCCCACGCCCTCCTCGCCCGCGCCCGACATCCTGCGTTGCGCCTACATGGAGCTCGTCGTCACCGACCTCGCCGCCTCCCGCGAGTTCTACGTCGACGTCCTTGGCCTGACCGTCACCGAGGAGGACGACGAGACGATCTACCTCCGCTCGCTCGAGGAGTTCATCCACCACAACCTCGTGCTGCGCAAGGGGCCCATCGCCGCCGTCGCGGCGTTCTCGTACCGGGTCCGCACTCCCGAGGACCTCGACAAGGCCGTCGCCTTCTACACGGAGCTGGGATGCCGCGTCGAGCGCCGGAAGGACGGCTTCGTCAAGGGCATCGGTGACTCCGTGCGCGTGGAGGACCCGCTCGGCTTCCCGTACGAGTTCTTCTACGCCGTCGAGCACGTCGAGCGCCTCGCCTGGCGTTACGACCTCTACACGCCCGGCGCCCTCGTGCGCCTCGACCACTTCAACCAGGTCACGCCGGACGTGCCCAAGGCCGTCCGCCACTACCAGGACCTCGGGTTCCGCGTCACGGAGGACATCCAGGACTCCGACGGCGTCGTCTACGCCGCGTGGATGCGCCGCAAGCCCACCGTCCACGACACCGCGGCCACGGGCGGCGACGGTCCCCGCATGCACCACGTCGCGTTCTCCACGCACGAGAAGCACAACATTCTCGCCATCTGCGACAAGCTCGGTGCGCTGCGCCGCTCCGACGCCATCGAGCGCGGCCCCGGCCGGCACGGCGTCTCGAACGCGTTCTACCTCTACCTGCGCGACCCCGACGGCCACCGCGTCGAGATCTACACCCAGGACTACTACACGGGCGACCCCGACAACCCCGTCATCACCTGGGACGTGCACGACAACCAGCGCCGCGACTGGTGGGGCAATCCCGTCGTGCCCAGCTGGTACACCGACGCCTCACTGGTGCTCGACCTCGACGGCAACCCGCAGCCCGTCGTCGCCCGCACCGACGCGAGCGAGATGGCGGTCACGATCGGCGCCGACGGCTTCTCCTACACCCGCAAGGACGACGCCGAAGGGCTGCCCGAGTACAAGCAGGGCGAGTACAAGCTGGGCCACCAGCTCTAAGAGGTTCCCGCACCGACTTCTCACGGAAGAGTCATCATGCTTGCCAAAGACACCATCACGTCCCTCGCGGAGGAACTGGCGCAGGCGGAGCGGACGCACGAGCTCATGCCCCGCATCACCGCGCGGTTCCCCGAGGCCACGGTCGAGGACTCCTACGCCATCCAGGCGGTGTGGAAAGAGAAGAGCCTCGCAGCCGGGCGTCGCCTCGTCGGCCGCAAGATCGGGCTCACCTCGCGTGCCATGCAGGCCGCGACCGGCATCACGGAGCCCGACTACGGCGTCATGTTCGACGACACCGTGTGGGAGAACGGCGCCCACATCCCGCATGACCGGTTCTCCAACGTGCGCATCGAGGTCGAGCTGGCCTTCGTCCTGAAGGAGCCGCTCGAGGGCCCGTACTGCACGCTGTTCGACGTCATGCGCGCCACGGAATACGTCACGCCCGCCCTCGAGGTGCTCAATTCCCGCATCGAGCTCGAAGGCCGCACGATCGTCGACACCATCTCCGACAACGCCGCCTACGGCGGGCTCGTGCTCGGAGGCAACCCGACGAGCCCCGACGCGATCGACCTGCGGTGGGTGTCGGCTCTCCTCTACCGCAACGAGACGATCGAGGAGACGGGCGTCGCCGCCGGGGTCCTGAACCACCCCGCGTCGGGCGTCGCGTGGCTGGCGAACAAGACGCACCGGCACGGCGATCGCCTGGAAGCCGGCGAGATCATCCTCGCCGGGTCGTTCACCCGTCCCGTGTGGATCGAGAAGGGCGACACCGTGCTGGCCGACTACGGACCGATGGGGACCATCTCATGCCGCTTCATCTGAACCCGACCCTCCGCGACCGGCTCGCCGCAGCCGAGCGTCCGCTGTTCGGCGGATGGGTCTGCTCCGGCTCCCCCGTCATGGCCGAGATCATGGCGGGCTCGGGCCTCGACTGGGTGCTCATCGACATGGAGCATGCCCCCAACGGCCTCGAGTCCACGCTCGCGCAGTTGTACGCCGTCTCGGCCTACCCGGTCACGCCGGTCGTCCGCGTCCCCGCCGCCGACCCCGTGACCATCAAGCGGGTCCTCGACCTCGGCGCCCAGACGATCCTCGTGCCGATGATCTCGACACCCGACGAGGCCCGAGCCGTCGCGGAGGCCGCGATGTACCCGCCCGCGGGCCGTCGCGGCGTCGGGAGCGCCCTCGCCCGCTCCGCCCGCTGGAACCGCGTGGACGGCTACCTCCGCAACGCCGACGACCACGTCTCCGTGTTCGTGCAGATCGAGACGGCCGAGGGGGCGGCATCCGCGGAGGCGATCGCGGCGACCCCCGGCATCGACGGCGTCTTCGTCGGTCCGAGCGACCTCGCCGCCTCCATGGGCGTCTTGGGAGAACAGACGCACCCCGACGTCGTCGCCGCCGTGCACCGCGCCTTCGACGGCGTCGCCGCCGCGGGCAAGCCCGTCGGCGTCAACGCCTTCGACCCGCGAGTGGCACGCGCCTACGCGGACGCCGGGGCCCGCTTCGTGCTCGTCGGCGCCGACGTCGCCTTGGTCGCACGCGCTTCCGAGGCCCTCGCGGCGACCTTCATCCACGAGAAGGGCGACGCGGCACGCGCCTCGTACTGACCACAAGGACAGAGGCCGCACGGGGGTGACCCCGTCGGCGACACCGTGACCCCGCGGGTGGGGACGCGTCGGGCAGGACCGGCACGCGATGGATGGGCCGTGGCGGCTCACGACTCACCCACCCGCGGTCGTCGATTCTGTGGGCCGGGCGCTCGCCGTCCCTGAGCACCTCGGTGCTGGCCGGGGTGGGGCCGAAGTACATGCGGCGGCCGGCTCGCGTGCGGCGCAGCAGCCCGCGCCGGACCATGCGGGTCAGCGCCGAGCGGGTGGCCTCCTCCGAGATCCCCACCCGGGCGAACGCGTCGATGAACGTCCGCGACGACACACAGATGTCGCGGCCGTATACGTGGTCGCCGAGGAAGGTCAGAATCACCGATTGGGGCCGCACGCGGCCCTCCTCCCCGAGGTTGGGCAGAGTATTGACAGCCGTGATGTACCTGCCTACATTCGGGGGGCCACGCGAGGGAGCCGCCGCCACCTGAGGACCGAGCGACCGGAGTGACCAGGGAAAGCGGCGGATCCTCAAGCGACCGAGCCGCATCACGCGGTGACTCCAGGAGGTCCTGATGCGCAGGCTTCTTCCGTCCCTCGCCGCTCTCCTGGTGGCGCTGACCGCGTGCGCCGGTGACGGCGGCGGTGGCGGATCCGGCGCGCAGGATCCGATCAGGGTGGGCCTCATCGTCTCGCTGACCGGCAACTACACGCCGCTCGGCAGCGAGGACAAGAAGGCCGTCGAGCTGGCCGTCGAGCAGGTCAACGCGCAGGGCGGGCTGCTCGGCCGCAGGGTGGAGCTCATCACGCGCGACGACAAGACGGCCCCCGACCAGGGCATCGTGGCCTACAACCAGATCAAGGGCGAGATCGACGCGCTGATCGGGCCGGTGTTCTCCAACGCGGCGCTGGCGGTCGAGCCGCTGGCGCAGCGGGACCGGATGCCGTACCTGTCGCTGGCCCCGGCGCAGGAGCAGGTCGAGCCGATCAAGTCGTACATCTTCGTCACGCCCGCTCTGTCCAGCATGTACGCCGAGCGCTACCTGCAGTACATCCAGGCCGAGGGCATCAGGACGATCGCGGTGGCGTGGGACTCCAAGAGCGCCTACTCGGTCTCCGGGCACGAGTCGATGGTCGAGCTCGCCGCCGAGTACGGCGTGACGATCGCCGTGGACGAGCCGTACGAGACGACCACCTCCGACTTCAGCGCGCTGTTCCAGCACGTGCGCGACTCCCAGGCCGAGGCGCTGGTGTTCTGGGGCTCGGGCGCGCCCGGGGTGACGGCGGCCAAGCAGTACGTGGCCTCCGGGCTGGAGACGCCGCTGTTCCTGACCGGCTCTCAGGCCAGCACGCTGTGGCTGGAGCCGATGGGCAAGGACGCCGAGGGCATGATCGTGCAGAGCGCGATCGGCGTGGTCGGCGAGCACCTGCCGGCGGGCCGGCAGAAGGAGGTCATCGAGCAGATGGCCGCGCCGTTCGAGCAGAAGCACGGCTACCCGCCGCCGCAGTTCGCCCAGGACGGCTACAGCGCGAGCCTGCTGCTGTTCGAGGCGATCAGGAAGGCCGGCAGCACCGACAAGACGAAGATCCAGCAGGCGTTGGAGACCATGGACCTGATCACGCCGAACGGCCGCTTCCGCTACTCCCCCACCGACCACTCCGGCCTGTCCCCCGAGTACATCTCGATCAACACCGTGCGGAACGGCGCGTTCGTGCCCACCGAGTGGGCCAAGGAGCAGCTGGCGAAGACCGTCGCCGAGGCAGGGTGAGGCGTGCTGACGGTCACCGGGGTCTCCCGTTCCTTCGGCGGCGTCTACGCCGTCCGTGACGTGTCGCTGTCGGTCGCGGACGGCGAGGTCTGCGGTGTCATCGGCCCGAACGGCGCCGGCAAGTCCACCCTGTTCAACCTCATCACCGGTCACCTGGCGGCCGACCGCGGCGAGATCTCCTTCCTCGGCCGGCGGGTCGACCGGCTCGCCCCCCACCGGCGGGCCAGGCTCGGCATGTCGATCGTCTTCCAGGCGGCCCGGGTGTTCCGCGGCATGACCGTCCGCGAGAACGTCATGGTCGGCATGCACGGGCGCACGAACGCCGGGTTCGTCTCGGCGGCGCTGCGGCTGCCGCGGCACCGGCGCGACGAGCGCGAGATCGCCGCCGAGGCCGAGCGCGCCCTCGGCCGCGTCGGCCTGAGCGAGTGGGCCGACCGGCCCGCCGACCGGCTGCCGATCGGCCAGCAGCGGGCGTTGCAGCTGGCCCGCGCCCTGTGCGCGCGCCCCCGGCTGCTGCTGCTCGACGAGCCCGCCTCGGGGCTGCGGGGCGAGGAACGCGAACGGCTCGCGGCGCTGGTCGAGGAGCTGCGCGCCGGCGGGCTGACGATCCTGCTCATCGAGCACGACGTGGCCTTCGTGACCCGCCTGGCCGACCGCGTCGTGGTGCTCGACCTCGGCCAGGTCATCGCCGACGGCCCGCCCGCCGAGGTGCGCGCCGACCCGCTGGTGCTCGCCGCCTACCTCGGGCAGGCGTCATGATCGACGTCCAGGACCTGGTGGTCTCGTACGGCACCGCGACCGCGCTGGAGCACATCACGCTCGCGGTCGCCGAGGGCGAGATGGTCGCCCTGCTCGGCCCGAACGGAGCCGGCAAGTCCACGCTCGCGAACACCCTGGCCGGGCTGCTCAAGCCCGCGTCGGGCACGGTGCGGATCGGCGGCCGGCCGGCGCTCATCCCCGAGGGCCGCCAGCTCTTCCCCGACCTGTCGGTGGCCGACAACCTGGCGCTCGGCGGCTGGCGCTCCGGCCGCCGCGACCCCTCGACCGTCTACGACCTGCTGCCCCGTCTGGCCGAGCTGGCCGGGCGCAAGGCGGGCGTGCTGTCAGGCGGCGAGCAGCAGATGGTGGCCTTCGGGCGGGCGATGATGTCCGAGCCCGACGCGCTCGTGGTCGACGAGCTCTCCCTCGGCCTGGCCCCCACCGTGACCGCCGACCTGGCCGCCCACCTGGCCGGGCTGAACCGGTCACGCGGCCTGACCGTGCTGCTCATCGAGCAGAACGCGCGGCTGGCGTTCGACCTGTGCGACCGGGCGTACGTGCTGGAGTCCGGGCGGCTGGTGACCGAGGGGCCGTGCTCTGAGCTGGCCGGCGACCCCCGGGTGGCCAGCGCGTACCTGGGAGGCGCGATCTCGTGAGCGCGTTCCTGACGTATCTGCTCAACGGGCTGGCGGTAGGGTGCGCGATCGCGCTGGTCGCCAGCGGCCTGGTCGTCATCCACCGCGTCACCGGCGTGGTCAACTTCGCCCAGGGCACCTTCGCCGTGGTCGCCGGGCTCTGCGTGTCGTCGCTGCTCGGGCTCGGGATCCCGCACGGTGTGAGCGAACTGGCCGCCGTCGCGGTGGCGGCGTTCGCGGGGCTGCTGGCCGGGGTGGCCGCCATCGGCAGACGCGACACCACGCCGCTGTCGTCGCTCATCGTGACCCTGGGCGTGGGCGTGCTCGCGTACGCCGTCGAGATCGTGCTGTGGGGCGACCAGCCGCGGTCGGCGCCCGGGCTCGCCGGCTCGGTGACGCTGGCGGGGGCGCGCATCCAGACCCAGCACCTGCTGGTGATCGGGGTGACGGCGGCCACGTTCGTGCTGCTCGCGCTCTTCTTCGGGCGCACCTACCTGGGCAAGGCGCTGACCGCCTGCGCCTCCAACCCGTACGCCGCCCGCGTCGTCGGCATCGACGTGCGGCGGATGGGGCTGCTGGCGTTCGCGCTCGGCGGGCTGCTCGGCGGCCTGGCCGGGGTGCTGGTGACACCGCTGCGGCCCATCTCGTTCGACACCGACGTCACGCTCATCGTCAACGGCTTCGCCGCGGCGGTCTTCGGGGCGCTCACCCGGCCCGTGGTCACGCTCGTCGGCGCGCTGCTGCTGGGCGTGGCCGAGACCATGGCGGCGGGCTACGGCTACGGGTCCCATCAGCTGGAGGTGGCGCTCGGCCTCATGATCGTCGTCATGATCGTCCAGGCGAGCCGCCGCTCGACGCTCTCCCAGGAGGTCACGTGATCGGGCGGGTCGCGGTGCCGGTCGTGGCCGTCGTGACGCTCGCGCTGCCCGCGGTGCTCGACGACAGCGCGCTGGCCGTCTACATCCTGCTGGGCCTGGCCGCGATGGTCACCGTCGGGGTGTCGCTGCTCATGGGGTACGCGGGGCAGGTCTCCCTGGGGCAGGGCGCCTTCTACGGCATCGGCGCGTACACGGCCGCGCTGCTCACGCTCGGCGGGGTGCCGCCGCTGGCCGGGCTGGTCGCCGCGCCCGTGGTCGCCGCCGCGTCCGCGCTGGTCGTCGGTACGCCGCTGCTGCGGCTGCGCGGTCACCATCTGGCGTTCGCGACCCTGGCCATGCAGCTCATCCTGCTGTCGGTGGCGGGGCAGTTGGAGTTCACCGGCGGCGACATCGGGCTGCAGGGCATCCCGCAGTTCGGCGTCGGCTCGTGGGAGGCGGGCGGCGCGGCGGCGTACGCGTACCTGACGTGGGCTGGGCTCGCGCTGGTGATGCTGGTGACGCGGAACGTCATCACCTCCCGGCCCGGCCGGGCCCTGCGCGCGCTGGCCACCAGCGAGACCGCCGCCGCCTCCTCCGGCATCCCCGTGGGGCGCTACAAGCTCGTGGTGTTCGCGCTGTCGGCGGCGTTCGCCGGGCTGGCCGGCGGCATCTACTGCTACTACACCGGTTACGTCGCACCCGGCTCCTTCCCCGTGCTCATCTCGATCCAGTACATCGTCATGGCGGTGGTGGGCGGGCTCGGCACGATCTGGGGCGCCGTCGTCGGGGCCACCGCCATCACGCTGCTGGTGCAGGGGCTGGACGGCCTGGCCACGCTGCCGGGCATGCCGTCGTACGCGCCGACCGTGCTGTCGTACGCCGTGTACGCGCTCGTGCTGATCGGGATGGTGCTCTTCATGCCCAGGGGCCTCGTGCCCGCCCTCAGCCGCAGACGGAAGAGCCTGAGCGAACGCGTGTGATCGCCGGTCGTCACCCCGCCGGGTCCTCCAGCGTGGGGACCACCCGTGGTACTCGAACACGGGCCCCAGGCTGACGCTGATCCGATTGTTCCCTTGAGCCGTTTGTGATTCAGTTCCGATCATTTTCGATCGGTACGATGAGATGTCGTCGAGGGAGGACCATGCCGAACACCGCCACCGGCTCTCCGCTGCTCTCCCCCTGGGGGGCGGCGGCGACCCCGGAAGGGCTGATGCGCGCCCTGCTGCCGCCCGAGAAGTCATTGCCGCCCATCGGTCAGGCCCCGCCCGGGGCGCTGGCCGAGGTGCGTGAGCAGGCGGTGACCGAGCTGGGCACGCCGTGGCCGCAGCCGCTGGCCTCGCAGTTCGCCCGGTTCTTCCGCGACGGCGACCGCACCGGCTACGAGGACCGCGTGTTCGGCAGGCAGGACCGGCTGACCCGGGCCGTCCTCATGGCCCTGGACGACGCCGATCAGGGGTGGCTGGACGAGGCCTCCGACGGCATCGTCCAGCTGTGCGAGCAGAGCTCGTGGTGCTGGCCGGCGCACGAGAGCGGCTGCCTCGAGCGCGGCACGGTGCTGCCCGATCCCGCCGCTCCGTACCTCGACCTGGGCGCCGCCGACGTGGCCGCCCAGCTCGCCTGGGCCGACCACGCGCTCGGCGGGCGGCTGGACGACCGGTTCCCCGGGCTGCGGGAGCGGGTGCGGGCCGAGGTGCGGGCGCGGGTGCTGGAGCCGTTCACCCGGCGGCGCGACTGGCACTGGCTGGGGCTCGACGGCGACGTGCACAACTGGTGCCCGTGGATCTGCGGCAACGTGCTCGTGGCGGCCCTGCGCCTGGCCGAGCCCGGCGAGGAGCGGGCGCGGCAGGTCGCGTGGGCGGTGGCCGGGATCGACCGCTACCTCGCCGCGCTGCCCGCCGACGGCTCCGTGGACGAGGGCTACGAATACTGGTGGAACGGCGCGTGCCGGGCCCTGGAGGCGCTCGACCTCCTGGAGCACGCCACCGCCGGGGCGTTGAGCGCGGCGGACGTCCCGGTCGTGCGGGAGACGGTCGCGTTCCCGCACCGCATGCATCTCGGCGGCCCGTGGTACGTCAACTTCGCCGACGCCCGGGCGCTGCCGCCGTCCGACCAGCCGTGGCACGTCCCGTACCGCTGGGCCCGCCGCACCGGCGACACCGACGCCGCCCGCCACGCCCTCGACGCCCGCCGAGCCGTGCCGGCCTCCGCCGAGCTCGGTCGAGCGCTGGCCGAGCTCGCCGATCACGCCTGGCCGGCGGCACGAACGGAGCAGGCCGCGGCGCCGTTGGTGGCCGACGTGTGGTTGCCGGGGACGCAGGTGGGGCTGGCGCGGGCGGCCGCCGGCAGCGCGCTCGGGCTGACGCTCGCCGTCAAGGGCGGCCACAACGGGGAGCATCACAACCACAACGACGCCGGCTCCGTGGTGGTGGCCGTGGACGGCGTGCCGGTGGTCGTGGACGCGGGCCGGCCCACGTACACGGCGCAGACCTTCGGGCCGGATCGGTACGCGATCTGGACGATGCAGAGCAGCTGGCACAACGTGCCCGAGGTGCGGGGGACGCCGCAGGCTCAGGGCCGGGAGTTCGGCGTGCGCGACGTCGCGGTGACGCGGTCGCGGGAGCTGTTCGAGGTGCGGATGGACCTCGCGGGCGCCTACCCGGTGCCCGGCCTGGCGGGGTGGCTGCGCACGGCCCGGCTCGACCGGCACGCCGGCCGGGTGACGGTCGCCGACCGCTGGAGCTTCACCGCCGAGGGCGGCCCCAGCGCGCTGCACTTCCTGCTCGCCGGCCACGTCGAGCTGCTCGCGCCCGGCAGGCTGGCCGCCCGGCCACCCGGAGGCGGGCGCGGCGTGCTGATCTTCTGGGAACCGGAGCGCGCCGCCGCCGCGCTGACCGTCCGTACGCTGGAGGACCCCATGCTGCGCGGCGTCTGGGGCGACCGGCTGACCAGGCTCGAACTGACCACGCCCGCCACGGCGCACGGTGAGCTCGAGGTCCACGTGGAGGTGCGCGCATGACGGTCTCGGACTCGACGGCCCCGCTGCCCGAGGAGCGGCGGGCCCACGTCGTGGAGCTGCTGCGCAGGCGCGGTGTGGTGCGGGTGTCCGACCTGGCCGCCGAGCTGGACGTCTCGGTGATCACCGTGCGCCGGGACATCGCGCTGCTGTCGTCCCAGGGCCTCGTGCGCCGGGTGCGCGGCGGGGCCGTGCTGCACGGCGAGGCGGCCCCCGCCGAACGGGGAGCGGCCGAGGCGCCGACGGAGCAGCGGCTCACGATCGGCATGGTGGTGCCGTCGCTCCACTACTACTGGCCCGACGTGATCCGCGGCGTACGGGAGGCGGCCGACGCGGCCGGCGCGCGGATCGTGCTGCGCGGCGCCAGCTACCACGCCGCCGACGAGAGCCGCCAGCTCGCCCGGCTGGTCGAGTCCGGCGGCGTGGACGGGCTCCTGGTGGCACCCACCACCACGGGCGATGACGGCGAGGCGCTGGTGCGGTGGCTGCAGGACGCGGGCGTGCCCGTCGTGCTCATCGAACGCGCGGCGACCGTGGGCCCGTACCAGGAGGCGATGGAGTCGGTGATGAGCGACCACGCGCTGGGCGCCTCCATGGCGGTACGGCACCTGGCCTCGCTCGGCCACCGGCGGATCGGCGTGATCACCACGCGGCAGAGCCCGACGTCGCCGCACGTGCGCCGTGGGTGGCGGCGGGCGTGCGAGGAGCTGGGGCTCGACGGCGCGCCCGACGCCGACACCGTCGACGTGCGCGACCCCGAGTGGGCCGGCGTGCTGGAGGACCTGCTCGACGCCTGCGTCTCCTCGGGCACCACCGCGCTGCTCGTGCACTCCGACCCGGAGGCGATCGGCCTGGTGCAGCGCTGCCAGGAGCGCGGCGTCCGCGTCCCCGAGGACATGGCCGTGGTCACCTACGACGACGAGCTGGCCGAGCTCTGCGACCCGCCGCTGACGGCGGTCCGCCCGCCCAAGGGCGCCATCGGCCGCGCGGCCTTCGAGCTGCTCGCGGCCCGCCTGGCCGACCCCGACCCGGAGCGTCCCGCGCACCGGGTCGTGGTGGAGCCGCGGCTCATCGTCCGTGCCTCCTCCCGGCCCTGATCAGGGCGCGGGCAGGGCGTCCACGGTGGTGTCGGGCCAGGTGACGACGGCGGTGACGCCGGTCCAGGAGACGGTGGGCGGCGCGGCGGGAGCCTCGCCGCCGAGGTAGAGGGCGGCGTCGTACCAGGCGCCTGGGTCGGCGGGGCCGTCCGTCCCGCAGTACGGGACGAGCGTCCAGGGCGCCAGCGGCGTGGCGTCCTCGGCCGACAGGACGCCCGGCCCGGCGAGCCCGGGGCCGGCGACCAGGCGGGAGTGCAGCGTGCGCCCGCCCGTGGCGGCCCGCACGGTGAGCTCTCCCGAGGGTTCGAGGGCGGGCAGGGGCCAGCCGTGCAGGCGCAGCGGCCCGGACGGGATCAGCGGACTGGTCGTGACGCGCACGAGCCGGACCTCCCAGCCGCCGCGGACGGCCGACACCACGTCGATCCACGGGCCGAGCCGCACCCGTCCCGGCAGGCCGTGACCGTGGTCGGGGCCCTCCTCCGGCCGCACCCAGTGGGCCTGCCAGCGGGACGCGCCCACCAGCGTGCCCGAGGGCAGCCGCTCCAGCAGGAGCGTCTCGAAGCCGGTCCGGTGCGCGGCGGCCCCGTCCTCGTCGAGGACCGTCACCGACTGGTCCGAAGGCTGCCCGGCGAAGCCGCCCGCCAGGATCGGCGAGGTCGCGGTCGAGTAGCCGAGTCGGGCGTACAGGGCGGGCTCGGAGCGGTGCGCGCCCGGCCGGGCGTGGTCCGTCCCGTGGTTCACCACCCGGACGACGCCGTCGGAACGGGTCCCCGCGACCAGCCAGCCGGGCGCGCGCACGGCGAGCTGGAAGTCGCCCGACTCGACCGGCAGCGGCTCCTCGACCGCCGTCCACACCGGGTGGTCCGCGGGCAGGGCCAGCCCGAACAGGCCCTTGGCCGCCCAGTACGGCGACCCTGGCCCCGAGTACGACTGCGCGATCGGCCGCCACGGCCCGTGCCAGCCGAGCGTGAGGATCCCGTCCTCGTCCGGCGCCCCGCGCTCGGCGAAGTGGCGGACGATGCCGGAGGCCGTCCGGCGCAGCAGCCCGGGATCGCCGACGCCGGCCCGGGCGCCCATCCAGAACGGCGCCGCCGCCGCGAACCGGTAGGTGAGGCTGCGCCCCTGCACGAGCGGCGAGCCGTCGCCCCCGACCAGGTGGACGGCGTCCCGCAGATACCGTTCGAGTCGCAGCAGGTAGCCGGGGCGCCGGGCGTCCGCCGCGGGGTCGGCGGGGCCGGCCATCTCGCACCACAGCAGCGGGTAGAAGTGCAGCGCCCAGCCCACGTAGTGGTCGTAGGCCCGTTCGGCGCCGTCGGCGTACCAGCCGTCCTCGCGGACGAACCCGTCGGTGAGCGCGAGCCCGGCCGGGATGTCCGGGCACGGCCCTCCGACCGAGGCCAGGAACTGCTCGACCACGAGCTGGAACCAGACCCAGTTGATCGGCGGGTACGCCGAGCCGACGGCCGGGGCGAGGTAGTCGACGACCTGCTCGCGCACCACGGGATCGAGCCTGTCCCACAACCACGGCCTGGTCAGGTGGAGCACCAGCGCGATCGAGGCGGCCTCGACCTTGGCCTGGTCGTGCTCGTCCACACGCACCCAGCGGTCCGGCGACTTCGGGTCGACGCCGGCGGCGAGCCCGCGGGCGTACCAGTCCATCAGGCCCAGCGGGTCGCGCCCGTCCTCGCCCGCCACCCGGAACCCGGCCGCGAGGAACGTGCGGGCGAAGCCCTCCAGCCCGTCCACGTCGGGGCCGTAGCCTCCCGGCGGCCCGGGGAAGGAGACGCGCGCGTTGGACGGCGACGCGTGGCGGCGCGCGGTGAGCAGGAGGTGGTCCGCGAGCGCCGCCCAGTGGTCCCGGGTCCACCCGGTGTACGGCGAGAGCGTCCAGTCGTCGAACTCCCGCAACCGCATGGGCGCCTCCAGTGATCGCCAGATGGTCGTCCAGGAGTTAACGCGAGCGCTTCGGGCCACGTCAAGCCCACAAAGCACCCCTAACGATCAATTTCGGTCAAACTACCTGATCGTTGTGATTAATCAGCTCTTGACGTGATCGTAACGATCGGACATGCTCGGGCGAACCGAACCCCGGTAAGCGCTTGCCCAGCGTGGAGAGGACACAGGTGGCAGACGGACGACGGCCGCAGGCCCTGCTCGTCATGGATTCCGCGAGTTTCGGCGTGCAGTTCCACGACGAGCAGTTGCGTCGGCTGCGCGGACTCGCCGAGCTGGGCGAGCCCGTCATGACCGAGGAGCTGGACACGCCGGCCGTCCGCCGCCGCCTGCGCGAGGTCGAGGTGCTGCTGACCTCGTGGGGCTGCCCGGAGCTGACCGCCGAGCGGCTGGCGGACGCGCCACGCCTGCGCGCGATCTTCCACTGCGCGGGGTCGGTGCGCTTCTTCGTCACCGACGAGGTGTGGCGTCGCGGCATCCTGGTCACCACCGCCGCCGACGAGAACGCGATCCCGGTCGCCGAGTTCACCCTCGCCGCGGTCATCTTCGCCGGCAAGAAGGCCCCGTTCCTGGCCCAGGACGCGCGCAGGCACCGCGACGACTGGTCCTACGCCACCCGCCGGGGAGAGCTGTCCAACCGCCGCCGCACCATCGGGGTCGTCGGCTTCTCCCGCGTGGGACGCCGGGTCGTGGAGCGGCTGCGCGACCTCGAGATGGACGTCCTGGTCGCCGACCCGTACGCGGGCCGGGACGAGGTGAGGGCGGCGGGCGGCGAGCTCGTCCCGCTCACCGACCTGCTGTCACGCTGCGACGTGCTCACCCTGCACGTCCCCGCGCTGCCGGCCACCCGCCACCTCATCGGGGCCGCCGAACTGGCCCTGCTGCGTGACGGGGCCACCGTCATCAACACCGCACGCGGCGCCGTGCTGGACACCGCCGCCCTGGAGCGCGAGTGCGTCGCCGGACGGCTCGACGCGATCCTCGACGTCACCGAGCCGGAGCCGCTGCCGGCCGGCTCGCCCCTCTACGACCTGCCCAACGTCATGATCACCCCCCACATCGCCGGGTCGCTCGGATCGGAGACCCGGCGGATGAGCGAGAGCGCGCTCGACGAACTCGAACGCCACCTGTCGGGCCGCCCGCCCCGCGCGGCCGTGACGGCCGACGAGTTCCCGGTGAGCGCCTGAGCCTCGAGGAGACCGAGCCCATGACCACTTCGACCAGACATCTCACCAAGGGCCTGGCGGCCACGGCCGCGCTCGCGCTCGCGCTGACCGCCTGCGGGTCGGGCGGCGGCGAACCCGCCGCGGACGGCACCACCACGCTGACCGTCACTGTCTGGAACCTGGCCAAGACACCCGAGTTCAAGGCCCTGTTCGACGCCTTCCAGAAGGCCAACCCGGGCGTCAAGATCCAGCCGGTCGACATCCTCGCGGACGACTATCCCGAGAAGGTCACCACGATGCTGGCCGGCGGCGACAAGACCGACGTGATCACGATGAAGAACGTCACGGACTACTCGCGCTACTCCAGCCGCGGGCAGCTCGCCGACCTCACCGACCTGGTCAAGTCGGCCGACACCAGCAAGCTGGCCGGGCTCGACGCGTTCGACGTGAGCGGGAAGTACTTCGCGCTGCCGTACCGGCAGGACTTCTGGCTGCTCTACTACAACAAGAAGCTCTTCGACGAGGCCGGGACGGAGTATCCCGACGGCCTCACCTGGGACGAGTACGCCGAGCTGGCCAAGAAGCTGACCAAGGGCGAGGGCTCCGAGAAGGTCTACGGCACCTACCACCACACCTGGCGCTCGGTCGTGCAGGCCGTCTCGGCGGCGCAGACCGGCGGCGACCAGCTCGGCGGCGACTACGCGTTCTTCACCGACCAGTACACGATGGCGGTCGGGCTGCAACAGGCCGGCGCGGCGATCGACTTCGGTACCGCGACCTCGCAGAAGTCGGACTACCGGACGATGTTCGAGACCGCGAAAACCGCCATGATGCCCATGGGCACCTGGTACATCTCCGGCATCCTGGAGGCCAAGGCGGGCGGCGCCACGGACGTCGAGTGGGGGCTCGCGCCGATGCCGCAGCGCCCGGGGGCGACCGAGGTGACGACGTTCGGCTCGCCGACGGCGTTCGCGGTCAACAACCGGGCCGAGCACGCCGACCTGGCCAGGAAGTTCGTGCAGTTCGCGGCGAGCCAGGCGGGCGCCGAGGCGATCACCAAGGTGGGCGTGGTGCCGGCGTTGCAGAGCCCGGAGATCACCGAGGCGTACTTCGCCCTCGACGGCATGCCGACGGACGAGCTGTCGAAGAAGGCGTTCGAGCCGGACAAGGTCGTGCTGGAGATGCCCGTCAGCGAGCACACCTCCGACGTCGACACCATCCTCAACGAGGAGCACCAGCTGATCATGGTCGGCGACAAGACGGCGGCCGAGGGCATCCAATCCATGAACGACCGCGTGAAGAGCGAAGTGCTCGACTAGGGGTCACGGAATGGCTCAGGCAACGGCGCCGGGACCCGCCCGCGTGCGGCGGTCCCGGCGGGCCATCCTCGTCGGGTGGAGCTTCATCCTCCCGAACTTCCTCGGCTTCGCGCTGTTCACGCTGGTGCCCATGGCGGCGGCGTTCGCGCTGGCGTTCCTCGACTGGGACTCCTACGGGACGCCCGAGTGGGTCGGGCTGGAGAACTTCGAGCAGCTGATCGGCGACGAGAACTTCCACGTCGCGCTGCGCAACACGCTCTACTACGCGGCCGGGCACATCCCGCTGACCCTGGTGGCGGCGCTGGCGCTGGCGATCGTGCTGAACAGGAAGCTGCGCGGGGTGAACTTCTTCCGCACCGCGGCGTTCTTCCCGTACATCACGTCGCTGGTGGCGGTCGCGGCGGTGTGGAACATGTTGTTCAACCCGACCGCCGGGCCGGTCAACCAGGTGCTGGAGGCCCTGGGCGTCGCCGAGCCGCCGCGCTGGACGGCCAGCACGGACTGGGCGATGCCGGCGGTGATCGTCACCAGCGTCTGGCGCGACATGGGCTACTACATGGTGCTCTACCTGGCCGGCCTGCAGACGATCCCGCGCGAGTACTACGAGGCCGCCCGGGTCGACGGCGCGGGCGCCTGGCAGCGGTTCTGGAACATCACGCTGCCGTGCCTGCGGCCCACCACGTTCTTCGTGCTGGTCATGCTGACGATCCAGAGCTTCAAGGTGCTCGACCTGATCGTCGTCATGACCGACGGCGGCCCCGGCCGCAGCACGCTCGTGCTGGCGCAGCTCGTCTACCGCGAGGGCATCACCGAGGGCCGGTTCGGCTACTCCTCGGCCATCGCGCTGGTGCTCTTCGTCATCGTGCTGACGGTCACCGTCGCCCAGTTCCGGCTCAACGAGCGGAGGAACACCCCATGACCACCCTGCAGGACGCTCCCCAGACCGTCGCTCCCCCTGAGCCGTCCCCCGGCGCCCGGCCTGGAGCCGGGGTGGCGCGCACGGTGCTGGCCTACGCCGCGCTCGGCGCCGCCACGCTGCTCGTGCTGCTGCCGCTGGTGTGGATGGTCTCGTCCGCGCTCAAACGGGACAACGAGGTCTTCGCCATCCCGGTCGAGTGGATCCCGCGGGAGTTCCGCTGGTCGAACTTCGTGGAGATCTGGGACCGTGTCCCGCTGCTCACGTATCTCGGCAACTCGGCGTTCCTGTCGGTCACCATCGCCTTCCTGCAGGTGCTGACGGGCAGCTTCGCCGCGTACGGGTTCGCCAAGGTGCGCTTCCCCGGCAGGGACGCGTTGTTCCTGGCCTACATCGCCACGATCGCGGTGCCGTG
The DNA here is from genome assembly GCF_004348995.1 of Nonomuraea terrae. Classification (GTDB taxonomy): domain Bacteria; phylum Actinomycetota; class Actinomycetes; order Streptosporangiales; family Streptosporangiaceae; genus Nonomuraea; species Nonomuraea terrae. The sequence goes on from NZ_SMKQ01000004.1 coordinate 39,719, forward strand.
GCAGGCGTACATGGTGCCGCAGTACATCATGATGCAGCGGGCCGAGCTGACGAACACCTTCTGGTCGATCATCCTGCTGCAGGCGTTCGGCGCGTTCGGGGTCTTCCTGATGCGGCAGTACTACATGTCGATCCCCGACGACCTGTGCGAGGCCGCGCGCATCGACGGTCTCAGCGAGTACGGCATCTACCGGCGCATCATGCTGCCGCTGTCCAAACCGGCGCTCGCCAGCCTCGCCCTGCTCACGTTCGTCAGCACGTGGAACGACTACATGGGCCCGTTCATCTATCTGACCAGCAACGAGCTGTGGACGGTCCAGCTCGGCCTGCGCTCCTTCGTCGGCCAGTACGAGGCCGAGTACGCCATGATCATGACCGGTGCCGTGCTGTCGGTGCTGCCGATCCTGGTGATCTTCCTGTTCGGCCAGCGGTACTTCATCCGCGGCATCGCCACCAGCGGGCTGAAGGGGTGAGCCGGATGAGGGTGCTGCGCCCGGCCCGGCAGGAGACGTACGAGCGGGTGTTCTCCACCGTCTACGTCGGCCTCATGACGAACGTGCTGCTCGCCGTCGCGTGCGCGCCGCTGCTGGCGGCGCTGGCGATGGTGCGCGACCCGCTCGCTTCGTGGCCGTTCTTCGCCGTGTTGTCGCTGGTGTGCGCGCCGGCGCTGGCCGGGGCGTTCGGCTGCTTCGCGGCGCTCGGCGCGGGCTCCACGGACGTGCTGCGCGCGTTCTGGGGCGGCTACCGGCGGGCCGCGGGACGGTCGCTGCTGATCTGGGCGGCCGGCGTCGCGGCGGTGACCGTGCTGGTCCTGGACGCGGCCGTGCTGTGGCCGACGGCCTGGGGGCCGGCGCTGGTGCCGTTCTTCTGCACGGCCGCCGGGCTGGTGGTGGCGGTGGCGTTCGCGCTGCTCACGCTCGCCGCCGAGACGTCCGTACGCCTGCGCGCCCTGGTGCGGCCGTGCCTGTACCTGGTGGCCAGGCGGTGGTACCTGGCCGTGGCCGACGTCGTGGTGCTCGGTCTCGCGGTGGCCGCCGTCCTGACCCGGCCGGTGCTCGGCGTGCTCGTGCTCTGCTCGCCGCTGCTCTACGCCGCCTGGGCCACCACCCGGTACGTCGTCGCGCCGCTGCTCCGGAATCGGTGAAATCACCGGCTTCACAAGGGGCCCTTTCAGTCATGACATCGGCGGGTAACACTGGACGGCGTGTCCCCTGTCGATCGCGTACCCGTGCTGCGCGGCCGCGGCGAGGAGGAGCGCGCCCTGCGGCGCCTGCTCGACGGCGCCACGACCGGCTCCGGCGGTGCTCTGGTGCTGGCGGGCCCGCCCGGCATGGGGAAGACGGCCCTGCTCGACCTGGCCGCCGCCCACGCCTCACCCGGTTTCCGCGTCCTGCGGGTGTCGGGCGTGGAGCCGGAGTCGCGACTGCGGTACTCGGGGCTGCACGCCCTGCTGCACCCGATCGCGGCGGCCGCACGGCTGCCCGACGCGCAGGCCGGCGCCCTTGCCGCCGCGCTGGAGTCCGGCGCCGCCGGCGGTGGGCTGGCGCTGCCCGCCGCCGTGCTCGGCCTGTTGTCGGCGGTGGCCGCCGAACGGCCGGTCCTGGCCTGCGTCGACGACGCCGACCTGCTCGATCCGGCCAGCCGCGAGGTGCTGTCGTTCGCGGCCCGGCGGCTGTCGGGCGCGCCGGTGGTGCTGCTGTTCGCGGCCCGGTCGCCCGGCCGTGACCTGGCGGGGCTGCCGGTCCGCGTGCTGGAGGGGCTGGACGCGGCGGCCGTCCGTGAGGTGGCCGGCGACCTCGCGCCCGGCAAGGTCGCCGAGGACCTGCTGGCGGCGGTGGACCAGATCGCCCGCGGCAACCCCCTCGCGCTGGCCGAGCTGATCGGCGCGCTCACCCCTGACCAGCTGGCCGGCCTGGCCGCCCCGCCCGTCGCGCCGCCCAGGGACGGCCGGCTGTGGCGGGCGCACGCCGACCGCCTGGCCGCGTTACCCGCGCGGGCCCGGCGGCTCCTGCTGCTCGTCGCCGCCGACCCCGGCGTGGAGGCCGAGACCCTGATCCGCGCGGCCCGCCCGGCCTGCGCCCTCGCCGCCCTGGAGCCGGCCGAACACGCCGGCCTGCTGCGCTGCGCCGACGACCGCTACGACTTCCCCGACCCGGCCGTACGCGCCGTCGCCTACCACAGCGCCTCCCTCCTCCACCGCCGTCAGGCCCACCGCCTGCTCGCCCACCTCCTGGAGAGCCGAGGTCGCGACGGGCGAACAGGGCGGCGGTTGCGGTGGGCGTGGCATCGGGCCTGGGCGCGCGACGGAGACCCCGCGCGGCTGGCCGGCGAGCTGGCCGAGGCGGCGCTCGGGGCGCGGCAGGCGGGTGGCCATCCGGAGCCGTACCTGGCGTTGGCGAAGGCCGCCGAGTTGACGCCGCACGACGACCCGGCCAAGGCCGAGCGGCTGGCCGCCGCCGCGCGGCACGCGTGGGTGGCGGGCCGGCCGCAGGCGGCCCGTTCGCTGCTGGCCGGGCTGCGTTCGCTGACCACCGCGCCCGACGGGCTGCGCGGCCGGGTCCAGCTCCTGCACGGCAGCCTGGAACTGCTCGGCGGCGAGACCCGCAGCGCCCGCGAGGAGCTGCTGTCGGCCGCGGCCTGGCTGCTGGAAAGTCACCGCATGCTGGGCGTACGCGCGCTCGTCCGGGCCGCCGACGCCAGCTACCGCGCCGGTGACAACCGGGCGTTCCTCGCCATCGCCCGGCAGGCCGCGGCGCTGCGCCGCCCCGACGAGACGGTGGCGACGCAGCTGATGTTCGAGTACCTGGCCGGGATGGCCTTCACCTTCAGCGGCTCCCACCGGGAGGCGGCCGGCCCGCTGCGCCGGGTCGTCGAGCTGGCCGGCAGCATACGCGACCCCGCCGTGCTGGTGTGGGCGTGCGTGGCCAGCATGCTGCTCGGCGAGGACGACACCGCCCACCGGCTGTCGGCCCGCGCCGTCGAGGCCGCCCGCCTGCGCGGCGCCGCCTCCGCCGTGCCGCAGCTGCTGGAGTACACGATCTACCCGGAGATCTGGATGGGCCGCTACCCGTCCGTGGCGGCGACCGCGGCCCAGGGCCTGAGCCTGGCCAGGGAGACCGGCCAGCTCAACACGGCGGCCCAGCACCTGGCCTGGCTGGCGATCACCGCGGCCGTCGAGGGCGACCAGGAGACGTGCCGCATCCGCGCCGACGCCGCCATCGACCTGGCCGAGGCCCACGGCCTCGGCGTCGCGGGAGCGGTCGCCACCTGGGCGCTGTCCTATCTCGACCTGGCCGCCGGACGTCCCGCCGACGCCGCCAACCGGTTGCGCGCCGAGCGGCGTACCAGCAGTCACGTGGTCATCCGGGTCATGTCGACGCCGCACTTCATCGAGGCGTGCGCGCGTACGGGCGACCGGGTGCGGGCGGCGTCGGCGCTCCGGGTGCTCGAACGCTGGGTGGGCAGCACCAGCAGCCCCGGCCTGCGCGCGCTGGTGGCCCGCTGCCGGGCGCTGCTGGCCCCGCCGGGGGAGGCGGAGGAGCTGTTCCAGGAGGCGCTCGACCTGCACGGGCAGGCCGCGTACGAGTTCGAGGCGGCCCGCACCCGCCTGCTCTACGGCAGTGCCCTGCGCCGCGAGCGCCGCCCCGGCGCGGCGAGGACTCACCTGCACGCCGCCCTGGAGACCTTCGAGCGGTACGGCGCCCGCCTGTGGACCGAGCAGGCCAGGGCCGAGCTGCGCGCCTCCGGCGAGCCGGTCCGCCCTGCGCCGGAGGCGGCCGCCGGGGAGCTCACGGCGCAGCAGCTGCAGATCGCCCGCATGGTCGCCGAGGGCGCCACCAACAAGGAGGTGGCCGAGCAGCTCTTCCTGAGCCGCCGCACGGTCGAGCACCACCTGAGGAACGTCTTCAGCCGCCTCGGCATCCGCTCCCGCGTCGAACTGGTACGCCTCATGTCCTGACCGCGAGACCGGTGATTTCGCCGATGCACGGCCGGCCGCGCCTTCCAACAATGGCGGCAGACAGCAGTCACCCCCCGACGAGCAGGGAGTATGACGACGTGCAGCTCACCCCCCGAACCGGCGCGCGAACGTTCACCAGGCTCCTGACCGGGCTCCTCACCGGTCTCGCCCTCACCGCCGGCGCCCTGGCCGCCCCCGCCCAGGCCCACGCCGCGAGTCCGTACGAGCGCGGCCCCGACCCCACCGACGCCCTCCTGGAGGCGAGCCGCGGCCCGTTCTCGGTCGCGACGCAGAGCGTCTCCTCGCTGGTGCTCGGCTTCGGCGGCGGCGAGATCTACTACCCGACCGACACCAGCCAGGGCACGTTCGGCGCCATCGCCATCTCACCCGGGTACACGGCCAGGTGGTCCAGCCTCGACTGGCTCGGCCCGAGGATCGCCTCGCACGGCTTCGTCGTGATCGGCATCGAGACCAACACGCTCTACGACCAGCCCGCGAGCCGGGGCCGGCAGTTGCTCGCGGCTCTCGACTACCTGGTCGAGGACAGCTCGCTCACCATCCGCAGCCGCATCGACCCGGACCGGCTCGCGGTGGCCGGGCACTCGATGGGCGGCGGCGGCTCGCTGGAGGCGGCCGACGACCGGCCGTCGCTGCAGGCGGCCGTGCCGATCGCGCCCTGGAACTCCGACAAGTCGTGGCCGGCCGTCCAGGTGCCCACGATGATCACCGGTGGTGAGAGCGACAGCATCGCCCCGGTCTCCACCCACGCGCAGCTCTTCTACGAGAGCATCCCGTCGTCGGCCGAGAAGGCGTACCTGGAGCTGAACGGCGCCAGCCACTTCTTCCCGCAGACCACCAACACCACCATGGCCAAGTCGATGGTGGCCTGGCTCAAGCGGTTCGTGGACGACGACACCCGTTACGAGCAGTTCCTCTGCCCGCCGCCCGGCGGGCTCGCGATCGAGGAGTACCGCCACACCTGCCCCAGCTCCTGACCGTATCGATCGGCCCGGCCCCGCACGTCGCGGGCCGGGCTCCGGCCGGGGCTCGCCGTCTCAGGGGGACGGCGGGTCGCCGGCCCGCACGCATCTCATGACGAGGAACACGGGGAAGCGGGCGGCCTCGGGGCGCCTGGCCGCCCAGTCGGGGGCCGGCTCCGGCTCGGCCAGCTCGTCCACCCACAGGCCGTGGCGGCGCAGCGTGTCGACGTACGTGGCGAGCGTGCGGTGGTTGGCGCCCACGCGGCGGCGCAGCGACGACTGCTCACCGTCCGCCCGCCACCAGCCCTCGTCGCGGTAGTCGCCCTCGGACGGCCACGAACCCGACACGCCCGGCCCGCCGGGGAAGCACGGGTGCAGCAGCGAGCAGACGAACACCCCGCCGGGCCGCAGCGCCGCGGCGGCGTTCGCCACCGCCCCATCGAGGTCGTCGATGTCCGACAGCCCGAAACTGCACGCCACCGCGTCGAACAGCCCGAGGCCGGCCAGCGCGGCCGGGCCTGTGACGTCGGTGTGGAGGTAGCGGATGCCCAGGGGCGTCTCGCGTTCGGCGGCCTCCGCCTTGGCGATCAGGGCGGCCGCGAGGTCGGCGGCCACGACGTGGGCGCCCCGGCGGGCGAGCTCGCGGCTGATGCGGCCATGGCCGCAGGCGAGCTCCAGCACCCGGCGGCCCGCCACCGGCCCGAGCAGGGCGAGCAGGCGGACGGAGGCCGGGTCGTCGATGACGTCGCCCCACCCGGACGCGTAGAAGTCGGCGATCTCGTCGTAGCGCGCTTCCCCGGCCATGCCCACGACCCTACGGCGCACACCGTCCGCGGACGCGGCCTGTTCGTCCACCGCTGAACAGCGACATGCCGGAAATCTCGCCACATCAGCGGTTCGATGTCGGATTCCCGCGACAGCGGGGGCGTTGGCCGGCCGGTGGACACCGCCCTCGTCCTGCGCCGGGTCAAGGCCCTCACCTACGAACGTCCGCCCCGGTGACGGCCGCGCGGCAAAGAGTGCGCCATGGGCGCGTCTGGTTGTGGTGGTGAGGGCGCCGCGGGGGCCGGGGCGCGGAGGAGGATCTCCCCGGGTCGAGCAGGCACGCGACGTTCAGGCGGGGGTTACGAACATGGGCAGGCCCGGGATCGCGGCGGTCGTCGCGCTCGCCGTACTGAGCGGGACGGGCGCGAGCGCGGCCGCACCCTCGGAGCTGCGGATCACCGCCTCCGTATCCCCCGAGCCGATGGTGGCCGGCGCGCAGGCCGTGTACGCGCTGACCGTCACCAACGCCGGGGGCCGGGACGCCGGCGAGGTCGCCGTCACCGCGACCCTCGACCGCAATGTCGTGCCCGGCCCCCTCCCCGCCGATTGCGGGCTCGCCGCCCGCACCGTCACCTGCGCGGGCCCGGCCGTCCCCGCGGGCCGCGCCGTCACCTACGAGATCCCGTTCACGACCGACCCGGGCCTGGCGGACGGCACGGTGGTCACCCACCAGGCGCAGGTCGCGGGCGGCGACGCCGTCCCGCTGTCCGCCCGGGTCCGCAGCGCGGCCGACGTCGGGATCGTCAAGACCGCCCGGCTCGCGGCGGGCGGGGACCGCGCCACGTACACGGTGACCGTGACCAACCGCGGGCCGTCGCGGGCGGTGGACGTCACCGTGCGGGACTCCGCCGGCGCCGAGCGGGCCACCGTCGTCGACCGCCCGGCCGAGTGCCCGGGCGCCGGGCCGGACCTGGACTGCCCGCTCGGCGCGCTGGTCCCGGAGGAGAGCCGTACGTTCCGCTACACCGTGGCGGCGGACACCGCCGGCCCGGTCGGGAGCTGCGCCACCGTGCGGGCCGGCGGTCAGGACGACAACCCCGCGAACGACCGGTCCTGCGCTGAGACGATGATCGAGCCCGCCCGGTCGCCGAGCACCCTCCCCAGCCCGGCGGTAACCCCGACGCCGGACGCCCAGGCACCCGAGCCCGCCGAGCAGCCCGCACGCGCGGCCGGTGCGGGTCCCGGCGAACGAGACGACCGGAAGGTGAAGAACGACCAGGCGCCGCCCGCGGAGGAGGTCGCCGGGCGCGACCGTGAGGAGCCCGGCGTGTCCCGGCCTCGTGACGTCGCGAAGGGCGACGCGGTGCGCCCCGCCGACCACGGGCGTCAGGCACTGCCGCTGACCGGCACGTCGCTGTGGATGCTCGGCCTCGGCGTCGCGGTGCTGCTGGCGATCGGCCTGCTGGTCTCCTGTCTCTCCCGCCGCGACGAGGCCGACCGGGCGCGCTGAGCCGTCAGCGCGGCAGCGGCGGGACGGGTGTCTCGCGGGTCCACGACCCGAGCACGAGGTGCGTCTTGGTGCCGGTCACGTCGCCGGCCCGGCGCAGCCGGTCGATCACCTGCTGGAGGTGGCCGAGGTCGCGCACCCGTACGTGGATGAGCGCGTCCGGGTCTCCGGCGATCGTGAACACCGCCTGCACCTCGGGCACGTCGGTGGCGGTGCGGACGATCTCGCTGACCGGCGTCGTGCCGGGGTATCTGAGCTCGGTGAACGCCTCGATGCCCCACCCGAGCTTGGCGTAGTCGATCTGCACGCTGAACCCGGTGATCACGCCGATCTCGCGCAGCCGGTCCACACGCCGCTTGACCGCCGCCACCGACAGCCCGATCTGCTCGGCCATCTCGGAGAACGTCCTGCGTCCGTCCTCGCGCAGCAGTCTTAACACCTTGTGATCGATCTCGTCCACGTCAGGCACGGAGAACGCCCCCTTCAGGCGCAAATAACATCAGCCACGAAGCCCGCGAACCCATATAGTTTGCGTCTTCCGCCTGCTTTCTCGTCTAATACTTGCGCATATCGTGCCCGCGTTGCTGTGCTGGGAATCTCACGTACGAGACCAAGCACGTACGAAGCCAGGAGGTCGTGAGCGTGAGCGAGACTCCCGCACCTGTGTCGCTCGACGACAAGTACACCGCGGCCGACGGCCGGGTGCTCATCTCCGGGATCCAGGCCCTGGTGCGCCTGACCCTGGAGCAGCGCCGCCTGGACGAGGAGCGCGGCCTCGACACGCGTGCCTTCGTCACCGGTTACCAGGGCTCGCCGCTGGGCGGGCTGGACCTGGAGATGGGTCGGGCCGGGCGGTTCCTTGACCAGGCGGGCGTGGTGTTCCAGCCGGGGCTGAACGAGGAGCTCGCCGCCACGGCGGTGGCCGGCACCCAGCTCCTGGAGCAGGTCCCCGGCCGGCGGCACGCCGGGGTGACCGGCTACTGGTACGGCAAGAACCCCGGCCTCGACCGGGCCGCCGACGCCATCCGGCACGCCAACGCCTCCGGCACCTCGGCGCTCGGCGGCGCGGTGGCCTGGATCGGTGACGACCCCGGCTGCAAGTCCTCGACCCTGCCGAGCTCGTGCGAGCCGATGTGCCAGAGCCTGTCGATGCCGCTGTTCGCGCCCAGCACGGTCGCCGAGATCATCGAGTACGGCCTGCACGCGGTGGCCATGTCGCGGGCGACCGGCCTGTGGGCGGCCATGAAGATCGTCGCGGACCTGGCCGACGCCTCGGCCACCGTGGACCTCGGCCCGCCGCGCGAGGACATCCCCGTCCCCGGCGGCGTTTCGCGCGGCCCGGCGCCCGTCCTGCTCGGCGCCGCCGCCCTGGACGCCGAGTACGACATGCTGACCAACCGGCTGGAGGCGGCGCGCGCCTACGCCCGCGCCCACGGCCTGAACCGGATCGTCTCCGGGGCCCGCAACACCGCGCTCGGCATCCTCGCCTCTGGCGTCACGTACGCGGTGGTCGAGCGGGCGCTGTCCGATCTCGGCCTGGACGAGGTGGCCAGGGACGAGCTGGGGCTGCGGCTGATCAAGATCGGCATGCCGTTCCCGCTCGCGTACGACGACCTGGCGGAGATGACCCGCGACCTGGAGCGGGTGCTGGTGGTCGAGGACAAGGTGCCGTTCCTGGAGGGCCACCTCAAGCAGGCGCTGTACGGCCGCGACCGCGTCCCCGCGGTGGTGGGCCGGGAGCTGCTGACCGCCCGGGGCACGCTCAGCGCCGAGGACGTCGCCAAGGCCGTGGCCGCCTGCGTCGGCGAGGACCGGCTGCCCCGCCCGCTCGTCAGGGCCCGGCCCGCGCGCCGCATGCTGCCGCTGGTGGCCGCGCGCACGCCGTACTTCTGCTCGGGCTGCCCGCACAACACCTCGACCCGCGCCTCCGACGGCACGCTGGTCGGCGTGGGCATCGGCTGCCACGCGATGATCGCGCTGGACGGGCACGGGCGCGGCACCCAGGTCGGCATCACCCAGATGGGCGGCGAGGGCGCCCAGTGGATCGGGCTCACGCCGTTCACCGACGACCGGCACTTCGTGCAGAACCTCGGCGACGGCACCTTCCACCACTCCGGCTCGCTGGCGATCAGGGCGGCCGTGGCGGCCGGGGTGACGATGACGTACAAGCTGCTCTACAACGACGCCGTCGCCATGACCGGCGGGCAGCGCGCGGAGGGCCGGCTCGACGTGCCGGCGATCACCCACGAGCTGGCGGTGGAGGGCGTCAGGAAGATCGTGATCACCACGCCGGAGCCCGAGCGGTATCGGGGCGTGCGCCTGGCGCCGATCGCGTCCGTACGGCACCGCGACGACCTGCCCGAGGTCGAGAAGGAGCTGGCCGCGCTGGACGGCGTGACCGTGCTCGTGCACGACGACCGGTGCGCCGCGGAGGAACGGCGGCTGCGCAAGCGCGGCAAGCTGCCCGCGGCGGAGAAGAAGGTCCTGATCAACGAGCGGGTCTGCGAGGGTTGCGGCGACTGCGGCGAGGCGTCGACGTGCCTGTCCGTGCAGCCGGTCGAGACCGAGTACGGCCGCAAGACGCGCATCCACCAGGCCTCCTGCAACACCGACCTGAGCTGCCTGAAGGGCGACTGCCCGTCGTTCCTGCTGGTCGAGCCGGGCACCCGCGAGCCCAGGAAGGCCCCGCCGCCGCCGGCGAACCCGCCGCACCCCGACTCCAGGGTCGGCGACGAGGTGCTGATCAGGATGCCCGGCATCGGCGGCACCGGCGTGGTGACCGTCTCGCAGATCCTGCAGATGGCCGCTCACCTCGACGGCCTGCACGCCGCCGGGCTGGAGCAGACCGGGCTCGCGCAGAAGGGCGGCCCCGTGGTGAGCGACGTGCGGATCTCCAAGCAGCCGCCCGCGGGGTCGCTGCGCGCCTCGAACGGCGGCGCCGACGTGCTCATCGGGTTCGACGTGCTGGGCGCGGCGGCCGACACCACCCTGGCCGTGGCCTCGCCGGAGCGCACGGTGGCGGTGCTGAACACCTCCGTGGTGCCGACGGCCGCCATGGTGACCGGCCGCGCGCCGGTGCCGGGGCACGCGGACGCGGTCACCAGGGTCGAGTCGGTCACCCGCGAGCGGTTCTGCCTCGACGCGCACGCGCTGGCGGAGGCCCTGTTCGGCGACCACATGCCGGCCAACCTGCTGCTGCTCGGCGCCGCGTACCAGTACGGCTGCCTGCCCGTCGGCGCCGACTCGATCGAGCAGGCCATCCGGCTCAACCGGGCCGCCGTCGAGCAGAACCTGGCCGCCTTCCGCTGGGGCCGCGCCGCCGTGGCCGACCCCGAGGCCGTGCGCAGGGCCGTGCTGCCCGCCGAGCCGCCCGAACCGTCCGGGCTGGAGGAGGTCGTGGCCACCCGGGTCGCCGACCTGACCGGCTACCAGAACGCCGCCTACGCCCGTACGTACGCCGAGGACGTGCGGCGCGTGGCCGCCCGCGCGACCGAGCGGGCGGGCGCGGAGGCCGGCACGGCGATCGCCCTCGCCTACGCCCGCGGCCTGCACAAGGTCATGGCCTACAAGGACGAGTACGAGGTCGCCCGCCTGCACCTCGACCCCGTCGAGCGGGAGCGCCGGGAGCGGGAGTTCGGCCGCGACGCGCGGGTGTCGGTGCTGCTGCACCCGCCGGTGCTGCGCGCGATGGGCATGAAGCGCAAGATAGAGGTACGCCGCTCGGCCGGGGTGCTGTTCCGCGGCCTGCGCGCGGCGCGGGTGCTGCGCGGCACGGCGCTCGACGTGTTCGGCCGGGCCGAGGTGCGCCGCGTCGAGCGCGCGCTCGTCGGCGAGTACCGCGCTCTCGTGCGCGCCGCGCTCGACCGGCTCACCCCGTACACCGCGGCGACCGTCGAGGAGATCGCCGGCCTGCCCGACGTGATCCGTGGGTACGAGGACATCAAGCTCGCCCGGGTCGCCGAGTTCCGCGACCGCGCCAAGGCCGCCCTCGGCCGCCTGACCGAGTCCACCCCTCACTAGGAGTTCAACCGTGACCGTCGACCGTCTGCTGCCCGACCAGGACGCCAGGGACCTGATCGACCTGACCAGGGAGATCGCCGACAAGGAGCTGGCGCGCCGGGTGGACGAGCATGAGCGCGCGGAGACGTACCCGGAGGGGTTGTTCGCCACGCTGGGCGCCGCCGGGCTGCTCGGCCTGCCCTACCCCGAGGAGTACGGCGGCGGCGGACAGCCGTACGAGGTGTACCTGCAGGTGATCGAGGAGCTGGCGATGCGCTGGGCGGCCGTCGCGGTGGCCACCAGCGTGCACACGCTCTCGTGCTTCCCCGTGTTCGCGTACGGCACGCGGGAGCAGCGGGAGCGGTGGCTGCCCGACATGCTGGCCGGGCGCCTGATCGGCGGCTACAGCCTGTCCGAGCCGCAGGCCGGCTCCGACGCCGGCGCCCTCGCCTGCAAGGCGGAGCGGGTCGAGACCGGTTACCGGATCACCGGCACCAAGGCGTGGATCACCCACGGCGGCCTCGCCGACTTCTACGCCCTGTTCGCCCGCACGGGCTCGGGCTCGCGGGGCGTGTCGTGCTTCCTCGCGCCCGGGTCGGCCGACGGGCTGACGTTCGGGCGGCCCGAGGAGAAGATGGGCCTGCACGCGGTGCCCACCACCACCGCCCACTGGGACGGCGCGGTCCTCGCGGCCGACCGGCTGATCGGCGAGGAGGGGCAGGGGCTGCAGATCGCCTTCAACGCCCTCGACTCCGGCCGCCTCGGCATCGCCGCCTGCGCCACCGGCCTGGCCCAGGCCGCGCTCGACGAGGCCGTGGCGTACGCGCGGCAGCGCGAGACGTTCGGCAAGAAGATCATCGACCACCAGGGGCTCGCGTTCCTGCTGGCCGACATGGCGGCGGGGGTGGACAGCGCGCGGGCGACGTACTTGGACGCGGCGCGGCGCAGGGACGCGGGGCTCGACTACAGCCGCCAGGCGAGCGTGGCCAAACTGGTCGCCACGGACACGGCGATGAAGGTGACGACGGACGCGGTGCAGGTGCTCGGCGGCTACGGGTACACCCGCGAGTTCCGCGTCGAACGCTTCATGCGCGAAGCCAAGATCATGCAGATCTTCGAAGGCACCAACCAGATCCAACGCCTGGTGATCAGCAGGCATTTGGCCAAGTAGCCCCTGACATGCGAGAACCCCGCTCCCCTGTGCTGGGAGGCGGGGTTCTTTTTCTTGGGACCGGGCCCTAGATGATCATTGTTCCGTCCCTGTTCCGTAAGAAACCTCGCGCGGACGGAACAGCCGGTCGTCGATGGCCTTGCGGGCGCGGTCGTGTGAGCCGGGCATCATGTAGGCGTAGACGCGGAGGGTGAACCCCGGATCGGCGTGGCCGAGGTACTCCGCGAGTTCCCTGACCGAGACGCCGCCAGGCCGCCCAGTCGGGAAGCGGGACGACCCGTTCACGGTCGTTCTTCGGCAGGGCGTAGGCGTGATCGCTGCCCAGCTTCTTGATCTGCCGGCGCACGGGGAGCACATGACCCTCGAAGTCGATGTCCTCCAGGGCGAGGCCGAACAGTTCACCCTGCCGCAGCCCGCAGGCGGCTCCGATCATCGGGAGCAGGCGGAACAGCGGAGGATGAGCGTCGATTACGGCGCTGACTCTCTCGTCCGACCAGGCGGTGATCTCCTCGGCAGTACGCTTGGGCACCTGGACGACCGGTGACTTGGCGGGACTGCGTTTGATCACCTCGTCGGCGACGGCCAGGTGGCCATCCGATTTCCCTTCGGAACTTGGCTCAGCGATTCGAGTCACGTGTCGTCAGATGACGGGCGCAGTCAGGCGCCAGCGGGACAGGCGCGAGATGATCAGGGGTGGCGAGCGACTTTGAGATCGAGTTTCTGCAGGTCAACCTCCCCTATGGGGAAGTCGCAGTCCGCGCTCTCCTGAAGCGGGTGCCGCAGGTTCGAATCCTGCCGGGGGCACTCTGTTCGACCAGGCTTCTCGCGCGCTGACCTGCGCTTTCTCGACCGCAGGTCTTTTGCTTTCCGGGCCCTGGATAGGCCGCCGAGAGCCGCCGGATGCAGCCGTAGGAAATTGATCACGGGACATGCGCGGAATGATCTTGACGCGTTTCCCCAGCTCACTACGGCTGCTACAACGCCTGAAGCATCCAGTGGGATGCATTCGACAGTTCGCGTCGCGCCGATGCAGGCCAATACCGGCGATTCGGCTGCTGCGGCAGGGGCGTGAGATCCAATGCCCCCGAAATTTGCGCCGGCGGTCCAGCATCAGCCCCCGCAGGTACAACCCGCCGGTGGAACGCTGCTCACGCCGCGCAAAGGAGGTGAACACGTCGGCTTCCGGCGGGCAGGCTCGATCACGCGCGCCCGCCGGCGCCCTAGGCGTTCGGCCGGTTTACGCGCCGCCGGCCACAGCGGCGTACACCTCGAAGGTGGTGGCAGCGTCGGCTGGGTCGACATCCGCCAACGTGGGGTCCGGGACGTAGAAGGTGCCGTCCGCGAGCACCGGGCTGGTCACGTCCCGGGCGACCTGCACGTCGAAACCGCGGGGGGCGTAGTGCGCGCCCGGCTCGAGCACGACGTCCGGCGTCTTGCACGACGCGTAGATTTCGCCCGCCACATCTTCCGTTGTGCAGCCCGCGGGCTTCCTGGTGAAGATGGTGCCGGTCGGCAGGTGGATCGAGTAGGTGAGGGCTCCCTTGAAGGGGAGGCTGCCGTAGTTGTAGATCGCCAAGTCGAGGGGGGCGGAGTGGCCCGGCTTGATCGAGGGCAGGTCGGTCTCGCCGGCGTCGTCGCCGTCGAGCACGGGCTTGGAGTGCCCGTCCTGGGCCCAGGCGACGAGGTCGTAGCCCGCCTCCCTGACGATGACCGGCACGGCGGCGCTGTTGTCGTACTCGGGGTCGGAAGGCGCGCTCACCTTCACCGACACCGTGCCGGCCGTGCCCTCCACACCACGGCTGTACAGCGGAGCTCCGAATGACTGGGTGGTGCCGCTCGGCATGTCGGGCAGCCGGCAGGTGTAGCCGCCGGCGTTCGCCGTGCAGCCGTCAGGAACGACGTAGCCGACGCGCGTCTTGTCGAGGTCGTCGACGCCGACGGTGACGGTGATGCCCTTGGCGTCCGCGCCGTCGTTGCGAAGCAGGATCTGGAACGGCTTGGCGTGGGCCTGGGCGACGTTGTTCGCCAGGCTCACGCTGTTGAACATGACGGAGATGGACGGCTCGTCCGCGGCGTACGCCGGGGCCGAGGCGACCGCGAACCCGGCGGCGGCGGTGAGCAGGGCCGCAGTGCCAGTGCGGGCGAAGTTACGGATATGCATTTATCCCCCGATGAAGATGCCTAAGTGCTGTGTGGGAGATTAACGAGTGATCGCCCACTTATGCGGTGTAAGCGTCATTTATGCGTTTTTCTTGCAGAAAGGCGCGCCGAACGTGCAACGGCCCGGCCGTCTCAACCGGCTACCCCTGATCGGCCACGCGGGTCGCCCTCGGTAGTCTCACGACCGGCCGCGTTCGCCTCTGGCGGGGCGCGTGATCTTGATGATGAGGAGTGGCAGGGGACAAGCCGGCGAAGCCGCCGGCTGCGCCGCCGTTCGGGCGGATGTTGCATTGCCCGCCGCTGATGTCGGGGCAGGACGTCCGCTTGTGGCAGACGCAGATGGCGGAGCGCGGCTGGGGGATTGGCGTGGACGGCGTGTTCGGGCCGGAGTCGCAAGGGGTGGCGTTGTCGTTCCAGCGGGAGAAAGGACATGCAGCGTCGCACTACAGACCGAGCGCCACGGCTGTCTGCTATCACCCTCCTGAGCGATATCCGCGCTGAACACGACCAACTACCGGATGCATTACGGAGAAGCGTTTGGTTTCGGCCCGCCCCACCCCGCTGCGCACGATGCGATGAATGACTATCTTCGCCGGGCCCACATGGAGGCTTCATCGACCGTGATCCACCTGCGTGATGTTGTCCGGCCCAAATTCCTTGAGGTCGGCCTCGAATGGCGTCTGGACGATGACCTGAAACAGCTCGATCAGGCTGTCACTCTCACGGACCTCCAATGCCCCCGCCGTACTGCAGCTGTTTGATCAAGCTCCAGAGGCTACGCGGCTCCATCATCGTGTTCATCGACGCGGCACGCGCTGCCCTCTCGGAGCCCAGCCTGAGGAGCTGACGCGACACTAGAAGCGCACTGAAGATGTTGCTGGTGGAGGGGGTCTCGGAGCCGGGATGCCCCTCATCGCCATGCGATGGAAGGGCTGATCACCCAGGTGCCGTTGGTGCGGGTCAGTCCGAGACCGATCAGGGTGCGGAGGTTGAGGGCGGCGGCGCGGGTGTGGAGCCAGGCATCGTTTTGATGGTGCCGAGGTAGCGCAGGCGGCGGCTGCCGCGAGCCACGACCCAGGCCATGCCACGTTCGACCGGTGGCCGCCAGCGACGGTAGTCGGCTCGCCAGACCTCATCGGTGACGGCCTGGCGGCGGGCGGCGGCCATCAGTCAGCGGCGGTCGTGGTGGAGCACACGGCTGCGATTTCGCCCCGTCCGGATATAGGTGATTCCTGGCCGGACAAAGGCGGCGCCGCACGCCGATCGGTGGGCAGCATGAAAGTCGGACACACGGTCCACAGCCGACACACTTCCCGGAAAATCAGAGATCATGCCAGAGGTCATCGCGGGGTTGGAGGTTCCTGAGACAGCGGTGGTCGCCGAAGCGACCAGGCTCATCCAGGAGACGACCAGCCCCCTCATCTACCACCGCTCCCGGCGGGTCTTCTTCTTCAGCCTGATTCACGCGCACCAGCTCGGCGTGAAACCGGATCCGGAGCTGCTCTACGTGGCGGCCATGTTCCACGACACCGGCCTCCTGACTCCCTTTTCCGACGTCGAGCAGCGCTTCGAAGTCGATGGCGCCGACCACGCGCGCAAGTTCCTCCTGGACCGGGGTTTCTCGACGGCCGCCGCCGAGACCGTCTGGACGGCATAATGGGGGTCGCGAGGATGGGGGAGCTGGGTCTAGGCGATACGTGCGGCATACTCCGGCAGCCTTGGATCACCTCCCGGCGCAACAGTTCAGGTCTCGGGTGGGAGCATCTGTACGTCTCCACCCAACAGGAACGGCCGTACCGCGCCGAGTTCGCCCCCGCCGCCACCCACCTGCTGATCCTGCACCTCGACGGCCCTGTCACCGTGAGCCGCGGCCAGGGCAGAGCCCGGCGTTCCCGTCAGGTTCCGCCCGGAGGGTTCTTCCTCCACCCGGCCCGCCGCGGTCTGGCGGTGGAGCTCGGCGGCCGGCTCGACACGGTGCACGCGTACCTCACCGATGAGGCACTACGCGAGGCCAACGACGGCCGAACGGTGGAACTGTCCGAAGAACTGGGCGCCACCGACCCCCTGGTCGAACAGCTCATGCTGACCCTGCAAGGCGTCATTCAACGCTGGGAACCTGCCGCACGCACCTACGTGGACCACCTCACCGGGATGCTCGCCGCCCAGCTGGCGCACTGGCATCGTGCCGACCGTGAGCGCACCCCGTACAAAACCCCGAGGGGGCTTTCGCCGCGGCAGCTTTCCTGCGTGCGGGAGTTGATGGAGCAGCGGCTCGCCGAGCCGCTGCCGATCTCCGACCTCGCCGCCGCGGCTTCACTGAGCGTCAGCCAGTTCACCCGGCAGTTCAGAGCGAGCACGGGCAAGTCGCCGCACCAGTACCTGTTGCGGTTGCGCCTGGAGCAGGCATGCCGCCTCCTGCGTACCGGGACCGCCTCCATCGGGGAGGTGGCGGTCAGCTGTGGCTTCTCCCACCAGGAACACCTCACCCGGGTGATGCGCGCCCGGCTGGGCACGACCCCTGCCGCCGTCCGCCGCGCGGGTTGACCTCCCCAATCCGCCGCCATCGCGCATCCTGTGGTGCGTTTTTCGCGCAGCGAGCGCCGGTCGTTGCAACCACGGGCTCAGCGTCATTCTGGATCGACCACTGAGGGCATCAGTGATCTTCCCATTGGTGCGGTGCTGCCGTCCTTCCATGCACTTGGCGTAGACACGGTGCAGCACGTCAACACTGTGCCCGGCCCGCTTGGCAACCTCGGTGGCCGGGACACCCGCGTTCAGCCAGAGCGATACGGCGGCGTGGCGCAGGTCGTACGGTCGGGCCGCCAGCGGGGAGGTGACTTGTTCAGGGGCGAGGGACAGCCGTCGCGCCTCCTGCCAGACGGCCGAATACGCCGAGGAGGAGAACGGACGGCCCTTGCTCGTCTTGAAGAGCCGGCCGTCGTCGGCCGTGCCGTACCGGGTGATGTGCTCTCGGAGTGCGGTGACGAGGGCCGGAGGGATCGGGATGTCGCGCGTATCGTTCCGGGTGCCGATTAATCATCCGTCCAGGTCAAGCCGCATGCTGGTACTCCCTGAGGACACCGCCGAGTCGATCATTTCGGCGGATGTCGAGTCGCGCGATCAGGGCTTGGTCGCTGATCGGATCGGGGAGCAGACGGCGCGGGGCTGCCTGTCCAAGAGCCCGGTGCGGTCGGTGTTCGTTGTAGAACGTCTCGAACTCGCGCAGCGTGTGCAGAAGGTGGCGCTGGTTCCAGATCAAGGTGCGGTCCAGCAACTCGCGTCGGCAGGTCTGGATCCAGCGCTCCATGATTGAGTTCATCCGAGGTATCCGGATACCGGTCTTGACCACCTGCACTCCGGCATCGGCCAGGACGGCGTCGAAGGCCGCGATGAACTTGGCGTCCCGGTCACGTATCAAGAACCTGGCTTGCTGCCCGCGTCCTGCAGGTCCATGACGAGATTACGGCCGAGCTGAGTGACCCACTGCCCGGTGGGGCGCACGGTAACGCCGAGAATCCGAACGCGGCGGGTGGCGTGCTCGATGACTGCCAGGACGTACAGTCGCGCCCCGGTGAGCGTGCGGATCTCGAAAAAGTCACAGGCCAGCAGCGCCCCGGCCTGGCTGCGCAGGAAATCGGCCCAGCTGGTGTGCTCGCGTTCAGGCGACGGGGCAATGCCGTGGACTTTCAGGATCTCCCAGACGGTGGAGGCGGCGACCTTGATACCGAGCGCGGCCGACTCGCCGGCGGACCAGCAACGTGAGGTGCCGGAGCTTGCCCATCGACAGATGGTGGAGCAGCCATGAGAGGAGAAACCGGTCATCCGGCGTGAACACGGGCTTGGCCACCTGCCGCTGCAAGACCGTCAACTGATGCCGGAGCCCCAGGATCTCGATCTCTTTGTCGCGATCGCTTCTGGGTAGCAGCCGGATGAATGAGAAGGTGTTCGTCACCGTGAGGTAGGCCAAGCGCAGCAGCACGACAGATCATCATGCCGTTTCTGGTGCAGCCCTCGCGACTACCAGACCGAAGCACGCGATCGCCATCACCCCTGCGACCTGCTCGAATGATTTTCGGCACCCGCAGAGTACCAGCATGCGGCTTGACCTGGACGGATGATTAATCGGCGCCCACACTGTCCGGGGAAACTTCTGAGTTTGCAATCCAGCCTCTCGTGGTTCGGGTTCCTCTGCCACACGACATCGGCGCCTGGCCCCCACATCAGACCTCAGAGCGAGGACCTGGAAACACAGCGCGGGAGGACCTCACCACTTGGCGCCCGCAGATCAAGGATGCGGTCTTCATCTGCGAGCGCCCGAGTCACCGCGCGTCGGCCATGAGGGGGAGGACGTTGGCCGGCGTCTCGCCACGCGCGTAATCGCGCAGCTGACGCAGGATGAAGTCCAGCGACGTACGGGTGAAGGCGTGGGTGAACGCTCCGATGTGGGGTGTGATCATGACACCGGGCAGGTCCCACAGCGGGTGGTCGGGGGGCAGGGGTTCTGGTGCGGTCACGTCCAAGGCGGCGCGCAGCCGCCCGTGCTCCACCTCTCGTACGAGTGCCTGCGCGTCGACCAGTTCCCCTCTGCCCACGTTGACCAGAACGGCTCCATCCTTCATCAGGGCCAGCCGGGAGGCGTTCATCAGATCGCGTGTGTCATCCGTCAGCGGTACGCACAGCACCACGGCGTCCGCGCCGGGGAGAAGTTCGTGCAGTTCCGCGACGGCGTGCACGCGGCCGTCCATGCCGTCGCGAGCCGTCCGCGCCACCCGCACGACACGGCAGCCGAACGGGGCGAGCCTGGCCGCCACCGCCGTTCCCACCGCTCCCTGACCGACGACCAGGACGTTGCTGCCGGACAATGTGGGGAACCTGCGGGGTTGCCACTGTCGTGCCGACTGCCGGCGGAAGAAGTGGTCGAGGCCGCGTGTCGCCGCCAGGAGCAGGGTCGCCGCGAGTTCGGCCGTGTTCTCGCTGTGCACCCCGCGCGCCGTGGCGACACGGGCGCCGGGAGGCAGCAATCCGAGGTACGGCTCCAGGGCGTCGTGCCCGGAGCTGAGCACCTGGAGCACCTCCAGCCGCTCGATACGGGGCAACAACCGGTCCAGGATCTTCTGCTCTTCGCCAGGCACCGGCGGCAGCACCAGGAACCGCACGTCCTCCGGATCGGATGGGAAGTCAGCAACGCCGTCCCAGTAGTAATACGTCAGCTCCGCAGGGAGCCGGCCGGGGAAGTCCTCGGGGAGATAGGGAAGCCACACTGTGCGGCTGTCAGTCATCGTGTCCTTCGCTTTTCTCCGGATCGCTGCAGGGCGGGCTGCTCTCCATGCGGAGGTTCCCCGGAGCGGTCGGCGTGACAGGCAGCACCCAGGCGGATGTGATGGACCGCCCCGGCGACGGCCCGGCTCCGCCCTCGCGATTCCTAATACGCCATTACCGTATCAATTGCCACTTTTGCACCATTGTTTCTGTTTCCTGTCGCCGCCCCTGGGCGGGCGGAGAGGACCTCCTGGTGCGGGTGGGAGAACTGATCGGCTACGCCAGACGTTCGACGTCCTGATCAGGCCAGGTTGCCAGCCGGGATCCGTGTCGGAGCGAACCACTTGTGAATCCAGTTCGGGTAGGCGATAGGCGACCGGCTGACCTCGTCGAGTTCGGCGAGATCCTGTTCGGTGAGGGTTAGGTCGCTGGCGGCGATGTTGTCCGTGAGCTGTTCCAGCTTGCGAGGGCCGACGATGACGCTGGTGACGGCGCGCTGGGCGAGCAGCCGCGAAGTGGGCGAGGCGGGAGACATCGGTCTGCACGACCAGTCGGCCGTCCAGCAGCGCGCTTCACGACGATTACGTCGCCCGCCGCAGCCGAACCCGCGCCACCGACACGTCGCCGGGCCCCCGCTCCGGCGACCGTGAGGATCCACGTCAGGGCAGCTGACCAGCGGCTCTCAGCCGGTCTCCCCCAGCGTCTCGAAGGTCGCCTGAGCCTGCTGCCGCATGGCCGCCAGGACCGGCTCGGGAATCGGGGGCAGCGCGAGCGCGACCTCCTCCGGAGTGCCCACCCGGTCGAAGAACCCGACCAGCAGGTGCGCTGCCAGGGTCGGCGACGTCTCAATCACCTTCTTGGAGAAATCCGCCCAGGCCTCCGGGGACACTTGATCACGCAAGACGGGGAAGAGCAGCGGTTCCTCGTCTTCCAGGTGGTGGAGAACCAGGTCGCGCACGACGGTCGCGGCCTCCCGGAGAACAGCCCGGTCGGCGCCGTCCGCCACTGCCGCCTCGCCAAGGGCTTCAAGGGCGGCATCGAGCTGGTGGTGTTCGACGCTGAGCGCGGCGAGTCCCTCGGCAGCTTGGGGAGCGACGGCGACGATCATCGGCCACAGGTCGTCGTCTTCGCTCTCGTGATGGTGATGCAGGTGCGCGACCAGGAAGTCGCGCAGCTCGGCCAGCGCGGCGGCGGGTACCGAGGGCCGCCCGGCGGCCTCGACCAGCAAGGTGGTCGCCTGCCGGTGCACGTTGTGCACGAGACGGGTTTCCAGAACGGCTATGGGTTCAGCAGGCATGTTCATCACGATTGAGGACGCTAGTCAATAGAGATGCCTCTGGTCAATGTGGGCATCCCCACAGAAAAATGGGATAATGCTGATATGAGCAGGTATTACTCTCCCCGTCGCATGGACGCGGCCGCAGACACCCGGACGGCGATCATGCAGAGTGCGCGGGAGTTGTTCCTCGCCCGTGGCTACCCGGACGTGACGGTCGCCCAGATCGCGGCGGCGGCCCGAGTGGCGGTGCAGACGGTCTACAGCAGCACGGGAGGCAAAACGGCGATCCTGGCCGCGCTCCTGGCTTCCGCCATGAACGACACCGCCGTGACGGAGAGCCTCGAAGCGGTGGCGACGTGCACCGATCCGGGGGCGATCATCGACATCACCGCCGAGGGCACTCGCCGCGCCCATGAGCGGCACTGGGACGTTCTGTACGGCCTGCTCCACGATGGTCTCGGAGACAACGGCGCCACGGAGGTCCACAACGAAGGAATCACCGCGTACCTCAAGGCCCTGACCACGGTGGCCGATCGCCTGGTCGCCCTGGATGCGCTCCGCCCGGAGCTGGATCACGCGCTGGCCGTCGACCTGCTCTGGTTCTTCCTGGGCCAGCGCGCCTGGTTCCTGCTCATCGGGGAGCGAGGCTGGAGCTTCGACCGCGCTCAGGAGTGGATGGCGGACTCGGCCCGCCAGGCGCTGCTGCGGTCATCTGGGCACTGACAACGAACTCCCCGCGTTCAGCCATATGGAGAGCGGGCGTATCCAGAGTCAAGATGCTTGAGCCTTGGCGGCCTCGTGCTCTTGGTCGGCTTACCATCGAATGACCTGATGACCGACTCGGTGAGTGCGGGACATGTGCGGGATGACCAAGCTTCACATGGCAGCGTCACAGCCGGGATCTCAGCACGTCGATCTCACAGCCCGGCGCGAACGGGTCGAAGCCGTGCTCGACCAACCAGCGAACCCCCAGCAGGCTTCGCAACGACCACCACGCGCGGATCACGTCGAGGTCGACGTCGGTGCCATAGCCGGCGACGACGTCGCCGAGGTGCTCCTCGTGTCCGAGCGTCAAGGTGGCGAGGTCGAACAGGGCATCGCCTTGGCCCGCCTCGGACCAGTCGATGATGCCCGTGATCCCGTCGCCGTCGACGAACACGTGAGCGATCTGCAGGTCGCCGTGCGTGAACACCGGAGCCCACGGCCGGAGCGCGGCCTCGGCGACCTGGCGGTTGCGGGTGACCAGGTCGGCGGGCAGGACGCCGTTCGTCACGAGCCACTCGCACTCGCCATCGAGATCCGCCGCCAACTCGTCGGGGCCCCGGCCGGCCCGGCCGGGCCTGGGCGGCAACGGCGCGTCGTGCAACCTCCGGATGGTGGCGCCCGCCGCGGCCCACGCCGCCGGGGACGCGGTCGACGGCTCGCCGAGGCGGCCGAGCGCCCTCCCCGGGACTGCGGCGATCGCGAGCACCGGCGGCTTGTGCCACAGGACCTTCGGGGTCGGGACCGGCGCCAGGGCCATCGCCTCGACCTCGACGTCGATGCGCGCCTGATCGGCGTCCACCTT
Source organism: Nonomuraea terrae (assembly GCF_004348995.1). Taxonomy (GTDB): domain Bacteria; phylum Actinomycetota; class Actinomycetes; order Streptosporangiales; family Streptosporangiaceae; genus Nonomuraea; species Nonomuraea terrae. Next base: position 62,363 of record NZ_SMKQ01000004.1, read on the forward strand.
CAGGAACACGTCGCCGACGCGCAGGGTCGCGCGCTCGGAATGGGCGACGACCATTTCGACCTCATCCATGGGCGACCAGTATCCCGGGGATGATCGTCGACGTCACCGGGTTTATCGCGGGTGATTGCGCGGCTCACCGCGTCCCGCTACCAAGCGGCCTCGTACGCGACACCGACCGCTGACCAGGTCAAGTCCACCACTTTGGGCAGGAGCCCTTAGGAGGCGCTCAACCAGATCCACCGGCGGCAAGCCACGGCTGATTGGAGTTGATCGAACAAGCCGCACCCCGTAGCCCCAGTCTGTCCCCGCGAACTGGATCTCCTACCCACCATCAGAGCGACTGATGTCATACTCGGCGACAAGCTCCTCCATAAGGACCAGGCATGGGTTTGGGCCAGGCGTCCAATATTGGCCTCCTTTGACAACAACTACTTCCCACGTTATTTCCGGGCACGGAAAAGCCGATCTTCGAACATCCCGAGATCCGGATCCTCCGACTCGCCGGCGCGGCGACATCCTTGAACTTCATCAGGGCCAAACTTCGACAGAAGTGGGATCTGCTTTCTCAACTTCTGTTCGCATGCCAGGATCGCGATCGTCTCGATAAAGCTCCGACGTAATCCTTTCCGCGAACTGTCTTGCCCGGCGCGTATCCTCTTCGATCCACTACCGCACTGAAAAGCTTGAACCTGCTGCCCGAACATGCCTGCAGAAGAATGCCGCCTACCGCAGCGACGCCGGTTATGACAGCCGCAATGGAGGTCCACTCGTTGTGGGTGAACCTCACGAGTACAAACCCTCTGCGAGACGCGGCTCTTGTGGACCACCACCAGGACTGAGCGGATCACCAGGCACGCGCGACTCCGTTGCCGGACCTGAGCCTCCGGGACCTGAACCCGAACGCGCCCTGTTCGTCGCCGACTGTTGGATTTGATCTGTCTGACAAGGTGACGCCGATGGGTGTTCGATAGAGGATGAAGGGGTCGCGCCACCGATCGAAGGCTGGGAACCGGACATGCCAGAATCCGGAAGGGAAGAGTCCAGTGCATCCCGTAAGGACGGTCTACGCGAGTCCGCTGATCGACCAGGCCGGGACGACGGTGCGCCACAGAATTCCACGCGCCCCGATCCCACCGGGCCACCCCCTCACCGCCAAAAGGAGGGGAAAGTCCTCGCCGACGCAGGAGAAGCTACCGAGCCACCTCGCCCCGGTGGCGCCTCTGCCGGGAGTCGGCGGCGCACCTCCTGGCGCCTGTTGTTGGGCCGGAACGCGGGTGAACGTGCGGGGGTCATCGCCGCAATCACCGGCGTGCTGGCACTCGTGGTGGGCGTGCTGGCATGGCTTCTCCCCCAGAGTGATGGCAAGAGCAGCGATGTGCCGGAGGGATACCTCGGCACTTGGAGAGGTCAAGTGACGATGACCTTCCCCGACCCCTTAGGGGAGGGAAGAGGGACGGGGATTGACGAGATAACGATAGAGCAGGGCAGTATCGGCGACACCGTCGTAGCTCAACGTGCCGTTGACTGGGGTCAGAACAGTGGCTGCTCACGTAGCTGGCAGCTCGCCGAGGTCAAGAGCGACCACATCATATTGAAGGCTGGCACCACCGACACCCCGGATGACTTGCCCTCGGGAAAGACATGCCTGGCGGATCTGACCATGAGTGTCCGGCTGACCGACAAGGCAACAATGGTCATTCAGGCAGATTACGAAATCCTCGGGACGGCCACGGGAGCGTTCAGTGGATCTCTGGCACGACAGAGTTGAACGTAGCCGGTCAACCGTCAGGGAGGGGCGCTGAGCAGGCGCCCGTGAGAGTCGCGGACGCCTGTGGACAGGCTCGAACTGGCTTGTGAACAGCAGTTCAGCCTCCCGGCACGGTTCCGCGGGAGCCCGGGAAGCGGCGAAGAGGTGATGCGGGCGACCATGGAGCTGGTCCAGGTTCCCTCGCTCGTGTCACAGGCGTTCGTCAGGGCTTTCGTCCGACGCCGACGTACAGGTCCATGTCCGAGGTCTCGTCTTCGAACGGCGCATCGGCCGCGACGGGGTTCCATCTGGCCGCCGGCACCAGGCCGGGGTCGACCATTTCCATCCCCTCGAAGAACGCGGCAAGCCGTTCGGGCGTGGACAGGTAGATGGGCGGGTTGCCGAACGCCTCGTTGTAGGCGGCCGCTGCGCGGTTCATGTTCTCGGGTTTGAGGACGTTCGTGTTGACGGAGATCACCAGATGGCTGCCCGGGACGAGGGCGTCCATGAGCGTCCTGACGATGGCCAGCGCTTCGGCGTCCTCGGCGATGTGATTGAGGACGCCGAGCAGCATCACCGCGACAGGTTCGCCGAGCTCGAGCGTCTTCGCGGCGGCGGACAGGATCTCGTGGGGTTCCCGCAGGTCGGCGTCGATGTAGTCGGTCGCGCCCTCGAGGCTGCTGGTCAGCAGGGCCTTCGCGTGGGCGAGCACGACCGGGTCGTTGTCGACGTACACGATGCGGCTCTCGGGCGCGGCGCGCTGCGCCACCTCGTGGGTGTTGTCGGCCACCGGCAGGCCGGTGCCTATGTCGAGGAACTGACGGATGCCGCGCTCGCGCACCAGATGGTCGACGGCGCGGCGTAGGAAGGCCCGGTTGTGCCGCATCATCGCGACCATCTCGGGTTCAGCCTGGACGACCTGCTCGCCGATCACACGGTCGATGTCGAAGTGGTCCTTGCCACCGAGCCAGTAGTTGTAGATGCGGGCGGAGTGCGGCACGTCCGTGCGGATCAGTTTCTCGGGACCGTGCTCATCACCGGGGGGTCGCTCCTGTGTGGTCATGTCCCGGAGCGTACGTCGACCGCAGCGACTCGGGGAGGTGCTTGATCGAAAACCGATGTACGGACACCGCAGAGCGGCCGGGATGAGGGCTCGTCATGCGCAACTCCGCCAGGTAGTCGGATCGGGCATCGAAGATCATGCAAGTCTTCGAAGGCGCCAACCGGAGCCAGCGCCCGATCATCAGCCGTCGCCTGGCCAAGCGGCCTGTGACATGCGGAAACCCCGCCTCGCCCGTGCTGGAGGCGGGATTCGCTGTCTTGTCTTCGGGGCTTGAACGCGGCCCCGGTCATCGGGACCGGACGGATCAGCGGCGGTCGGGAGCCGGCGGCGCCCGTGGAACCGCGTCAGGTCCAGGTCGCGGCCTCGGGGTCGATGCCCCGATCGCGGGCGTTGGCGTCGATGATGTCGCGTAGCCACAAGGTGAGGCCGGGCTCCATGGCGTCGTAGTAGGCCGCGAAACCGGGGTCGGCGACGTACATCCGTCCCAGGCACACGTGCATGGAGTGGGTGCAGTGAAAATATGCGTCGATCGATGCTCGGTGCCGCTCGGCGAGTGTGTTCCCCTCGGCACTTCCGGGCCTGACGCCCGCGCGTTTCGCGGCGGCCAGGTCATCGTGCAGAGCGGAGGTGCTTTCCGCGAGCTGCCGCCAATCCTCGGCCGTCCTGCCCGCCGAACGTTCGGCGTACTGCGCCCACTGAGCCGTGTCACCCCAACGGTCGCGCGCTTCGGCGACCCATGACGGTTGCCACTGCTTGCCGAAGATCTCGACTTGTTCCTCGGCGGAGAGCAAGATACCGGCGCTCGCGGCCTCGATCATGCGGTCAACCGCATTGACCATCCCTTGCAAGCGGGAGATGCGTTCGGCGAGTTGTGCGCGCTGTCGCCGCAGCGACACGGTGGCGTCGATCGCCGGGGCGTCGAGGAGCTCACCGATGTCGTCGAGGGGCAGGCCGAGCTCTCGGTAGATGAGCACTCTGTGGATGCGGGCGACGTCGCCTGCCGAGTAGAGCCGGTAGCCACCGATGGTGCGCCCGGACGGACGGACCAGTCCGATCGCATCCCAATGGTGGAGAGTTCGGACGGTCACGCCGACAAGGGATGCCGTGGCCCCGACGGTAAGACCATCGGGTGCCACTGCGTCGTCGGCGGCACCGTTCGTCATGCCGTCCAGTCTGACAGCCGCGACGAGAGGTGACGGAGCCGGAGCCGGCGTTCTCACGCCCCCGGGATCTCGAAGCCCATGGCTTCGAGATTCCGCGCTTCGGCGCTGTGAGGGTCGAGAGGGCGAGCGGCCGTCAGGATGACCCGGACGTTCTCGGGCGTGATGACTTCCAGGTCCACCGTGTTCCACGGGGTCTGCCGCGGTCCCGTGGTGCAGCCGGGCAGCAACTCCTCACAGGCCGCCGCGACTTCGTCGATCTGGCTCAGCACGCACGAGAAGCTGACACTTACCGCGGGAACCTCGGAGGATCGGCCCGTCGGCACAAGGAGCACGTCCTGGAACGCCCACCGTCGAAGGTGTGTGATCGCGCCGGGGATCGTGAACAGATCGATGAAGCCGAGCCCGCGAATCCAGAAGTCGGCGGACGCGGCCAGGTCGGACGTCGGCACTGTGACGAACATCGGCATGCCGTAGATGCCCCGGTAGACCTCGGGCGGTTTCGCGTCGAGCGCGGGAGTGGGAACAGGGCTGATGTCGAATGCGGGATAGTGGTCGGCCATGCACCCACTCTGGAGCCTTACGTAACGTCAGGGTCAAGCTCGATACTCCCGCACCCCGCGGACGGTCGCGGCATCCGCGCGTCGGCCCTGCTTCATGCCTCTGACCAACCATCCATTTCCCGCACCCGGGCGGCGCACTATTGTGCGAACCGTGAGTGATGTGATCGATGGCCACCGCGAGCGGGTGCGGGCCGCCGACCCGCTGGTCGCCGTCACGGATCTCGGCGAAGACCTGATCGAGACCGCCAACGCCGTCGGCGTGCCGTCGATGGCCACGGCCGGCCCCGACGCCCGGTCAGTGCCCTGGGGCCCCCTGACCACCTGCACGCTCCACGCCAGGGTCGCAGGTGACGACCCCGCGGACTCCCTCGGGCGTCTCCTCGACCGCTGGATCTCGGCTCTCGACGCCGAGCCCGATTCCGGGCTCGTGGTGAGCTGGCCGAGCCGGGACACCGCTCCTGTCGCAGCACTGGTCAGGCGGGGGTTCGCGCCGCGGTCCGTGCTCGCCGTCCGCGTCTGTCCCCCGTCGGCCGGTGGGCGGCCATCCGCTGGTGTACGGCGCGCCGTGGCGGATGATCTGGATGCCATGTGCCGGCTGTACCTGGAGCTGATCGCCTACGAGGCGCAGTTCGGCTGGGTTCCGGTGTTGCCCTGGACACCCGCCGCCGCCCGGGCCGAGCTCGAGGAGAAGCTCACGCGTGACGACGGCTGGTGCTGGCTGGCCGAGCAGGACGGTGAAGTCGTCGGCATGCTGTCGGTCCACCACCCCGATCACGCGGGGTGGATCGCGCCTGCCGTGGCGGCTTCGTCGCCCGTGGCGTACGTGGGTTCCCTGTACGCGCGGCCGGGCGGCAGGGGCCGCGGCATCGGCGCCGCACTGGCCGGCCACGCCCATGCCGAGGTGGCGTCGGCAGGCGTCGACACCGTGCTGGTGCACTACGCGGCTCCGAACCCGTTGTCCGTCCCCTTCTGGTCCCGCCAGGGCTACCGGCCGCTCGTCACGACGTGGGGACGGTGGTCCCAGCAGCCGTGACGCAGGGGTGCTCGTTCGCGCGAGGAGCAGCGCGACGACGGTCACGACGTGACAGGCCAGCACGGGCCAGGGCTCGGCGTGTCCGCGGACGCGGGCGACGATGACCGCGTACCTGCCGGCGTCGCAGGAGCACGGGACCTCGCTGGGCCGAGGCTCCTGGACGTTCCCCGTCGGCCGGTGGGTGCGGCTGGAGCAGGAGATCCGGCTGAACACCCCGGGCCGCGCGACGGGTCGATCACCGTGTGGCTCGACGGCCGGAAGGTGCTGAGCCAGGCGGATCCGGTCTTCCGGAGCACGGCCGAGCTGAAGATCGACGGAGTGTTCTTCTCGACCTTCTTCGGCGGGGACGACGCGAGCTGGTCGAGCCAGGCCGGCCAGCACGTCGACTTCGCCGGTTCGAGCTGACCAGGTGATCGCCTCAGGCCCTGCTGTCGCGTAGCTCCGTCAGGGTGGCCGCCGTCAGGGGGCGGGGGGCGTCGTCGGGTTCGATGAGGATGACCGTGCAGGTCGCCGTATGGGTGAGGGCGGTGGTGAAGCTGCCGTCGGCGAACTGGAGCAGCGGCCCGCGCGGGGAGCGGCCGACGGCGACCGTGCGGGCGCCCGTTTCGGCGGCGTGGCGGGCCAGGGCGCGGCCGGCGGCGGCGTGGTCGCCGACGCTGGTGAGGACGTGGCCGGTCGCGGCGACACCGTGCGCGGCGAGCCGGTCCAGGTGGGCGGTGACGGCGGCGCGGGCCTGGTCGTGGGTCTCGGTCTCGATGGCCTGTTCCTCGACGACGGCGGTCTCGGAGACGTGGACGACGTCCAGCACGCTGCCGCTCTCCCGGGCGTACCGCGCGGCCGTGTCGACGATCGAGGCGGCGTTGTCGTACGCGCCGACGGCCACGACGAGCAGCGGCCGGTCGGCGGGCACCGCGCGGCCGACCGGGGTGAGCGCCGGTTCGACGGGCTCGCCTTCGCCGAGCTGCCGCTCGGCCTGGCGGAGCAGCCGGTGCCCGCTGGCGAGGATCGGGACGGCCAGCAGGAACGTGGCGGCGCCGAGGTAGAAGGGCACGCTGAGGTCGGAGGCGTCGGCGAGCTTGCCGGCGACGAACGGGGCCAGCCCGCCGCCGATGAAGCGCAGGAAGCCGTAGGCGGAGGAGGCCACCGGGCGCTCGACCGGCGAGACGAGCATGACCGCCTGGGTGGTGAGGGTGTTGTTGATGCCGATGAAGGCGCCGCTGACGATGACGGCGACGATCACCACGGCGGGCGTCCGCACGCCGGCCGCGATGACGGCCATCACGATCGCGAGGCCGAGCAGGTTGGCGTACAGCACGGGCGCGGTGCCGAAGCGGGACTGCAGGCGCGGCGCGAAGAACACGCTGAAGGCGGCCACGAGCAGGCCCCAGCCGGTGAAGACCAGCCCGAGGTGATGGGCGTCGAGCTCCATCGGGTACGGGGCGTAGCCCAGCATGGTGAAGAAGCCCCAGTTGTACAGCAGGGCCATGATGCCCATGGTCAGCAGACCGCGGTGACGCAGCGCCTTGAGCGGGGCCGTCACCGAGGTGGGCCGGTCGGGCTTGGGCGTGGCGGGGACGAAGACGAGGGTCGCGATCAGGGCGACGGCCATGAGGACGGCCACGCCGAAGAAGGGGCCGCGCCAGCTGATCCCGCCGAGCACGCCGCCGAGCAGGGGGCCGACGGCGATGCCGAGGCCGAGGGCGGTCTCGTACAGGATGATGGCGCCGGCGAAGCCGCCGCTGGCGGAGGCGACGATGACGGCCAGCGAGGTCGCGATGAACATCGCGTTGCCGAGGCCCCAGCCGGCGCGGAAGCCGACGATGCCGTTGATGGAGCCGGTGGCGCCCGCGAGGGCGGCGAAGACGGCGATGACGGCCAGGCCGATGACCAGGGTCCGCTTGGCGCCGATCCGGCTGGAGATCCAGCCGACGATGAGCATCGCGACGGCGGTGACGATGAGGTAGCTGCTGAAGAGCAGGGAGACCTGGCTCGGGGTGGCGTTCAGGCTCTCGGCCAGGGCGGGCAGGATCGGATCGACCAGGCCGATGCCCATGAACGAGATGACGCAGGCGAACGCGACGGCCCAGACGGCCCTGGGCTGCTTGAAAGGGCTGGCGGTCTTTCCGCGGGATGTGCTCATGTTCCGTTTCTCTTGGGATGTCGTGAGGGGCGGGGTCAGGAACGCGGCGGCCGGCGGTCCTCGATCACCCGGGCCAGTGCGGGCAGGGCGACCGCGACGGCGTGCTGCTCCTGCTCGGTCAGCTCGTCGATCAGTTGCTGGAGCGCCAGGGCGCGTTCGGCGCGCCGTCGCAGGAACACCTCCACTCCGGTGTCGGTGACCTCGACCAGGACGCCGCGTCCGTCGCTGTGATCGGCGGTGCGCCGTACGAGGTCCCCGCGTTCCAGGCGGTTGACGAGCTGCGACATGTTCGGCTGGGAGACGCCTTCCGCGCGGGCGAGTTCGGTCAGCCGCTGCGGACCTTCGCGCGCCAGGCGGCTCAGCACGAAGGAGGCGGCGCTGCTGAGCCCGCCCGTGGTCGCGCTCAGCCGGACGTGCCGCACCAGCTGTTCCACGGCGATCGTCAAAGCGTCGGCCGAACCCTGCGGGATCGCCACGTCCATAAGGGGCTTATGCATAGGTGCATTATGGACTTCCGCTTTTCCGGCAAACGACCCACCCCCGGCGAAGACGGCGAATATCACCGCCATGGCCGGAGAAAGTGCGGGTATGGATCGAACCATGATCTTCTTGAGACGGGCAGCACATGTCGCCGTCCTCGCCCTGATGGTCATCCCGATCGCCGCCGTCCTCGCCGCCAAGCCGGCGGCGGCCGAACAACGCAAGCGGTCGCAGGCCGCCGCCCTCGCCCGCAGCATGCTGACTCAGCTCAAGATCGCCAGGCCGTTGTCCATCAGCGGCTACAGCCGCGCGAAGTTCCAGCCCAGCTGGCCGAACCGCAGGGGGAAATGCAGCACGCGGGAGATCGTGCTGGCCCGCGACGCACGGAGCATCCGCCGTGACTCCCGCTGCCATCCCGTCCGGGGCACCTGGTTCAGCCCCTACGACGGCAAGCGGCTGAAGAGCGAGAAGAACGTGGACGTCGACCACCTGGTGCCGCTCTCCTACGCCTGGCGCTCGGGCGCCAAGCGGTGGAGCCCGGCCAAACGACGCGCCTTCGCCAACGACCTCACCCGCCCCGAGCTCATCACCGTCAGCCACTCCGCCAACATCGCCAAGGGCGGCAAGGGGCCGCAGAGCTGGCGTCCGCAACGCCGGGCCTACTGGTGCCGGTACGCGACCTCATGGATCACCGTCAAACACCACTACGGGCTCTTCGTGACGAGCAGGGAGCGGGTGGCTCTGCTCAACATGCTGCGCACCTGCTGAGGAACGCGCCGGGCGGACGTGCGCGGTGCGGAGGAACGGCCGCGTCCGCCCGGTTTTCACGTTCATTGTCAGGATCTTCCGATTGTTGCTGTTGTATCGTCATCCCGCTGTTCGATTCGTCGCGGTCGACACGGGGGCCGCGTCTCGCCGCCGCCCTGCTTCGGGGCCATCACGGTATGAGCGGGCCGGTCGGCCGATCCACGATTGGAGCAATGTGCGAGGAAGATCCTCTCTGCTGGGTGCCGTCGTCGTGGCGATGGCGGCGCTGTTACCCGCACTGCCGGCTGTCGCGGCGACCCCAGACCCATCGGCGACCCCAGACCCATCGGCGACCCCGAAGCCCACGGCGACCGCAGAGCCTTCGGCGGCTCCCGCGAAGGGCCGCATCGCCTGGGCTCCCTGCGAGGAGGAGCCCAGCGCCGAGTGCGGCACACTGGCCGTCCCCATCGACTGGTCGCGTCCGAGCGGGCCCACCATCGATCTGGCCGTCGCCCGCCGCAAGGCCACCGACCCCGCCTCCCGCGTCGGATCCCTGGTGATCAACCCCGGCGGTCCCGGCGGATCGGGGGTGGAGGCCGCGTACGGCGCTCCCGGTTTCTTCACCGAGGAGCTGCAGAAGCACTTCGACATCGTCGGCTTCGACCCCCGGGGCGTCGGCCGCAGTCACCCGGTGATCTGCTCGGCGTCGGTGTACAACCAGATGCCGTACGCCGTCATGAAGAGCCAGGCCGACTTCGTCAAGTGGAGCGGCTACGCCAAGAAGCTGCGCGCCGACTGCCGGGCCCGCACCGGCCCGCTCTACGACCACGTCGACTCGGTCAACGTCGCGCGCGACCTCGACGCCCTGCGCGCCGCGCTCGGCGAGGAGAAGCTCACCTTCTACGGGATCTCGTACGGCACGCTGATCGGCCAGATGTACGCCGAGCTGTTCCCGCACCGGATCCGGGCCATGGCCCTCGACAGCAACATGGACCACAGCCTCGGCGTCAAGGCGTTCCTCGACAGTGAGGCCGCCGCCGTCGAGGACGCCTTCGACCAGTTCGTCGGGTGGTGCGACCAGGAGCCGGCCTGCGCGCTGCACGGGCAGGACGTCCGCGCCGTGTGGGAGCGGGTCCTCGCCAAGGCCCGCAGCGGCAAGCTCTACTACCCGGGTGTCGAGGACCGGCCGATGACCGAGATCCAGGTCCTGTGGCAGGGCGTGCTCGGCACCGAGGGTCCCGCCTGGCAGCTGCTCAGCGAGATGCTGCGCGCCCTGGACGGCGGGGAGCCGCCCTCGTGGATGCCGCCGCTGCCCGGCCGGCAGCCGGTGTCGGGTGAGGTCGCGCACCTGCCGACCGCGATCCTCTGCCAGGACTACCACCTGCCGGTGCGCAACTACAAGGAGTACGCCGCCCTGCTGCGCAGCTCCAACCGGCTGGCCCCCGACATGCGGCTCAACCCGATGCCGATCGAGGACCTGCCCGTCTGCCTGAAGCACCCCACCACCAACCCGCAGCACCGGCTGCGCTACACGGGCGACGCCCCGATCCTGCTGGGGAACTCGCTGCACGACCCCTCCACGCCGTACTCGTGGTCCGCCAACGTGGCCCGGCAGCTCGGCCCCAAGGCGCGCCTGCTGACGTACGAGGGCTGGGGTCACCGCATCTACGGCAAGGACGAGTGCAGCACGGTGCCGATCGACGACTACCTGATCTCGCTCACCGTGCCGCCGCCCGGCTTCCGCTGCCCCGTGGGCGGCAGGGTCGAGACCACGTTCAAGAAGCGGCAGCGCGAGCTGTGGCCGACGGACGGGCTGCCCTGGAGCGCCCCGTTCCCGACGCCGCTCATCGCCGGCCGCGCGGGATGACACCGACCCGTCGCGCCCAGCCCTCGTACTCGGCCGCCAGGTCGGCGACGAGGGCAGGGTGGCGGCGGGCCAGGTCGGTCGTCTCGGAGCGGTCCGCGTCCATGTCGTACAGCTCCCACGGCCCGCCGTTCTCGCGGACCAGCTTCCACCGGCCGCGGCGTACGGCGGCGTTGCCGAGGTGCTCCCAGAACAGCGGCACGTCCGCGACCGGCTCGCCGCGCAGCGCGGGCAGCATGGTGCGGCCCTCGGGCGGCGGGACCTCCCTGCCCCGGTACCGGCGCGGAGGCTCGACGCCGGCCACGCCGAGCAGGGTGGGCAGAACGTCGGTGAGCTGGAAGGGCGTCCGCACGATCCGCCCGCCGGCCAGGCCGCCCGCCGGCCAGTGCACGATGAACGGGGTCGCGATGCCTCCTTCGTGCACCCACCGTTTGTAGTGGCGGAAGGGGGTGTTGGACAGGTTGGCCCACGCGGGACCGTAGCTGGCGTAGGTGTCCTCGGGCCCGGGGTCGATGCCCGGGTCGTTGCCCACCCGCAGCTCCGCGCCGTCGCGGGTGCGCGGCGGGACGATGTGCCGCCTGGACCGGAACTCCTCGGGGTCGCCGAGCGGGAGCACCTCGGCGCAGCCGCCGTTGTCCGACAGGAACACCACCAGGGTGTCGTCCACGACCCCGCAGGCCGTCAGCCGGTCGAGGATGCGGCCGATCCCCCGGTCCATGCGCTCGACCTGAGCCGCGTACACCTGCATGCGGCGCGCCTCCCACTCCTGGTGCGGCGCCGCCGCCCACGGGGGTTGCGCCGGGTCGCGCGCGGACAACGCGGACTCCGCGCCCAGCAGTCCTTCGGCGCGCAGCCGGTCGAGCCGGCGACGGCGCAGCTCGTCCCAGCCCGCGGTGTAGACGCCGTCGTACGCGGCGACGTCCTCCGGCGGCGCGTGCAGCGGCCAGTGCGGCGCGGTGTAGGCGACGTAGGCGAAGAACGCGCGGCCTGCGGCAGCCTCCCGCCCGATGAACTCCACCGCGTGATCGGTGATCGCGTCGGTGTAGAAGAACCGCGGGTCGCGGGTCTCGGCGCTGGCGTCCGCCTCGCCGCGGCGCAGGGTCGCCGGGTCGTAGTAGCTGCCGCATCCGCTGAGCGTGCCGAAGAAGTCGGCGAAGCCCCGCCGGGTGGGCCACGAGCCGGCCGGCTCCCACAGCGGCCCGCTCAGGTGCCACTTGCCGGACATGCCGGTGGCGTACCCGGCGTCGCCGAGCACCTCGGCGACGGTCACGCAGCGGTCGGTGAGGCTGCCCGGATAGCCGCCGGGCATGTTGCTCCCGGCCAGGACGCCGATGCCGGTCTGGTGCGGGTGCAGCCCGGTCAGCAGGGACGCGCGTGACGGGCTGCACCGGGCCGTGTTGGAGAACTGCGTCAGCCGCACCCCGGACCGGCCGAGCCGGTCGAGGTTCGGCGTACGGATCTCACCGCCGTAGCACCCGATGTCCGAATAGCCCAGGTCGTCGGCGAGGATCAGCACGATGTTGGGCGGTCTCACGTCGTACGCAGCCACACGGTCGTGTCCGGCGGGAGCGGATCGCCGCTCGCGTCGAGGGTGTCGCTGCGCAGCAGGACGACCGCGTCCGGGGGCAGCGGCTCCTCCCCGGGGCCGAGGTTGACGACGCACGCGAAGCCCGGTCCGCGGCGGAAGCACAGGACCGAGCCGGATCGGCCCGTCCACTCCAGCTCCTGCGGCACGTCCAGCTCGCGGCGGATCCGCAGCGCCCGCGCCACGAGGTGGTAGGTGGACGACGGGTCGGCCAGCTGGTTCTCGACCGAGAACCGCTCCCAGCCGGGCGGCTGCGGCAGCCACGGGTCCGCGGACCCGAACCCGGCGCCGTCCGGCTCCGCCGTCCAGGGCAGCGGCACGCGGCAGCCGTCGCGTCCCCGGCGCCGCCCGCCGGAACGGGTCCAGATCGGGTCCTGGATGCGGTCGTCGGGGATGTCCATGTGGTCGGGCAGCCCGAGCTCCTCGCCCTGGTAGAGGTAGGCGACGCCGGGCAGCGCGAGCATCAGCAGCAGCGCGGCCCTGGCGCGGCGCCGGCCGAGGTCCTCGTCCACCGGGCCGAGCTCGTGACCGGACCTGCCCTGGTGCTTGCGGGTGTCGGCACGGCCGTAGCGGGTGACCGTGCGTTCGACGTCGTGGTTGGACAGCACCCAGGTCGGCGGCGCGCCGACGAGGGACATCGTGCGGACCGTAGAGTCGATCACCGTGAACAGGTCGCCCGCGTCCCACGCGGACTGCAGGAACGGGAAGTTGAACGCGGTGTGCAACTGGGCCGGCGCCACGTACCTGGCCAGTCGTTCGGGGTCGGCCACCCACGCCTCGGCCACGAACACGCGGGGCGGGTCGTACTCGTCGGCCACCCTGCGCCAGTCACGGTAGATCTCGTGCACCTCGTCGCGGTCGCGGTGCGGGTGGTCCGGCACGTCGGTCAGGACGAGCAGGTCCTCCTCCCCGTAACCGAGATCGGGATATTCCGGGTGTTTGGTCAGCCCGGTGGCGACGTCGATCCTGAACCCGTCCACCCCGCGGTCGAACCAGAACCGCAGGATGTCCAGGAACTCCGCGCGGACCTCGGGGTTCGACCAGTTGAGATCGGCCTGGCTGGGGTCGAACAGGTGCAGGTACCACTGCCCGTCGGGCACCCGCTGCCAGGCGCTGCCACCGAACGTGCTGCGCCAGTCGTTCGGCGGGACGTCCCCGCCGGGGCCGTCCAGGAAGTGGTACCTGGCGCGTTCCGGGGAGCCGGGCGGAGCGGCGAGCGCGGCCTGGAACCACGGGTGGTCGGTGGAGGTGTGGTTCGGCACGACGTCCAGCACGACCCGCAGGCCGTGCCGGTGCGCCTCCTCGATGAGGAGCTCGGCCTGGCGTACGTCGCCGTACTCGGGGGCGATGGCGCGGTAGTCGGAGACGTCGTAGCCGCCGTCGTTGTTCGGCGACGCGTACCACGGCGTGATCCAGACGGCGTCCACGCCGAGATCGGCCAGGTAGGCCAGGCTGCTGCGGATGCCCGCGATGTCGCCGATGCCGTCGCCGTCGCCGTCCGCGAACGACCGGATGTACAGCTCGTAGATGACGGCGGTGCGCCACCACTCGGCGTCACTCATCGGCGGCTCCGATCAGGTCAGGTTCGTACGCGTCCAGGAACGCGCGCAGGGCGGCCGTCTCGTCGTCGTCGAGCGTGCGCAGCGGCGGGGCGACCGCCGCGGGGCAGAGACCCCGCAGCGCCAGCGCCGCCTTGACGACCGGGACTCCTGGCCTGATCCCGTGCACCGCGAGCAGCTCGATGACGCGTCGCTGAGCCCGCGCGGCCCGGTCACCGTCGAACAGGTCGAGCGTGAGCCGGGGCGCGAGGTTGGCGATGCCCGGGGTGATGCCGTCGGCGCCGGCGGCGAGCGCGTCGCGCATGGCGCGTTCGGCGCCCTGGCTGACCCCGAAGCCGGGCCGGCGGCGCTTGACGTCGAGCCACTGGCGCAGGACGCCGGAGTCGCCGGAGCTGTCCTTGACGCCCGCGACGTGTTCCATGCCGGCGACCGCCGCGATCGAGCCCGCCGAGAACGGCGCGGCGTAGCGCGGGATGTGGTACGCGATCACCGGCAAGGACACCGCCCGCATCGCCCGGTAGTGCTCGATGACGTCGCGTTCATCGTGGTGAAAGTAGCACGGCGGGCTGACGGCGACCGCGTCGCAGCCGGCCTCTGCGGCGAGCTCGGCCCGCGTCAGCGATTCGCGGGTGCCGGCGCTTGAGGCGTTCACGATGACGACGCCGTCCGGCGCCAGCCGCCGCCACCCGGCGACGGCGTCGCGGAGGAATCCGCCGATCTCGGCCGTCTGGTGCAGCGGCCCTTCACCATTCGTGCCCAGCAGCATGATCTTCGTGACGCCCGCGGCGGCGAGCGCGCCGAAGTAGCGCCGCCCGGCCGCGTAGTCCGGCCGGCCCTCCTCATCGATCGGCGTGACGGCGGGCACGACCACGCCCGTCAGCAGGCCGGCCATCAGTACCCCCTGATCTGCGGCCAGGCCAGCTCCACGCCGTCGGCCCGCAGCGCGTTCTGGAACGCCCGCAGGTGCGCCTCCTTGCGCCGGACGTCGTGCGGTTCCACCTTCTCCGCCAGGCTGTAGACAGCCAGGGAGGCGGCGGCCTCGCCGATGTTCCACTCCACCGGGTGGAGCCGGTAGCAGCCGTTGGTGATGTGCGTGGTGCCGATGTTCTTGCCGGCCGGCAGCAGGTTCCGCATCCGTACGGGCAGCAGGGCGCCGAGCGGGATCTGGAACGGGCAGCTGGCGACGTCGATGTAGTTGTCGCCGCCGGTCGACGGGTGCAGGTCGATGCGGTACATGCCGATCCCGACCGTGTCGTCGTACGGCGCCGCGCCCGCCTCGCCGCGGACGGCGAGCGAGACGTCCTGCTCGACGACGGTGTACTCGGCCCTGATGCGGCGGGACTCGCGGATGTACGGCGCGGCGGCGAAACCGTCGGGAGTGTCCATGACGTCCGGCCGCAGCCGCAGCCCCGGCCAGCCGTGCCCGCCGTCGGGCCGCGGCGCCTCGGTCTGCAGCCAGTAGAGCATGCTCTCGGACAGCTCGCGGGCCCCGGCGAGGTGGCGGGCCTTCTCCTCCTCGCTCACCCCGATGATCGGCCCCTCCACGTAGTCGATCATCGGCCAGTTGACCAGGGTGACGTCGCTGGTGATGAAGCCGGGCTCGTACAACTCCTGGGCGACGGCGCGGCGGAACTCCCACAGCTCACGGTCGCCGGGGTCCTGGCTCTGGTCGGCGACCACCGGACCGGACCGGATGTTCGGCGTGAACGTCCGCGTCAGCGGCTCCCGCGTGCGCGGGTCAGGCGCGGTCAGCCCGATCTGCGGCCCCGGCCAGTAGTCGGGACGGTACGCCCGCCAGTGGTCGTACCTCACCGGCCGCTCGATCACGTGGTTCTCCCCCTCCCGGTGATCGACGGCGAACACCCAGGAGAACGCCTGCATGTTGCCGGGCTGCGCCACCTCGGGCGCGTTCGGCTCGCCGGTCTCGTGCCGGGACTCGAACCCGGTGACGTGCTCCACCCCGGCGAGGGGCAGCAGGTCGCCGAGCTCCGTGGCGTCCAGGAAGTACGGGCTCGTGATGTGCACCCGGCTGCCGTCGGCGCGTTCCACGCTCACGGCGCGCACGAGGTCGCCGCTGGTCTCGGCCGCCACCGGCCGGGCGCCGAGCAGGATGCGCAGGCGGCCGCTGCTCAGGTACGGGTCGACCAGCGCGCGCAGCACCGCGCCGCTGATCCGCGGCTCGTGGCAGAGCGCGCCGACCCGGCCCAGCCCGGGGTTGAGGTACGGCTCGCTCCTGGCGGCCGGCGTGAGCGGGTACCACGTGCGGTAGTGGTCGCGGACCGCGTTCCGGTAGCGCCGGTAGGAGGCGGTGCACCCGAACTGCTCGATCCACCTGTGCTCGTCCGGTGGCACGCCCTGGCTGGTGAACTGGCCACCGATGCGGTCGCCCTCCTCGGTGAGCACCACCCGCAGCCCGTGCCGGAGTGCTGCGAGCGCGGCGGCGACACCGCCGACGCCGCCGCCGATGACGGCCAGATCCACATCAGCTGTCTGCGATTCCAAAATGCTCCGTCCTGTTGTGTGGGAGGTCAGGCGCCTTCGAGGTCGAGGGCGGCGTCGAGCAGTTTCCTGGTGTAGGGGTGGCCGGGCCGCTCGAACAGGTCGTCGGCGGTCGCGGTCTCGACCAGGCGGCCCTGGTGCATGACCGCCACGCGGTCCGCGATCTGCCTGACCACCCCGAGGTCGTGGGTGATGAAGAGGATGGCGAGCTCGCGCGAGGCGCGCAGGCCGGCCAGCAGCCGCAGGATCTGCGACTGCACCGACACGTCGAGCGCCGAGACGGCCTCGTCGCAGACCAGCAGCCGGGGCCGCAGCGCGAGCGCCCGGGCGATGCTGACCCGCTGGCACTGCCCGCCGGACAACGACGGCGCGCGCCGGTCGGCGACGCCGGGGTCCAGGCCGACGTCCCGGAGCAGCTCGGCGATCGCGTCGTCCCAGGACCGGTCCGCCGGGGCGGCCGACCGGTGGGTCCGCCAGGTCTCGGCGATGATCGACCGTACGGTCATCCGTGGGTTCAGCGAGGCGGCGGGATCCTGGAAGACCATCTGGATCGCGCGGCGCACCTCCGGCGGCCGTTTCGCCACCCGCCCGACCGGGGCGCCGTCGAAGAGGACTGTTCCTGCCTGGGGCGTCTGCAGGCCGGCGACGCAGCGGGCGACCGTGGTCTTGCCCGAGCCGGACTCGCCGACGACCGCCAGCGTCTCGTCGGGGCGTACGGCGAGGGAGACGCCGTCGACGGCGTTCGGTCTGCCGCGCCTGCGCTCCCTGCGGGAGTGGAAGTTGACCACGAGGTCGCGTACCTCGATCAAGCTCACGTCTCCTCCGGGAAGTGACAGGCGACCTGCCGGCCGGGGGCGACCTGCCGCATCTGCGGGACCTCGGTACGGCAGACGGCCCGCGCCTTGGCGCACCGTGGGTGGAACGGGCATCCGCTCGGCCGGTCGGCCGGGCTCGCCGGGCTGCCCGGCAGCGGCTCGGCGATGGCCGTCCTGCTGCGCACGGCCGGAACGCTCACCACGAGCGCCCGCGTGTACGGGTGCGCCGGGCTGCTCAGGACCTCGCGGCCGGGGCCGATCTCGCACAGCCGGCCCGCGTACATGACGACGACCTCGTCGGCCACGTGCGCCATCACCCGCAGGTCGTGGCTGACCAGCAGCATGGCCATGCCCTCCTCCTCGCGGATGCGCCGCAGCAGCGCGAGGATGCGGGCCTGCACGGTGACGTCGAGCGCCGTCGTCGGCTCGTCGGCGAGGATGAGCTGCGGTGAGCCGGCGAGCGCCGTCGCCACCATGGCGCGCTGCCGCAGGCCGCCCGAATACTGGTGCGGGTACTGCGCGTGCCGGGTCCGCGGGTCCGGCACGCCGACCCGGTCGAGCAGGTCGATCACCTTCTGGCGGACCTCCTGCTTGGGCATGCCGCCGCGCCGCAGGATCTCGCCGACCTGGCGGCCGATCGTCTGCGTCGGGTTCAGCGCCGACTGCGGGTCCTGGAAGATCATGGCGATGGCGCGCCCGCGCAGCCGGCGCCGGTCCTTCTCCGCCATGGTGACCAGATCCTCGCCCTGCCACCACATGCTGCCGGACACCTCGGCGCCGGCCGGGAGCAGGCCGATGACGGCGGTCGCCGTCATCGTCTTGCCGCTGCCCGACTCGCCGATCAGGCCGGTGGTCCGGCCCGCCGCGACGGCGAACGAGACGTCGTCCACCACGCGGACCGGGCCGGCCGGGCCGGGCAGGTCGATCGACAGGTGCTCGATCTGGAGGAGCGCGTCCGTCATCCGTCGCCGCCGATGCGGACCTTCGAGAAGTCCGGCGTGAGGTCCTGCGGGACGGTGAAGCCCTGCACCGACTTGTTGCGGACGTACAGGGTGCGCACGTACATCGGGTACATGCCGACCGCGTCATCCCAGATGATCTTGTTGGCCTGCGCGTACAGCTCCTGCCGCTTGGCGGTGTCGCTGGTCGAGCCGGCCTCGGCGAGCAGCTTGTCGAGGTCCTCGTTGCAGTAGCCCATGCGCTTGGCCGCGCAGGTGTACAACCGGCCGAGGTTGGTCGCCGCGTCGAAGCCGGCCGTGCCGAGCTGCTGGATGTTCAGCTCCCAGTTGAGCGCCAGCAGGTCCTGCAGGAAGACAGCCGACTCCTTCTGGATCGGCTCCACCTTGACGCCGATCTTGGCGAGGTCGCTCGCCACCGCGTCGGTGAACTGCTGGAACTGCGGCTGGGAGAACTGGAACCTGATCGTCTGGTCGTAGTCCCAGCCGGCCTTGTCCAGTGCCGCCTTGGCCGCGGCCTGGTCGTACTTCACCGGGGTCTGCGGCGCGTAGCCGAGCACGTTGGGGGTCACCACCGAGTCCGCCACCGAGCCGGTCTCCGGGAACAACGACGTGACGATGGTGGGGAAGTCGACGGCCTGCCACAGCGCGCGCCGGACGGCGGGATCGCCGAGCCCCTTGGCGGAGCTGTTCATCCACATGGTGATGACGCCGTTGCCCTGGTCCTTCTCCACCACGAGGTCGCTGTTGGCCTGCAGGCCGGGCAGCTGGTCGTCCGGCACGGCCCAGGTCAGGTCGACCTCGCCGGTCTTCAGCGCGGTCATCCGCGCCGCCGTCTCCCCGATGCTGCGTAGTTCGAGTCGCCGCAGGGCCGGCTTGCCGCCCCAGTAGCCGGGGTTGGGGGCGAGCACCAGGCTCTGGCCCGGCGTGAACCGCTCGACGACGAACGGGCCGGAGCCGACCGGCTTGTCCCATTTCTCCTGTGCGGCGGGCGTGACGTAGAAGGTGCTGAGCTTGCCCAGCAGCGCGGGGTCGGGGTCCTTCGAGGTGATGACGACCGTGTCGGCGCCGCTCTCCTTGGCCTCGTGGCCGGCGTAGTTGCTCGCCATGGCGCCCTTGAGCTCCAGGACCCGGTTGAAGGAGGCCACGACGTCGGCGCTGGTGACCGGCTTGCCGTCGGAGAACGTGACGTTGCCGCGCAGCCTGAATGTCCACTCCGTGGCGTCCTCGTTGGGCTGCCACGATTCGGCGAGCACGCCCTCGAACTGCCCCTTCCCGACCGTGCGGACCAGGGCGCTGTAGATGGCCTTGGCGGCGACCTGGGTGCCGTTGTCCATCGCGGAGGCGCCGTGCGGGTCGAGGTTCTCGATGGGGGTCCACGCGGCGACGACGAGCTCCTGCGGCACGTCACCGCCCGCCGTGGAGCCGCCGGTGGTGGTGCTGCAACCGACGAGCCCGGCGATGGACAATGTCGCGGTGGCGAGGACCACCGCACGACGAAGCCGTATCGGCCTCATGCGAATCACTCCTGACATTGACTGAGGGGTCAGCGACTGCTGCCGAGACGCTGGGTGAGGTGGTCGCCGAGCAGGCCCGTGCTCACCACGAGGCCGGTCAGCGCCAGGCCGGGTAGCGCCGAGATCCACCATGCGGTGTCCAGGTAGTCCTTGCCGTTGGCGATGACCTGGCCCCAGGACACCGTGGACGAGGGCAGGCCGAGGCCCAGGAAGCTGAGACCGGCCTCCGACAGCACCGCGCCGGCGAATTCGGTGGTGGCCAGCGCGGTCACCGGTCCGATCACGAACGGGATGATGTGCCGGACGATCACGACCGGGGTGGGCACCCCGATCAGCCGCGCGGCGTCGACCCAGGGCCGTACGCGCAGCGACAGGGTCAGGCCGCGGGCGAGCCTGGCGAAGGCGACCCAGCCGGCCACCGACAGCGCCAGGACGACGACGAGCATGCCCTGGTCGAAGAGCCCGGCGATGACGATCGCCAGCAGGATGCCGGGGAAGGCCATCAGGACGTCGATCAGCCGGGAGATCGCGACGTCGGTCCAGCCGGCCAGGTAGCCGGCGAGGGTGCCGAGGGCGAGCCCGACGGCCAGGCACGTGGCCACGACGGAGACGCCGATGACGATCGACGTACGGGCGCCGTGGACCAGCTGGCCCAGCATGTCGCGGCCGGCGCCGTCGGTGCCGAGCAGGGCGAGCGTGCCGTCCTGCCGGACCGCGCCGATCGGCAGCAGCCGGTCCGCGACACTGGTCGCCACCGGGTCGTACGGGATCAGCAACGGCCCGACGAGGCCGACGAGCAGGTAGCAGGCGAGGACGACCGCGGCGGCCGTGGCGACGGCGGGCGTGGAGCGCAGGCGGACCGGCCACAGCCGGGTCCTTACGGTGATCGCGCTCATGAGGCGCCTCCCAGCCGGACCCGCGGATCGAGCCGGGCCGCGATCAGGTCCGCCGCGACGTTGCAGCAGACCACGATGGCCGCGATGAGCAGCACGGCGGCCTGCACGATCGAGTAGTCCCGGTTGCTGACCGCGGTCACCAGCAGCGAGCCGAGGCCGGGCCAGGAGAAGACGCTCTCCACGATCACCGCGCCGCCCAGCAGCGTGCTGATGTGCAGCGCGCCGACGGTGACCACCGGGGTCGCCGCGTTGCGCACCACGTGCCCGGTCACCACCTCGCGGGTGCTGAGCCCCTTGGCGTACGCGCGCCGCACGTGGGGTTCGGCCATGGTCTCGGCGACGCTGCTACGGGTGATCCGGGTGAGCAGCGCGGTGAAGGGCGCGGCGAGCGTGAGCGCGGGCAGCACGATGTGGGCCGGTGTGCCGACGCCGGCGCTGGGGAGCAGCCGCAGCTGCAGCGCCATCACCAGGATCAGCATGATCCCGATCCAGAACGGCGGCATGGAGTAGAGCGTCAGGGCGAGACCGGAGATCCCGCGGTCGATCCACCGCCCGCGGTAGGCGCCGGCCAGCGCGCCGAACACGACGCCCAGCATCGCCACGACCGTCGCCGCCAGGGCGAGCTCGACCGAGGCCGGCAGCCGGGACAACACGAGGTCGAGCGCCGGCTGCCCGAACCGGTACGACTCGCCGAAGTCGAGCGTCACCAACTGGCCCAGGTAGTGCCAGTACTGGACCGGCAGCGGCTGGTCCAGGCCGAGCCTGGCCCGGGCGTCGGCCACCTCGGCGGCCGTGGCGTCCGGCCCGAGCAGGACGATCGCCTGGTCGCCCGGGGCGAGGCGCATGATGAAGAACACCAGCGTGGCGGCCCCGAAGATGATCAGGACGCCGGTCGCCGCGGTGCGCAGCGCGTACTTGGTCATCGCCGCACCACCCGGCTGATCGAGTTGCCGCGCACGTCGATGCACGGCACGAGCAGCTGGAGAGGCGGCTCCTCCGCGCCCTCGAGCAGGTTGACCAGCAGCCGGACCGCGGCCCGGCCGATCTCGACCCGCGGGATCTCGAACGACGTCCAGATCCTGGTAGCGGTCGGCGCGGGCGCGGAGCCGAGGAAGGCGACCGACAGGTCGTCGGGGATCCGCACGCCGGCCGCCTCGGCGACCTCGGCCAGGGCGACGCCGGTGGCGTTGTCCTCCGACGGCTCGACCAGGACCGCGGTGACGCCGTCGCGGACCCAGCCGGTGACCCGGTCGGCGCCGATGTCCCCGGCGCCGCCGGAGTACTCGACGAGCAGGTCGTCAGGGGCCAGGCCGGCGGCCCGCGCGCCCTGGCGGAAACCCAGCTCGCGGTCCTCGCCCGGCTCGGCGCCGTCGCTCTGCCGCAGCAGCAGGACGCGCCGGTGCCCGAGCGCGGCCAGCTCCTCCACGAGGGCGGCCGTCGGGGCGACGTAGTCGGGGGCGACGTAGGACAGCTCGGCGCCCTCTATGTCACGACGTCCGATGAAGACGAACGGGAAACCCTCCTTGGCCAGGTTCGCCAGATCGTCCCTGGAGATGTGCCGGCCCAGCAGGACGCAGCCGTCGGACTTCAGCAGCGCGTTGCGCCCCTTGGCGTAGACGCCTCGCTGTGCGGTGTTGGCCGAGGTGAACAGCAGCAGGTCGTAGCCGAGCCGGGCCGCCTCCTCCTCCACGCCGACCAGGAACGGATGGTAGAAGTCCCGCTGGTCGACGGGGAACACCGACTCGAACGTGTAGAGGCCGATGGTCTTGACGGTCATGCCGCGCAGCGCCCGCGCGGCGGGGTTGACCGCGTAGCCCAGGTCCTCGATCGCCTGCTGGACCCGCCGGCGGGTCTCCTCGGACACCGGCGCGCCGTCGCGCTCGCTGAGCACGAGCGAGACCGTGGCCTGGGACACTCCTGCCCGCTGGGCGATCTCGACTTGGGTGGGGCGTCTCGGCCCGACTCGTTTGGGCATGGCAATCCAGGTGACTAATACGTAACGACTGCGGGCCACCCTAGGCACCGCGAAGCGGTCTCCACAAGAGGGAAGTTTCTCCGACATTGCAGTCATGTGTCGTGGAGAAGCGACAAAAGCGGCGTTTATTGACTCTTGTGAGCCGGAATCTGCCTCTGTACGATCCCCGGTCTATACGTATCAACCGCCATTTGAGGAGGCAGGCGCCATGTCCGAAGGCACCGATCGTCGAGCGCTGTTACGGATCGGCGGCGCGGCCCTGGGCGCGGCCGCGGCGACCGCGTCGTGGGGCGCGGCGCCCGCGGCGGCCGTGTCGGTCTCGGCCGCCGACCCGGCGGACGTCGTCACGCCGCAGCAGTTCGGCGCGCTGGCCGACGGGAAGCACGACGACACCGACGCCGTCCAGCAGGCCATCGACGCCCAGGGCACCCGGCTGAACCGGATCGTCGTCTTCCCGCCGGGCACCTACCGGATCACCCGCACGATCGTCATCCCCGACCTGCCCGGCGAGCCCTTCAACCGCATCCAGCTGCGCGGCTACAGCACCATGACGAACCGCGCCTCGATCATCCAGGTCGAGCACGACGGGGTGGGCATCGACGTGCGGTGCTCGCTCGCCGCCGTGCACGGCCTCGCGTTCGTGGCGCCGGCCAAGACGGCGAACAACGTCGCGCTGCGCTTCGCCGGCGAGGCCAACACCGACGACACCGACGCCGCCATCCTGGAGTGCACGTTCGTGTCGTTCAAGCTCGCCGTCGACCACGTCGGCCGCGGGATCTACTTCGCGCACAACCTCGTCGCCCTCTGCACCACCGGCATCAGCCTCGCCTGGCCGGGCGGCGGCACGGAAGGCGGCGCCGACCATCTCCCGCCGTACGGGCTGCGCAAGTGGCTCATCACCGGCAACCACTTCCACAGCCCGTTCCAGGCCATCGTCACGCAGGGCGCCGAGAACGCCGACTTCCGCGGCATGATCATCCAGGGCAACCTGCTCGACATCGGCCGGCGGCTGCTGATCGGCAGCGTGAGCAACTCCACCATCACCGGCAACGTGGTGGAGAAGGCGGACAACGGCCCGATCATCGAGATCACCAGCGGGGGCCACGACCTGACGATCGGCGACAACGTCCTCGGCGGGTTCGAGCCGCCGCAGAACAACGGGCCGTGCGCCGTCCAGTTCTCCAGCGGCGTGACCGCGCACAACGTCACCATCAGCGGGAACTCGTTCAACTGGCTCAACCACTCGCCGATCCGGTTCGAGAACGACGCGAGCAGGGTCACCATCGCGAACAACTCGTTCGACAACTGGAACCTCGGCGCCAGGAACGACGCCGCGGCGATCAGGGTGAACGGCGCGGCCCGGACGTTCAGCATCATCGGCAACGTCATCTCGGCCGATCCGGCCGGCCGGCCGCCGATCCTGACCACCGGTGGGCTGCACGACTCCCACGTCATCGGCAACGGCTCCGAGCAGGTGCCGCTGGTCGCGGGCCCGGTAGGGGACGATTCGTTCGTGCAGGCCACGCCCGGCCGGTTCAACCGGATCGAGGTGGCCGGGCCGATGGGCGCGGCGGCCAGGGTGGTCAGCACCTGGACCGGCGCCGTCACGGCGGGCGAGGACCGCTACGGCTCGTTCGTCGTCGAGGGCAGCAACGCCAACCCGGGCGTCAAGGGCGGGCTGCGCGTGGTCCCGGTCAACGGGTCGGGCTCGGCCGCCACCGAGCTGCTCTGCTCGACCACGTCCACCAACGAGCTGGTCTCCATGATCTCCAACGCGAACGGACTGGTGCCGCCGGCCGACAACGTCCGGGATCTGGGCAGCGCCGACCGGCGGATGCGTGCCGTGTACGCGCATCGGGTGGTGTTGTCCGAGCACGCGCCGGACGCACTGCCGGACGCCGCCGACCACGCCGGCGGTCTCGTGCTGGTCCACGACCCGAAGACGGGCAAGCGTGGCCTCGCCCTCTCCGACGGCGGATCCTGGCGCGGCGTCGTCCTCGGCGCCCCCGTCTGACCGGCGCCCGTCTAACCGGCGCCCGTCTAACCGGCGCCCGTCTAACCGGCGTTCGGAAGAGGCGTGTAGGGCGGGAGGCCGAAGCGGGTCCTGATGGTCTGTTGGACGGAGGCCTTGTCGGCGCGGGCGTCGATGGTCAGGACGTACTCCTTGCGGCGGAAGAGCTCCAGCACCGGATCGGTCTTCGTCCGGTAGTCGGCCAGGCGGCGGGCCAGCGCGTCGGGGGTGTCGTCGGCCCGGGTGACGAGCTCGCCGCCGCAGACGTCGCAGCGGCCGTCCACCTCGGGCCGGTGGGCGATGAGGTTGTAGTCCATGCCGCAGCGCGAGCACAGGCGCCGGGACAGCACGCGGCGGCGCACCTCGTCGTCAGGCAGGTCGAGGTGGATCACGCCGTCGATGTCGTAACTCTCCAGGAAGAACTCCGTCTGCCGCCGGTTGCGCGGGAAGCCGTCGATGACGAAGCCGTAGTTCCAGTCGTGCAGCTGGAGGCGGTCTCTGACGACGTCCTCCACCAGGTCGTCTCCCACCAGCTCGCCCGCGGCGACCAGGCGGCGGACCTGGGCGCCCAGCTTGGTGTGGCGCTTGACGTGCCAGCGGAAGATGTCGCCGACGCTGATGTGCACCAGGTCCAGGTCGGAGGCGAGCAACTTGCTCTGCGTGCCCTTGCCGCTCCCCTGCACGCCCATGATCACGTATTTCCGCATGCCGCACTCCTGCCCGGAAAGCCGCGCGGTGTGATGACCGCCTCAGAACTTTATGACGCCTACTACTATGCGAGACCTACTAGTTGGCGTTACTGTCTTCCCATGGCGGATGTGACGACCAGACGGACACAGTGGTTGCGCGGCGTGCTCGACCTGTCCGTGCTGGCCCTGCTCGCCGACAGCGGCGAGAGCTACGGGTACGCGCTTCTTCAACGCCTGGAACAGGCGGGGCTGCCCGACATGAAGGCCGGCACCCTCTATCCGCTGCTCAACCGACTGGCCACCGACGGCCTGGTGCGGGCCGAGTGGCGAGCCGGGGACGGCGGGCCTGGGCGGAAGTTCTTCGCCCTGACGGACGAGGGGCGCAAGGCGCTCGCGGCCATGGGGCCGGAGTGGGTGACGTTCGCGAAGACCGCGATCGCCGTGGTGCAACGCGGAATGGACAAGAGGTGATGACAAGCATGAGCGTGCTGGACAAGAGGTACGGCGACGAACTGACGATTGCGCTGAGGCTCCACGAGATCTCCGGCGAGCGCGTCGGCGAGGTGCTGGCCGAGGTGGAGTCCCACGTGGCCGAGACGGGAGAGGACCCGAGGGTGGCGTTCGGCAGCCCGAAGGAGTACGCGGCGAAGGTCGCGGCCCAGCTCGACACCAGGTCGGGCAAACCGTCGCCGCTGCCGCACACGCTCGGCGCCGCGCTCACGGGCGCCCTGGTCTACGTCGGGGGCGGCTCGCTGCTGGCGGGGCTGGACGGGCCCATCGTTCTCACGCGGGCGGAGATCATCACGGGAACGCTCGGCCTCGGCCTCGTCATCTCCGCGATCTTCGTGCTGCTCGCGGGGGCCAGGGCCGTCACGGGCGGGAGGACGTACAAGCTGGTCGCGCTCGCTCTCGCGGCCTGCGCGATCGCGACGTTCTTCGTGGGGCGCGGCCTCGACGGCGGGCATCCCTCCGTCGAGGTGCCGCAGGCCGCCGCGATCGCCATCGGGGTGGCGGCGCTCGTGGCGTCGGTCGTCTCCCTGGCCCGCGCCGTCAAGAGAGGCCGGGTCGTCCGGCCCCGGTGACCCATACGTAGATCTCCCGATGCTTTGCCCGCGCGGCGCGCCTAGGGTCGGCCGGACCAGATGCCTTCGGAGAAGGTGGGTCCATGCGTGCGCTGACCGTCTTCCTGTCCACCCTGCTGCTGGTCACGACCGCCCCCGCGCCCGCGGGGGCGGCGAGCCGACCGGCCGCCGCCGTGCCGGACGTCGTCTACCACCGCGCCGGCTTCTCCTCCGGGACCGCCGAGGGCACGACGGCCGGTGACGGCCTGTCGTTCGGCTCGGCCGCCGGGACCGTCTCCCACACCGACGCCCTCGGCACCAAGACGTGGGAGTACGCCCGGTGGACCGCCCCTGAGCGGGACATCGGCTTCCCCGCCACCGAGCTGATCGCCTCCTGGACGGCCGACGTGCCGCCGGGGAGCTGGATGCAGGTCGAGCTCCGCGGCCGCAACGCCGAGGGCCTGACGACGTGGTACTCCCTGGGCCGCTGGGCGTACGCGGAAGGCGACATCCTGCGCACGTCGGTCCCCGGCCAGAGCGACGCCGACGCCGCCGTGAACGTCGACACGCTGGCCGCGGCGGCGGGCAAGCCGCTGAGCGCGTACCAGCTGCGCCTGACCCTCTACCGCACGCCGGGCTCGTCCGTGACGCCGCGGGTCAGGACCGCCGGGGTGATGGGCTCCCGCGTTCCCGAGCGCAAGAAGGTGCCGGTCAGCCCCGGCGGCGCCGCGTGGGGCGTCGAGCTGACCGTGCCGCGCCGCTCCCAGAACGTCCACGCCGGCCACTACCCCGAGTGGGACGGCGGGGGCCAGGCGTGGTGCAGCCCGACCTCGACCACCATGGTGCTGGGCCACTGGGACCGGTGGCCCAGCGCGGAGGAGACCGCCTGGGTCGACCCGTCCGACCCGAACCCCGAAGTCGATCACGCCGCCCGTCACACCTACGACCACGCCTACGAGGGCGCCGGCAACTGGCCGTTCAACATCGCCTACGCCGGCCGGTACGGAATGGACGGGTTCGTCACCCGGCTGCGGTCGCTGACCGAGCTGGAGCTGCTCATCAAGGCCGGCATCCCCGTCGTCACCTCGCAGTCGTTCAAGAAGGGCGAGCTGCCCGGCGCCGGATACGGCACCGACGGCCACCTGATGACGGTCGTCGGCTTCACCGCCGACGGCGATGTGATCGCCAACGACCCGGCGTCGCCCTCCAACGACGCGGTCCGCCGCGTCTACCCGCGGGCCGACTTCGAGAACGTCTGGCTGCGCAGCGGCGGCGTGGTGTACGTCATCCACCCGCCCGGCCACGCGCTGCCCGCCACGACGCCGGGACTGCCCGCCAACTGGTGACCGCCCGGAGCCCCGGATCCACGGACCCGGGGCTCCCACCTTGGGGAACCTGGCGGAAACCTCGACGCCCGGCCAAGACCTGCGTACCCTGACAACCGGAAACCGCGGGACCACCCGTCGTTTCCGCCGTGATACGCGCCGATCGGGGGGTCGTCCGGAGCAGCCGGGTCCGTCTGCGGGGCCGGAGCTGCCGCCGCGCGCGATGTCCCCGACCGCTGTGGCCGACTGACCTTCCACGCCGTGGAGCGCCCGATGACCGAGGACGAATCTGCGACGCTCGAGAAGACCCGGCTGGTGCGGCCCCAGTGGAACGGTCCGCCCCTGCTGCTGGCCTCCGAGGGCGCGCGAGCCGTGGTGGCGGGCACGGGCACCCACCTGGCGGCCTCCCGCCTGCCCACGGCCGCCGCCGTCCCGGCCACCCTCGCCGACCTCGGCCGGTGCCTGGTCGAGCGGGCGGGCCTGGCCCCGTCCGGCCTGACCGTGCTGCTCGACCCGGCGACCCCCGCCCAGCTGGGCGAGGCGCTGGAACGAGCGGCCCGTGAGGCCACCAGCGTGCTGATGTTCCACTATGTCGGGCACGGCGTGTTCGGCCCGGACCACGAGCTGTACCTGGCGACGCAGGCCACGGCCGACCTCGGGCAGGGGGCGGCCGGCCACCAGGCGCTGCCGTACACCACCGTCCGCCGGATCCTCGCCTCGTCCTCGGCCGAGTACGTCGTCCTGGTGCTCGACTGCTGCTTCACCGGCGGCGGCCGGCCGGTGCCCGCCCGCGCGGTGGACCGGGCCTTCGACGCGGCCTGGCCGGGGGCGTACGTGCTGGCGTCGTCCAGCAGGGACGGCAACTCCTGGGCGCTGCCCGGCGTCCGGCACACCGCGCTGACCGGGGCGCTGCTGCGGCTGCTGACCGAGGGCGACCCGGCGGGGCCGGAGGCGCTCACGCTCGACCACGTCCACCACCACCTGGCGGGCGTGCTGCCCGGAGCCGGGTTCCCGCGCCCGCGCCGCCTGGCGGGCGACCTCGACGGGCTGCCGCCGCTCGCCGTCAACCCCGCCCACGCCGGGCCGCGCAAGCGGCAGAACCCGCCCATCGCCTCCCCCGGCGACCTGAACAGCCCCTATAGAGGGCTGGCGGCGTACGAGCCGGAGCACACCGGGCTGTTCTTCGGCCGGGAGGAGCCGGCCAGGGCGCTGGCCGCGCGGGTGCGGCAGGCGCTGCGCGACGCCGCTCCCCCGGTGGTCAGCGGGCCTGAGCAGAGCGGCGGCCCCATCCTCGTCACCGGCCCGTCGGGCTGCGGGAAGTCGTCCCTGCTGCGTGCCGGGTTGATCCCCGCGCTGCGCGACGGCCACGGGCAGGAGCCGCCGCGCGTCCTGCTCACACCCGGCGAGCGGCCGCTGACGTCGCTGGCGCGGGCGCTCACGGCGTTCGGCGGCGGCGACCCCGAGCGGCTGCGGGCGGTCATGGAGTCCGATCCCGGCTCGGCGCGGCGCTGGCTGCCGGGGCCGCTGCTGCTGGTGGTGGACCAGTTCGAGGAGGTCTTCACCGTCTGCGCCGAGGAGGCCGAGCGGCGGCGCTTCGCCGAGACGCTCGCCCAGCTGTCGCGTTCGGCCGCCGTGGTGATGGCCGTGCGCAGCGACTTCTTCGGCCACTGCGCCGCCTACCCCGGCCTGCTGGAGGCGGCGCGCCGGCCCGAGGTCGTCGCGCCGATGACCGAGGCCGAGCTGCGCCGGGTGATCGAGGAGCCGGCCACCCGCTCGGGGCTGTCCGTGGAGCCGGGGCTCACCGACCTGATCCTGGAGGACCTGCGGGCCCTGCGCGGCGCGGACGACCTGCTCGCGCTGCTGTCCCACGTGCTGCTGGCCACCTGGCAGCGGCGTACCGGCGGCGTGCTCACCATGGCCGGCTACCGGTCTGCGGGCGGGGTCGCGCGGGCGGTCGCGATGAGCGGCGAGGAGGCGCTGCGGCGGCTGGGCGCGGAGTTCGAGCCGGTGGCGCGGGCGCTGCTGGTCCGGCTGGTGCACGTCGACGCGCGCGGCAACGGCGCCCGGCGGCGGGTCCCGCTCGCCGAGCTGAGCCCCGGCAAGGACTCCATCGAGGGGCAGGTGCTGGCGGAGTTCGTCCGGGCACGGCTGGTCACGGTGGACGGCGACGAGGCGCAGCTCGCCCACGAGGCGCTGGTGCGGGCCTGGCCGCGGCTCGGCAGCTGGGCCGAGACCGGCCGCGCGGCCCTGCTCGTCCGCCGCCGCCTCACCGAGGACGCGGAGATGTGGCGACGCGAGGGCCGCGACCCGGCGTACCTGTACACCGGCGACCGCCTGGCCACCGCCCAGGCCGTCATCGGGACGGGCGAGGGCACGGCTCCGGCACGCGCGGGACGGCGGGCCGGCGGGGGCGAGGGCACGGCGCCCGCCCGCGTGGGGCGGCGGACCGGCGGAGGCACGGCGTCGCCTCCGTCCGCGGGTGGCGGGGTCAGTGACGTCGAGCGGGAGTTCCTGGAGGCGTCGCGGCATCGGGGGCGCAGGCGTTCGCTGATCGCCAGGGGCGCGATCGCCTCGCTGACGGCGCTCGTGCTCGTCGTGGCGGCGGGCGGCATCGTGGCCCTGGTGCGGGCCGGTCAGGCGAGCGGCCGCGCGGCGGAGGCGGCCGCGCAGCGCGACCAGGCGCTCTCCCGCCAGGTCGCCGCCGCGGCCAACGCCGCGCGCGACACCTCGCTCGGGTCACAGCTGGCCCTGGCCGCCTACCGCCTGTCGGCCACCCCCGAGGCCAGGGGGGCGCTGCTCGGCTCGCTCTCCCGCCCGATCGGCGCCCGGATGATCGGCCACACCGCTCCCGTCCAGCAGGTGGCCTACCGCCGTGACGGCCGGGTCGCCGTCACCGCCTCCGTCGACTCCACCGCCCGGCTGTGGAACGTCGCCGACCCGCTGCGCCCGGCGAGCCTGGGCGTGGTGAAGGGCCACACGGGCGGCGTGGTCGCGGCGGCGTTCAGCCCCGACGGCCGGGTGCTCGCGACCGGGTCGGCCGACGGCACGGCCCGCCTCTGGGACGTCTCCGACACCGCCGCGCCACGCGCCCTGGCCACGCTGAAGGGCCACGAGGACGAGGTCGGCTCGGTGGCGTTCAGCCCGAAGGGCGACGTGCTGGCCACCGCGTCCCTCGACGGCTCGATGCGGCTGTGGGACGTCGCCGAACCGGCGCGTGCCCGCCAGGTCGCCGTCCGCGGCCAGCAGGCCGGTCTCGCCCGGGTGGCCTACAGCCCCGACGGCAGCATGGTCGCGCTCACCTCCGCCGGCACCGTCACGCTGCTCAACGTGCTGACCCCGGCCCAGCCGGCGAGCCTGGCCGTGCTGACGTCCGCGCAGGGCGGCGTGCGCAGCGTCGCGTTCGCGCCGAACGGCCTGCACCTGGCCACCTCCTCCGGCACCGGCGCGGTCGAGCTGTGGGACATCACCGCGGCCGAGCTGGTCGGCACGGCGCGCGGGCACGGCGACCCCGTGGACGACATCGCCTTCAGCCCCGACGGCACCGTGCTGGCCGGCGCCTCCGCCGACGCGACGGTCGGCCTGTGGAGCGTGGCCGACCCGGATGATCCCGAGCTGGTCGCGTCGCTGGCGGGCTTCCCCGACGCGGTGACGGGGGTGGCGTTCAGCCCGAACGGCCGGCACCTGGCGACCTCCTCCGCCGACGGGATCGCCCGGCTGTGGAACGCCACCGACGCCGCCCGCGTCGCCCCGCGCGCCCGGCTGGCCCGCCACACCGGCGCGGTGGGCGCGCTGGCGATCGACAAGGCCGGCCGCGTCCTCGCCACCGCCTCCGACGACAGGACCGTACGGCTCTGGGACGTCTCCGACCCCGCGGTGAGCAGTCCGCAGTCGATCCTGACCGGCCACACCGGCCATGTCACGGCGGCCGCGTTCAGCCCCGACGGGCGCCGCCTCCTCACGGCCTCGCTCGACCGCACCGCCCGCATCTGGGACGTCGCCGACCCGGCGGCCCCGAAACAGCTCGGCACGCTGGCGGGGCACACCGACGGCGTGCGCACGGCCGCCTACAGCGCGGACGGCCGCATGGTGGTGACCACCGGCCGCGACGGCAGGGCGCTGCTGTGGAACGTCGCCGACCCGGCCGCACCGCAGCGGGTCGCCGCGCTCGGGGCGAGCGACGCGCGGGTGAGCGCGGCGGTGTTCCGGCCGGACGGCCGGGTTCTCGCCGTCGGCTCGGGCACTTCGTCCGTACGGCTCTGGGACGTCTCCACCCCGGCGGAACCGCGTGACCTGGGCTCGTTCGCCGCCCACACCGGCGGCGTGCTCGACCTGGGCTTCACCCGCGACGGCAGGACACTGGCCACGGCGTCGTCCGACGGCACGGCGCGGCTGTGGGACGTCAGCCGTCCGCAGAGCCCGAAGCGGCTGGCGGACCTGCCGGGCCACACCGCCGGCGTGTCCGCCGTCGCCTTCGGCCCCGACGACCGCACCCTCGTCACGGCCTCGCGCGACGCGACCCTGCGGATCTGGAACGTGGTCAGCCGGGCCCGCCCGGCGCTGTGGGCCGTGCTATCCGGCCGCGACACGGTGCGCGACGTGGAGTTCGGCCCGGACGGCTCGCTGCTGGCCGGCGCGTCCGGCGCGGCTGCGCAGTTGTGGGGGCTGAACGTGGAGCAGGCGAGCGCGAACGTCTGCGAGGCGTCCGGCACGTCGATCACCCGTGCCGAGTGGTCCCGGTACGTCCCCGGCCGTCCCTTCACCCCGCCCTGCACCGCCGACTGAACGCTCAGCGGCCGGTAGGGCAGGGGTGGGCGGCGTGCCGGTTCGGGCAGCAGATCACGCCGATCGTGACGAACCGGCCGCCCCGCAGCCACTCGCCCCACTGGACGTCCACACCGCGCGGCAGAAGGTCACGGGCGTTCGCCAGCCGCTCGTCGAGGGGGACGCCCTCCGGGTGGAGCAGCGCCCCGCGCACCTTGCCGTACTCGGCGGCCAGCCACGCCACCGCCTCCTCGACGTCGTCGAAGCCGGCCGCGATCCGCGAGGCGGGCTTGGCCAGCCAGTCCCCCGTACGCATCGGCGGCAGCGCCGAGGCCCTGAACTCCGGCGAGGACGGCCTGCGCTCCTCCTCGTCGTCCCGGTCGGCACCCGCTCCCGCCCACCGGTACGCGTGCCAGTGCATGCTCTGCGCCTCCTCAGCCCAGAACGTCATGCCCTCCACTCGGCATTATCGATCCGCCCGCGGCCCGGGGCTCAGCCTGACCCGTCCGGGACGGCACTGTCAGCCCACGAGCCCGGCGACGGCGGCGTGCAAAGTGAGCAGGCCCGGGATCGACTCCGGCGGGCGGCGCCCGAAGCCGCACTCGGTGGCCACGCCGAACGCGCCGACGGCCGTCCGTGCGGCGTCGACCCGCCGTCGTGCGCCCTCCAGACCGTCGCCCGCGTGGATGAGCCCCAGGTAGAGCTCCGTATCGGCGGGCAGCCGCAGGCCGCGCAGCGGGGCGAAGTACGCCGGATCCGTACGGTCGATGGGGACGGGCAGGTGGATCCACGCGAGCGGCCGGGCGAGCCGGTCGGCCAGCGCGTCGGCGACGGCCGCGAGACGGCCGGTGTCCTTGGGCTGGACGAAGTGGCGGTGTCCGCTGTCGCCGTAACACAGGTGGTAGCCGAGCTCCGCGCCGGCGGGGACCGCGTCGCCCAGGCGGGTCAGCCGGTCGAGGATGCCCTGTTCGAGATCGGGGATCCAGCCGGGGAAGACGCCCTCCAGCATGCCGAACTCGACCGCCGTGTCCCACTGGATCGACAGCCGGTCGTGCGGGACGGCGTCGGCGATCAGCTCCAGCTCGCGGAGCATGGCGGCCTCGTACGCCGGCTCGACCGCGGCCTGCGACCCCGGGGCGCCGTACAGCCGTACGGGGGCCATCGGCGTCGGAAGGCTCACCTGGAAACGGATGTCGGGCAGCACGCCGTCGTCGCGCAGGCGCTCGAAGACCTGCCACGACGCGCGCGCCGCCGCCGCGTACCCGAGCTCGCCGAAGCTCAGCTCGGCGGGGTCGAACCCGTCACGCAGCCGGTACTTCGCGGTGCGGCTGTACTCGCCGTTCTGGTTGCCGTCCGTGACGAGGCCGGCGGTCCTGGCGAACACCGCGCCCTGCCAGAACGTCCAGTTGGCCCGCGCCCCGGTCTCCCCGTCAGTGACCCGCCGCAAGCGGTCTCCGAGCCGACCGGTCACGGAACGGAAGACCTCCTCGGCATCGCCGAGCGGGACACTGCCGACGAGATGCACGCTATGAATAGACATTCGCCACAAACTAGTCTCTATCGGACAGACCACCCCGCCCTAACCTCGCCCTCCTGGACCCTGGCTCGCCCTTACCCCGCCATACGATCCACCCGGCCAGGGGAGTACGCGCCGGCGCCGAACGCGCGGGGCCGCCCTGGGTGGGAGTGCCACGACCACCCTCGGCACGCGATTCCCGCCTAGCCTCGAACCATGGACACGGACAACCCGCTGGGCCGCTTCCCGAGGGCCCGCCGCGAGCCGGTCCGGCCCGAAGACGCGCCGGCCCCGCACGTGAACGGTGCGCCCGGCCGGCAGCGCGTCGTCCACCAGGCCGATCCGGGGAGCCCCTGACGGGCGGCCTCGCCTCCGGCCGCCCGAAGGCGTACTGACCACCCTGTCACCCACGTGGCCGGCGACCGCCGGCTCGCCATCCTTCCATGCCCGAAACGCCGTCCCGGCGTGCCCGAAACCTTCGAGGAGAACGCATGACCAGCAAAGTCATCCTGATCACCGGCGCGAGCAGCGGCATCGGCGAGGCCACCGCGCGGCGGCTGGCCGCCGAAGGCCACCGCGTGGTGATGGGCGCCCGCCGCGAGGACCGGCTCGCCGCGACCGCCAAGGAGATCGAGGCGGCCGGCGGCTCGGCGGACGTCCACCGCCTGGACGTCACCGACCGGCGCGACGTCGCCGCGTTCGTGGACGCCGCCGCCGAGCGGCACGGCCGCGTGGACGTGATGATCGCCAACGCCGGCGTGATGCCGCTGTCCAGGCTTGACGCGCTGCTCGTCGACGAGTGGGACCGGATGATCGACGTCAACGTCCGGGGCCTGCTGCACGGCATCGCCGCGGCCCTGCCGCACTTCCAGCGCCAGGGCTCGGGCCACTTCGTCACCGTCGCGTCGATCGGCGCGCACGAGGTGTCGCCGACGGCCGCCGTCTACTGCGGCACGAAGTACGCCGCCTGGGCGATCACCGAGGGCCTGCGCCAGGAGCTCGACCCCGGCATCCGCGTCACCACCGTCTCCCCCGGCGTCGTGGAGTCGGAGCTGGCCGAGTCGATCAGCGACCCGGTCGCGCGGGACACGATGCGGACGTACCGGGCGAACTCCATCCCGCCGAGCAGCATCGCCGACGCCATCGCGTACGCGATCGGCCGGCCGCCGGCCGAGGACGTCAACGAGATCATCGTCCGTCCCGCCCGGCAGCGCTGAGGTCACCGCGGCAGTACCGGCAGCGCCGTCGGCCCCTCGGTCGAGATCGACAAGGTGTAGTCGAGGTCGCCCGCGTCCACGGCCAGGCGCAGCCCCGGAAAGCGGGTGAACAGCATGGACAGGGCGATCCCGGCCTCCAGCCGGGCCAGCGGCCCGCCCAGGCAGGAGTGCTCCCCGCGGCCGAACCCGAGGTGCGCCTCGGGCGCGCGCGAGACGTCGAACCGCTCGGCGTCCTCGCCGAACCTGGCCGGGTCGGTCCCCGTCGCGCCGAACCCGATGACCAGGGCCTGCCCCGCCCGCACGGTCACCCCGCCGATCCGCACGTCACGCAGCGGATAGCGGCACAGGGCGTTGACCACCGAGCTGCGGCTGCGCAGCGCCTCCTCGACCACCTCGGCCCAGCCGTCGCCGGCGATGGCCGCGCCGAGCTGCTCCCGGTCGGAGCACAGCGCCACGACGGCGTTGGTGATCAGGTGAACCGTGGTCTCGTGACCGCTCATGATCATGACCCAGAGGACCCACACCAGCTCGTCGTCGATGAGCCCGTCGCCGTCCTCGTCCCGCGCGAGGCAGAGGGCGGTGGTGAGGTCGTCGCCGGGGTCGCGGCGGCGCCACCGGACGTGCGCGCTCAGGTACGCCCGTAGCTCCGCGCCCGTCTTCGCCAGCTCCGGCGGGGCGGCGCCGAACGAGACGAGCGTCCTGGTCCAGTCGCGGATGTGGTCGCGGTCCTGCGCCGGGACGCCGAACAGCTCGCAGATCACCGTGATCGGCAGCGGCTCGGTGTAGTGGCGGACGAGGTCGACCCCGTCGCCCTCGTCCGCCACCCGGTCGAGCAGCTCTCCGGCCAGCGTGCGGATGCCGGGTTCGAGCGCGTGCACGAGGGCCGGGGTGAAGGCCCGGCTGACCAGGCTGCGCAGCCGCCGGTGCTCGGTGCCGTCCTTCATCAGCAGATGATCGGCCTGGACCATGTACCGCAGGGGCCAGTCGGCCGGGATGGTGCCGTCGTGCAGCGCCGCGAAGTTGCGCGGGTCGTTGCTGAAGAGATCGCTGTCGTGGGCCAGGATCTCGTTGACCGCGTCGTAGCTGGTCACGAGCCAGGCCGCGACTCCACCCGGCAACTCGACCGGCGTGACGGGCCCGGCCTCGTCGCGGAGCCGGCGCACGGTCTGTGACAGCCGCTCGCCAGGCGCCGGTAAGGGGTGCATCTCCAAGAAAGTCTCCATGGTGAGGGGTTGCCATTGTCGCGTACCCGTCAAAGACGGCGCCGGGCAGCGGCGCCTGCCCCCTCCGCCACGTGTTCAGACCACCGGGCCGCCCTCCGGCTGGAGCGCGTACGCGATGCCGGCGTCGATGTCGCCGTCGAACCCGGTGCGGTACGCCACCCGGTAGGCGTCGTCGCCGAGCGCGTCGCGGGCCTGCCGCTCGCACGCCCTCCTGGCGGCCACCCATGCGGGCACGCCGGCCTGCGCCTGGCCGTGGGTGCTCCACAACCGTTGCGCCAGCCCGAGCAGCCGGGCCACCCGCAGCGCCTGTCCGGCCGCGCCCGCCGCGAGGGCGAGCAGGTCGACGGCCAGGCAGATGCCGAAGCTGTCGTGCAGCCGCCACTTCGTCCGCAGCGCCGCCTGCCCGTGGGCGGTGGCCGCGTCCGGGCGGCCCGAGCAGAGCTCGGCCTGCCCGCGCATGAGGTCGCCGTGGGAACGCATCGACTGCTCGCCCCGCGCGTCGCAGAGCACGCGCAGGTCTTCCAGTACGGCGATGGCCTCGCCGACGCGCCCGCCGACGGTGAGCGCGTGGGCGCGGCACAGCAGCGTCACCAGCTCGGCGATGGTGAGGTCGTTCGTGAGGCCGCCGGTGAGATCGCCGGTGAGATCGCCGGTGAGGCCGCCGTCGCGGCGGGCCTGGTAGGCGGCCTCGGACGCGGCCATGACCTGTGTCAGGTCACCGCGGATCGCCCCGGCCAGGGCCCGCAGGGCGGTGACGCACGTCCGCGCGTACGCGTCGCCGCCGTCGGCCGCCGCCTCGCACTGGGCCGCCCTGGTCTCGGCACTGTCGGCGTCGCCCTGCGTGGCCGCCAGCAGACCGTCGGCCCACAGCGCCTGCACGAGGGCCGGGCCGGGCGTCGCGTCGAGGGAGAGGGCCTGGCCCAGGTAGTGGCGGCCCTCCTTGACGTAGCCGCAGCCGTACCAGAAGAAGGCCAGGGTGCCGGCCAGCTCCAGCGCGGGGACGGGGTCCTTCGCGGCGAGGGCGTTCTCCAGGGCGGCACGCAGGTTGTCGTGCTCGCCGATCATGCGGTCGTACCAGGCGCTCTGGTCGGGCCCGAGCCAGCCGTCGGCGCCGCGGCGGGCCAGCGCCAGGTAGTGGTCGCGGTGGCGGCGCCGGGCGAGCTCCTCCTCGCCGAGGTCGCGCAGCCGGCCGGCGCCGTATTCGCGCAACGTGTCGAGCATGCGGTAGCGCTCGCTCCCGCCGGTCGGCAGCCACATCAGGATCGACTCCTCGGCCAGCGTGTCGAGCAGCAGCCCGACGCCGGCCTCGGGCAACCGCTCGTCGGCGCACACCGCGCGGACGGCCTCGACGTCGAAGTCGCCGGAGAACACCGACAGCCGCGCCCACAGCAGCCGCTCGGCCGGCTCGCACAGCTCGTGACTCCACCCGACAGTGGTACGCAGCGCGCGGTGCCACGGCGGTTCGGCCGCGTGGGGTGCGTCAGGGTCGTCGCCGAGCGCGGCGAACCGGTCGTCGAGCCGGTCCACCAGGTGCCGGACCGGCAGCTCACGCAGCCGGGCCGCGGCCAGCTCGATGGCCAGCGGGATGCCCTCCAGCCTGCGGCACAGGCGTACGACGGCCTCCCGGTCGTCGGCCGGCTCGAAGCCGGGGACGGTGTCGGCGGCGCGCTCGGCCAGCAGCCGTACCGCGTCGCCGTCGAGCGCCGTGGCGCCCTCGGGCGGGACCGGCAGCGGCTCGATCGCCTGCACCACCTCGCCGGGCGCCTCCAGCGGGCGGCGGCTGGTCGCCAGCACGCGCAGGCCGGGCACGGCGTCGAGCAGCGCCGTCACCGTCCGGGAGCAGGCACGG
The DNA here is from genome assembly GCF_004348995.1 of Nonomuraea terrae. GTDB lineage: Bacteria > Actinomycetota > Actinomycetes > Streptosporangiales > Streptosporangiaceae > Nonomuraea > Nonomuraea terrae. The sequence continues at coordinate 100,614 of NZ_SMKQ01000004.1, forward strand.
GCCAGATGTTCGCAGGTGTCGAGGACGAGCAGCACGTCACGGTCGTGCAGGTGGTCGGCCAGCACCTGGGTCATCGGCCGGGTGGTCTGGTCGCTCAGCCCGAGCGCCTCGGCGATCCGGTGGGGCAGCAGCGCGCCGTCGTCGAGCGGCGCCAGCTCCACCAGCCACGCCCCGCCATCGAACGACGGGCGCAGGTCGGCGGCGGCCCGCAGCGCCAGGCGTGACTTGCCGACGCCGCCGACGCCGGTGAGCGTCACCAGCCGCGACCGCCCGCAGGCCTGGCGCACCTCGTCTAGCTCGGCACGGCGGCCGACCAGACTCGTCGGCTCCGAAGGGAGGTTTCCCGCGGGCCACTGCCTTGACATCGTGATCGCCACCCATCGGCTACCGGCGTGACAGCAGCTTGCCGGATTCCCCGGCGCCCGGTCACGAAAAAGGAGAAAGTCACGAGTCACTACCGGAAGATCGTTCACGTATGTGTTACGGCCGGTTCGCGGCGTCGCGGGGCCGGTAGCCCTGTTGTCACCCCAAGTGACTTTACTCCTCCATGGCGCCAGTTGGCGGGGTTGAGAACCACGTGATCGCCGCTCCCCCGATTCCCGGCACTTTCCCGGCACGCCACGAACGTGCCATCACGCACAAAGATCCGGCCAAAGCCGCAGGTCACCCCGTATTTCGTCCCGTGGTCGCACGCGTGGTCTTCGTAGCATCGGCAGCATCCCCGTGGATCCCCGGAGAAGGAGCGCTGTGGGACACGATCACGAAGGTCAGCGGGTCAGCAGGCGGCGGCTGATCACCGGCATCAGCTCGCTCGGGCTGGGCGGCCTGCTGGCCGCGTGCGCCAAGGCGGAGAGCACGACGTCGGTCGCCACGATCACACCGCGGGCGGCCACGGCCGGCGACGTGACCGCCCTGTTCGCCGAGGCCCGTACGTGCCGGATGACCACCGCCGTCACCCAGGGCCCGTTCTATTTCGACGCCGACCTCGTCCGCGGCGACATCCGCGAGGGCAAACCGGGCGTACGGCTGCGGGTGGCGATCAAGGTGCAGGACGGCAGGACGTGCCGGCCGCTGCCGAACGCGGTGGTGGAGATCTGGCACTGCGACGCGAACGGGCTCTACTCCGGTGCCGAGTCGTTGTCCACCGCCGGCCCCCTGAGCGCCGGATTCCAGCCCTTGGAGAACGGCGAGTTCGCCGACATGAAGCCCGCCGACCGCAAGCGCTACCTGCGGGGCGCCCAGGTGGCGAACGCCGACGGCGTCGTGGAGTTCACCACCATCTGGCCTGGCTGGTACCACGGCCGCACGATCCACATCCACGCCATGGTCCACATCGCCGACCAGCGGGTGCTCACCACCCAGTTGATGTTCGACGAGACGCTCAACCGCAAGGTCATGGCGACCCAGCCGTACGCACAGCGCACCGGCCGCAAGGTCTTCAACGCCGCCGACGAGGACTTCGACGAGAGCATGCTCCTGACGACCGTCCCCGACGGCGACGGCTACCTCGCCGCCATCACCCTGTCCACCGAGACCTGACCCCAGACGCCCACGAACCCGCGGGTCACCGCCCCCGAGCCCGGCACAGCCGAGCCGGCGGAACGCCCGACCGCGCAGGGGAGCCGGGTGCGTGTCCGGGCTCGCCCTCGTCCACGGTCAGGCCGCCGAATCCTCCTCCTCGGCTTCGTGCTCCTCCGCGTCGCCCCGGTCCAGCGCCAGCTTGGCGATCCTGAACCGCGCGCAGCGCGCCTCCAGCTCGCGTTCGTCCTCAGAAACCCACTGTTCGATCATGGGCACCAAAGTGATCACACGCGGGCCGCCGGACGCGCGGACTTGGCGCAGACTTTTCATCCCAGCAACTCGACCGTGCCGCGCTCGCCGTCCACCCTGATCAGGTCGCCGTCGCGGACGCGCATGGTGGCGTTGCCGGTGCCGACCACGGCGGGGATGCCGAGCTCCCTGGCCACGATCGAGGCGTGCGACAGCGGCGCGCCCAGATCGGTCACGACGGCCGCGGCCCGCGGGAACAGTGGCGTCCACCCGACGTTCGTCAGCGTGGTCACCAGGATCTCGCCGGGCTTGAGTCGTTCGCCCTCCTCCGGGCCGGAGATCACCCGGGCGACGCCCTCCACCACGCCGGGCGCGCCCGGGAAGCCGGTCACGGTGTCGCTCACCGGCACGCGGGAGCCGCGCGCGTCGTAGAGGTCGGAGCGCCGGTCGGGGTCGGCCGCCCAGCGCACCGGGTCGAAGCGGCCGACGATCAGCGTCGGGTACGGCGGCAGGGCGGCGTACCGCTCGTACGCCGCCCGCCGGGCCGGCACCTTCTCCAGCACGCCCGCGTCGCCGCGCAGCAGCGCGAGCAGCTCCTCCACGTACAGGTGGAAGACGTCGTCGCCGCGGCCGGTCAGCTCGCCCGCCCGCACGGCGAACGCCCGCAACGCCCAGAACGCCCGGACGACCTCGGAGCGCGCCTGCTCCCGGTCGCGCACCACCGCGTTCCAGCGCCGGACGCGGGCGCGCATCCTCGCCTCCTTGCGGGGGTGACGCCGCGCGAAGCGGGCCCACGCCTCCTCGCGGGCCCGGCGCTGGCGTTCGAGCAGCGCCTCGGTGCCGGCCGTGATGTCGCGCAGGCCCGCGAGCTGGGCGTCGATCCATGCCAGGTCCTCGCCGGGCCGCGGGATCGACACCTCGAACTCGTGCGGGCCGCGGTGACCGTACGCGCGGGCGAACTCGTCCCTGGTGATCTCGCCGCGGGACAGCCGGGCCAGACCCATCACCGGCCCCAGGCTGGCCAGCTCGCCGTCGCCGTTGACGCCGGTCAGCATCGCCTCGGCGTCGATGTCGCCCACCAGCCGGCGAAGCCGGTCGCGGGTGAAGACCAGGGTGGAGCCGCCCTGGCGCCCCGCGGCCTCCAGCATGCGGCTCGCGGTGACGAGGTACGGCAGCAGCTCCCGTTCGCACAATTCGGCCAGCTCGGGGGCGGAGCCGGCGGCCGCGACGCGCCCGCGCACGTCCTCGAAGGTCTGCCGGGCGGTGGCCAGGAAGGCGTGCAGGCCCTTGGCGTGGCGTCGGACGCGGCGCAGCATGCGGACGGCCACGGGCGTCACGCGCCTGATGACCTGCAGACGGGTCAGGTCCACCCGCGGCACGTCGAGGCCGGGCGGCAGCTTGCCGAAGACCTGCTCGATCGCGCCGATCCTGCTGCGCATGCCGACCGCGCCGGCGATGGTGTAGACGGCGCTGAGGTTCATGTAGAAGCGGCCGCCGATGTTGCCGACCAGGTCGACGCCGGGCAGCGTCGAGGAGGACATGGCCTCGCCGATGAAGACGCGCACGAACGACCACGTGAGCGGCGTCATCACGCCGGGGATGGCCTCGCCGAGGTTGCCGGCGCTCCACAGGTGGTCGCCCTTGAGGCTGTCGTTCCACTCCTCGGCCTGCGGTTCGAGGGCGGTGACGGGCCGGGCCTGGACGAGCGCGAAGGCGCCGTCGCGGCGGGTCCACTCGATGTCCATCGGCGTGCCGTACAGCTCCTGGACGCGTGCGCCGACGCGGGCCAGCTCGACGGCCTGGGCGTCGTCGAGCACCGGCGCGCCGCGCAGCCCGGCGGGGACGGGCCGCTCCCCGGTGCCGCCGGCGGTCCGCACGGTCATGACCGTCTTGTCGCCGGTACGCGCCTCGACGACCGCGCCGCCCGACACCACGACCGTGTCGGGGGTGACGTGGCCGCCGACGACCGACTCGCCGAGCCCCCACGACGCGTTGATCACGATCCTGTCGCGGGCGCCACTGACCGGGTCGGCGGTGAACATGACGCCGGCCGCGTCGGCGTCCACCAGCTCCTGGACGACCACGGCCAGCGCCACGTCGTCGTGCGGCACGCCGTTCCTGTCGCGGTAGGCGATGGCGCGGGCGTTCCACAGTGAGGCCCAGCAGCGCCGCACCGCGTCGAGCAGGCCGTCTCCTCTGACGTTGAGGTAGGTGTCCTGCTGCCCGGCGAAGGACATGCCGGGCAGGTCCTCGGCAGTGGCGGACGAGCGCACCGCCACGGGCACGTCCGGGCCGAGCGCGGCGTACGCGGCCTGGATCTCGGCGGCGAGGTCGGCGGGCAGGTCGCGCGCGGCGAACAGCCCGGGAATGCGCTCAGGAAGGCCGGAGGCGGCGGCGCGCAGGATCTCGTCACGGAACCCGGCCACGAACGAACGGTAGGCGTCCGTCGTGACGTGGAAGCCGCGCGGAACCGGCAGCCCGGCCCTGGTCAGCCGGGCCAGTGAGGCTCCTTTGCCACCGACGGTCGCGAGGTCGGCCGCGGCGTCGTCCAGCGGGAGCACGGCCTTCATCGCACGACCTCCTTGGCGCCGAGAGAGGCGGCCAGCTTGTCGTGGGCGGTCTCCTCCATGGCGTCGAGGAAGCCGAGGGTGGCGCGGGCGACGGCGTCCCGGGCGTCGCGGGAGAGGGGCCGGCCCGTGGTCAGCGCCCGCTCGATGGTGTCGGCCACCAGCTCCGCCAGCCGGTCGCCGGACGGCCTGACTTCTTCCGGCATGCCGTCGGGCAGGAAGAGGAACCCGTGGACGATCGAGGTGACGACCACCACATGGTCGCCCGGGTCCTCGCGCACCGCGCCGTGCTCGACCAGCTCGGCCAGGTACGCGGCGAACGCCCCGCCGAGCGGCAGCCCGCCGCGCCACTTGCGCCGGGTCAGCTTGCCGAGCACCTCGGAGTCGCCCGACAACACCGCCTGGAGCAGCGGCCGGCGCAGCAGCGCCCGGGCGAACTCGCCGAACAGCTCGCCCAGCGTGGCCGGCGCCTTCTCGCGCACCTCGGCCAGCATGAGCAGCCGCTCACGGCGCAGCAGCGCGGCGAAGATGTCGTCGCGGGTCCTCCAGTGCAGGTAGATGGTGCCCTTGGCGACGCCGGCGCGCTTGGCCACGTCGTCGATCGTGGTCTTGTCGTAGCCCCAGCGCAGCACCAGCTCGCCCACGGCGTCGAGGATGCGGTGCGCGCGTTCGCGCTGGCGCGCCGGATCCTGCGGCGGACGCCCGGCCCTGACCATACGTCTCACCTCTCATTTGTTTGACTAGATGAGACTATTTGGTCATTTAATTATCGGCAACCCTCCGTTCACCGGATTCTGGCCAGCAGGGCTCTGGCCTCGTGGGCGTACACCGGGTGGCCGGTCGCGACCGCCCGTTCCAGCAGCCGCCTGGCCGGCTCCAGATCGCCGCGTTCGTACCGGATCTCGCCCAGGCGGCAGGCGGCCTCGGCCACCAGGTCCTCCTGCTCGGTGAGCCCGAGCGCCAGCGCGTAGAAGCGCAGTGCGCCGTCCCGGTCCCCCAGCCGGTGGCACAACGCGCCGAGGTGCGCCGCCGCCGGCCCCGCGTGCTCGCCGCCCGCGTCGATGACCCGCTGGTACCAGGTGAGGGCCTCGGGGAAGTCACCGTTGCCCGCGGCCAGCTCGCCCAGGTGCATCGCGAGCAGCGTGGCGGGTGCCTCGCCGGCGGACCGCCGCCCGCCCTCCGGGCGCCGCGTCTCCGGCACGGCGACGCCGTCGAGGCAGGCCACCCAGTGCGCCAGCACCGGATGCCCGCCCGTCCTGGCCCGCCGCAGCAGCCTGGCCCCCTCGCCGGGCACGCGCCTGCAGACCACCGCCGTGTACGACAGCGCCAGCGGGTCCCCGCCGGCCGCCGCCGACCGGAGCATCGCGACCGCCACCGGGAGGTCGGACCCGGCCGCGGCCAGCGCGTGCCCGTACACGGCGGCCCCGATCGCGGAGACCGCCGCGTCGTGGTGCTCCGCGACCGCCCGCAGCCGGGCCAGCCCCTCCTCCCGGCCCAGCCGCCGGCGGTCGAGCAGCGCCTCCAGCACGGGGTGCGGCTCGCGCAGCAGGTGCAGCAGGAAGGCCGCGTGGAAGCCCCGCACCGGGTCGTCGCCCTCGGCCACGTACGTCAGCAGCTCGTCGGCCTGCTCCCGGTCCCCCGCGCCGAGCTCCAGCTCGGCCAGCGCCACCATGGCCCGCGGCGACTGGACGGCCGCGCCGGCGTCTGCGGCCCGGCGCAGCAACCGCCTGGCCTCCGCCACGTCACCGGCCCCGAGTCGGTGGAGGCCGGCGTCGATGTCACGCAGCGCCCGCTCCTCGACCGGCCCGTCGGGCGGCGGATGGAGGGCGTCGTGCTCCAGCAGCAGCGCGCCCTGGAACGCGGCGTCGCGGTCGGGGTGCCGGGAGGCGAGCACGGCCAGCTCCGCGATCTCGTCGCGGGCGTCCGGGTCCCGGTCCAGCAGCTGTCCGAGCAGGCCGACGCAGGCCGGCGCCCACGTGTGCTCGCCCTCCTCCAGCACCGCCCAGACCGAGGCCAGCGTGGCGTCCGTCTCACCGGCCTCGGCGTGCGTCCTGGCCAGGCAGGCCCAGGCGTGCACGGCGTGCGCCGGGTGGCCGCTGGCGACCACCCGGCGCAGCAGAGCCTTGGCCTCGGCGTCCTCGCCGAGCCGCGCGGACACCTCGGCCAGCCCGATGAGCGCGGGCAGCCGGATCTCCGGCCTCGGGTCCTCGGCGGCCACCCGGTAGGCGGCGGCCGACTCGGCGTGCTCGCCGAGCTCGTCCAGCGCCGCGCCGAGCAGCCGGTAGGCCATGGCCCGGTGATCGGGGTGGCCGACGGCGACGGCGTGCTCGCACACCTCGCGGGCCGCGGCGAAGCGGGCCTGCTCGGCGTACATGCCGTGGAGCCGGAGGGCGGCCAGCGACACCACCTCGGGGTCGCCGCACGTCAGCAGGGCCCGCAGGTCGTCCTCGTCCTCGGCGGTGTCGTAAAGGTCGCGGGCCGGGACCGGGTCGTCGGGGAAGCGGGGCACCTCCAGCCGTGCGGCCAGCTCCGCCACGGACGGGCTGTGGCACCTGCGGGCCCGTTCCAGCGCCGCCTGCGCGCCCGGCGTGTCGCCCAGCTGGGTGCACACCAGCACCAGCGCCGTGTCGGCCAGCGCGGCCACCTCGAAGTCGGCGCCGTCAGAGGCGATCGAGAGCACCCGGTGCGCGGCGGGCCACTCCTTGGCCTGGATGAACAGCATCCCCATGGCCATGGCGGAACGCTGCCCGAACACCGGGTCGCCCGACTGGATCACCGAGCGGTGCGCCGCCTCGGCGCCGTCCAGGTCCCCGCTCTCCTGCAGCAGCCCGGCCAGCAGGTGGGACGCTTCCGGGTCGCCGGTGGCCGCGATCTGCCGGAACAGCGCGGCGGCCGCGTCGAGCTCTCCCGCCTTCCAGTGGTCCATGGCCGCGTCGAGCTGTTCTGACGCCATTCCTCACCCCAAAGTCATAGATCAATGTGAAGAAGCTACATATATGAGACGCCTGTCACAGGGCATTCTGAGATCTCCGGACCTGCCCCGGCCAGGGGCGAGAGCGCCGTAGCGTAGGGGGCATGGGCAAGGCGTTCTGGATCGACCAGGAGTTCGACAGGGATCGTGACGGGCGCTACGCCGTACACGTACGCAAGAAGCTCGACGAGTTCGAGTGGGGCGACATCGCGCCGGTGCGGTTCGCCTGCGCGGCCTGGCGGCTGGCCACGCCACCGTCGCTGGACCCGGGCCTGATCCGGTGGGACCGCCGCGTCCTGGAGGCGACCTGCCACCGCAACACCTGGGACGGCACGCTCTACGCCCGCGTCCGCATCGTCTCGCCGCTGCCCGACGAGCTGCGCCGCTCGCGCACCTGGTGGCGCGACCGCGGCTGGCTGGGCTGGCAGGAGACCTTCGGCCAGTACGTCGAGCCCACCCAGCAGGACCTCGCGCGCAGCCCGTTCCTGCGCGCGTCGCTGCTGGTCGAGGCGCCGCTGCCGCTCGACGACCTGCCGCCGGAGCCGGAGGGCCCGCACGAGGAGGTCGAGCAGAGCGCCCACCGCGCGGTCACGGTGCTGGTCCGCGAGCTGAACGCGCTGGTGTCTCCCGTGCTCGACCAACTCGGCTGAGGGTCCCGCCGCCCGTACCGCGGTGCGGCATGCATGGGGGGCAAGTGGGTAGCACGCCCCCATGAGGTTGCCGCTCATCGTGCTGGCGTCGGCACTCGCCGTCACCGGCTGCGCCCCCGACACCGGATCCCCCGCGCGGGCCGCCGAACGTTTCCACGCGGCACTCTCCGCGGGCCAGACCCAGGCCGCGTGCGCGATGCTCGCGCCCGAGTCCGCAGAGGAACTTCCCGACCCCGGCCAGAGCTGCGCCGACGCGCTGCGCGAGTTGCGCTTCGGCCCCGGCGGCCGGGTCACCGAGGTGAGCGTGTGGGGCGAGGACGCGCAGGTGCGGCTGGCCGGCGACACGCTCTTCCTGCACCGCTTCGGCGACGGCTGGCGGATCAGGGCTGCAGGCTGCACGCCGGTGCGCGACCTCCCTTACGACTGCGAGGTGGAGGACTGATGCGGGTGATGTTCACGCTGACCCTGCTGGTGATCGTGGCGGGGCTGGCGTGCTTCTTCGCGATGGGATGGTCGAGGCTGTGAGATGGCTCAGGGAGAACTCCCTGTCGGTGGCGTTCCTGGTGCTGTTCCTGCTGACCGTGGGCGGCCAGGCGGTGGCGGGCCTGCACGAGTACAACGACCAGCAGCTGGCGCAGGGGCTGACGCCGATCTCGTTCTTCGCGTACGTGGCCTCGTCGTCGTACGCGGTCGACGTGGCGGAGAACTGGCAGTCGGAGTACCTGCAGTTCTTCCTGTTCATCATGCTCACCGTCTGGCTGGTGCAGAAGGGCTCGCCGGAGTCGAAGGAGCCGCACGCCGCGGGGGCCGAGTCCGACGAACGCCAGCAGATCGGGCGTTACGCCGACGACGACTCCCCGAAGTGGGCGCGGGTCAAGGGGCCGCGGCTGTGGTTGTTCAGCAACTCGCTGGGGCTCGTGATGGGGACGATCTTCCTGCTGTCGTGGCTGGCGCAGTCGGTCGCGGGGCAGGCGGCGTACAACTCGGAGCGGCTGATCGACCTGCGCGACCCGGTCTCGTGGGGGACGTACGTGACCTCCGCGGAGTTCTGGAACCGCAGCCTGCAGAACTGGCAGTCGGAGATGCTGGCCGTGCTGTCGATGGTGGTGCTGTCGATCTACCTGCGTCAGCGGGGCTCGCCGGAGTCGAAGCCGGTGGGCGCGGCGCACACGTCGACCGGGGTCGAGGGCTGACCGGTGACCACGGCGACGACGCGCGTGCCGGGAGCGAAGGCGCCGCGGCGGGCGAGGTCGACGATGCCGTAGAGCATCTTCGCCACATACACCCCTTCCACACGATATTTCGCGATAAATGCGTCCAAGGCCGGTGTCGACTTGGCGTAGCCGCCGAAGTGGTAGTCCAGGTTGACCGCCCAGTTCGACCACGTACGCCCGTACGCCTCCCGCTGCAGCCTGGCCACCTCGCCCTCCAGGAACCCGGCTCCCTTCAGCACCGCGAAGCCGAGGGCCCGTCTGCCCTCCGGCAGCCCGGCCGCGATGCCGGCCAGCGTCCCGCCGGTGCCGACCGGGCAGCAGACGACGTCGTACCCGATCGGGATCTCCCCCGGCAGCTCGGCGCAGCCGCGCACGGCGGCGGCGTTGCTCCCGCCCTCGGGCAGGATCGCGATGTCGGCGCCCCAGCGGGCGCGCAGCGCGGCCCGCACCTCCTCGGTGTGCTTGCGGCGGTAGGCGGCCCGGTCGAGGTAGGTCAGCGTCATGCCGCAGGCCGCCGCGCGGGCGAGCACCGGGTTGAGCGGCAGGTGCTCCTCGCCGCGGATGACGCCGACGGTCTCGATGCCGTGGCGCGCCCCTGCCTCGGCGACGGCCCTGATGTGGTTGGAGTACGCGCCACCGAACGTCAGCAGCCTGCGATGCCCCAGGTTGTACTTGAGCTTGCGCGGCTTGTTGTCGTCGTGCATCAGGAACACCCGGACCCGCCCGAGCCCTGGATCCAGGAGCTCCTCCATGGCGCTAGTCTACGGACGGGTCCCTGTTGAGGAGTGTTGGGTTATGCGCGTTGTTGAAGCTTTTCGTGAAGCCTACGCCGGGTCGCCCCAGACCGTCTGGCACGCACCCGGCAGGGTCAACCTCATCGGCGAGCACACCGACTACAACGACGGCTTCGTGCTGCCGTTCGCGGTGCCGTGGGGCGTCACGGCGGCCGTCACCCCGCGCAGCGACGGCGTCATCCGGGTCCTGTCCCTGCAGTCCCCCGGCGAGCCGGCCACCTTCACCAGCCACGACCAGTCGACCGGCTGGACGCGTTACGTCGTCGGCGTGCTCGACATGATGGGTGACGACGTCGCGGGCGCCGACATCGCCGTCGACGGCGACGTGCCGCAGGGCGCCGGCCTCAGCTCCAGCGCCGCCCTCGAAGTGGCCGTCGCCTCGGCGCTCAACGACGCGCTCGACCTCGGCAGGACGCCCATGGAGCTCGCCCTGCTCAGCCAGAAGGCCGAGAACGACTTCGTCGGCATGCCCTGCGGCATCATGGACCAGGCCGCCTCGGCGCTGTGCGAGGAGGGCCACGCGCTCTTCCTCGACTGCCGCTCGCTCGCCTCCCGTACGATCTCGCTCGACCTGGCCGCCCACGGCCTGAGCATGCTGATCATCGACACGCAGGTGCACCACGAGCACGCGGGCGGCGAGTACGCCAAGCGCCGCGCCGAGTGCGAGTCGGCCGCCCGCAAGCTCGGCGTCGCCGCCCTGCGCGACGTCACCGACCTGGCGGCGGCACTGGACCGGCTCCAGGGCGACGAGCGCAAGCGCGTCATGCACGTCGTCACCGAGAACCACCGCGTCGAGGCCCTCATCGGCCTGCTGCGGGCGGGCGCCGTCACCGAGATCGGCGCCCTGCTCAACGCCTCCCACCTGTCGCTGCGCGACCAGTACGAGGTCTCCGCCCCCGAGCTCGACGTGGCGGTGGAGGCGGCGATCAGGGGCGGGGCGCGGGGCGCGCGGATGACCGGCGGCGGCTTCGGCGGCTCGGCCATCGCGCTGGTGCCGGTCGACCGCCTCGACGGCGTCAAGGAATCGGTGTCGAAGGCGTACGAGGAACGGGGCTTCCGCGCCCCGCGCTTCCTGCCCGCCACCCCGGCGGCGGGCGCCCGCCGCGTCGAGGTGGTCTGACCCGGCTACCGGGGCGGGAAGTTCGGCGGGCGGCGCTCCAGGAAGCTGGCGACGCCCTCCTGGAAGTCCGGCCGCTTGAACGACGCGGCCATCTCCTGGGTGGCCGCCTTGGCCGACTCTTCGAGGGTGACGTCCCAGTCGTGCCAGACCTGCCGCTTGATCACCGCCATCGACGCCGGGGAGCTGTGCACGGCCAGCTCCCCGGCGTACTCCTGCGCCCGCGCGAGCAGTGACTCCCCCGGCACGGCCCGGTTGGCCAGACCCATCTCGTACGCCTCCCGCCCGGTGAACGTCCGGCCCGACAGCAGCACGTCCATGGCCCGCTGCGGGCCCACGAGGCGGGGCAGCACCCAGGACAGCCCGTACTCGGCGATCAGGCCCCGGCGCGCGAAGGCCGTCGTCCACTTGGCCTCCTCGGCCGTGAAGACGAGGTCGCACATGAGGGCGTGCACCAGGCCCAGGCCGGCGCAGGCGCCGTTGACGGCGGCGATGATCGGCTTGCCGATGGTCGTGGGGAACGTGTTCGGCCGCGGGTCGGGGACCTCCTCGTACGAGCCGGACTGGATGGCGGTGAGGGTCTTGAAGTCGGCGCCGGAGCAGAACCCCTTGCCCGCGCCGGTCACCACCACCGCCCGCACCGCGGGGTCGCCCTCGGCCTCGGCCAGGAGGTCGAAGTAGCGCCGCCCCATCGCGCCGGTCCAGGCGTTGAGGGTCTCGGGACGGTTGAAGGTCAGCGTGAGCACGCCCTGGTCGAGCGTCGAAAGCACGAGTTCCGCCATACCGTCAACCGAATCATGTTCTAGCCCGGGAAGGCAAGGACACGGTGACCCCTTGGCCCGGGAGCCGCGTGGGACGGCTGCCACGACGTCCGCGACCTGGGCGGGCCGCCCCCGCGCGAGCGGCTAATGGCGGTGGACGAAGTTGGGGCTCAGTACGCGGGTGTCGTAGTAGCGGTGGAAGACGGGCGTGGCGCCGCCCGACAGGGGTGGCACGATCCACGACCAGTCCGCCGGGCACACCCGCCCGGCCTTCTCCTCCTTCGACAGGTGGGCGAGGAAGCGGCGCGACTCGGTGTGGTGGTCGGTGATCGTGACCCCCGCCTGCTCGAACGAGTGCAGCACGGCCACGTTCAGCTCGACCAGGGCGTGGTCGCGCCAGAGCGTGCGCTCGGTGGAGGCGTCCAGGCCGAGCCGCTGCGCCACCGTTCTGAGCTGGTCGTAACGGTCCATGTCGGCGAGGTTGCGGGCGCCGATCTCGGTGCCCATGTACCAGCCGTTGAAGGGCGCGCAGGGGTAGCAGATGCCACCGATCTCCAGGCACATATCCGAAATAGCCGGAACGGCGTGCCAGCGCAGCCCTAGCTCCTCGAACCACGCGTACTCCGGGTGCGTCAGCGGCACCTCCAGGACGGCGTCGCCCGGCAGGTGGCACAGCAACGGCTCACCGAGGGCCGGCTGGATGATGACGGGCAGCACGTCGAACCGGCCGCCCCTGCCGCGCCACCCCATCGCCCGGGCGGTCTCGGTGAGCTCGACGTTGCGCGGGTCGCCCACGACGCCCTCCTCGGTGCGGTATCCGGCGTAGCGGATGAGCTGGTCGTTCAGGATGCGCGGGGCGGGCAGGGACGGGGCGTCCGGCGCCATGACGGTGATCGTGGGCCGGATCTTGCCCGTTCCGGTGGCCTCGCGCAGGTGGGCCACGCATTCCAGGGCCACGCCCTCGGCCGCGCTCACCTGCCGCCGGTCGCGGACCCTCAGCGAACGCCAGTACAGCCGGCCGATGCACCGGCTGCTGTTGCGCCAGGCCACGCGGGCGCCGAACTCGAGCTCCTCGTAGGTATGGGTGTATGTCCCGTAGCGGGCAATGTCCCTGGCGATGTCGCGCAGGCGGGCGTGCAGTCCTCCAACGGAGGGGTTCTCGGCGTGGAAGAGCCTGATGAAGCGCTCCGCCTCGCGGAGTTCGGTGGTGCGCTCGGCCACCGCGTGGGCGGTGGGCATCTCGAAGGGACGCAGGGACCTGATCCAGGTAGGCACGCGGCAACCAGCACTTCTCCGTCATCGGATCGCCCCGCCGATTCCGGGTCGGCGACACGTCCTGGCTGGCGGCGCCCTCTCCTCGCCACCATCACGACATTCCCGCGGCTCCGGCCCACGAAGAACCGGCGCCCTCATCTTTCCCTGCCACACCCCGCGTTGTCCCGGAAATCCCGAAATCATGTGATGAGCACGCTACATAGCGTGAAACCCGGACAGACCCGCCGCCCTTGACCTCAACGTTGCTTGACGTTCCACGACCCCGACCATGACGGAGAACAGGCCGGTCATCGCTCGTGGAGCTGAGGCCATGGACGATGTCTTCGGCGACGGAGACGAGACCGGGTAGTGGCTCCCGGAACGACTCAGGCCCCTCGTCCTTGATCTAGGACAGGGGCCTGAGCTGTGATCTTGAGCTCCCGCGATAGGACTCGAACCTATAACCTGCCGGTTAACAGCCGGCTGCTCTGCCGTTGAGCTACGCGGGATCGATCGTTTGCGCACTTCGCCGGGGCCTTGTGGCCCCTGCGTGGCGCGCAGGAATAGATTAGCGCACTCCTGGAGTGCGTGTCGCATCGTGAGCGGGGTAGGCCCGGAGACAGCGGAGGTGCAATATGCGTTATCGAATGACATTCGCTGTTGGTATGGCGGTCGGCTATGTGCTCGGCAGCCGCGCCGGACGCGAACGGTACGAGCAGATCAGGCGGTCGGCCCAGCGCGTCGCCGACAACCCGCGGGTGCAGGAGATGGCCGGGGTGATGGGCGCGCAGGCGTCGAAGCTGGCGGGGATGGCCCGCACGAAGATGGGTGACACGCTGCAGCAGCGCATCCCGTTCCTCGGATCTCATGAGCACGACACCGGCACCGGCTGGCCCGACGAGGACCTCGCGGACAAGAAGGCCCGCGAGAGCGGCATCCCGTACTGACGGCGAACGAGGCATGGGGCCGCACGCCCCATGCCTCGCCGCGCCTGCTGTCTCGACGCACCACCGCTGAGCGCGACTCAGACGCCCATGCTGCGGCGTACGCCCTCCAGGACCTGTTCGGCCTGGGCGCGCAGGCCGGGGTCGTCGGGGTCGAGGCCGTCGTCGAAGACGAACGTCCAGCCGAGCACCTCGCCGCCGGGCGGCCGCCGCGCCACCAGCCGCACGCCGCCCCTGCCGGGCAGGCTCACGTGCTTGTTCACCACGATCGTCGCGTTGACCCGCTCGCGTACGGTCTCCGGCAGCATGCGCGGCTCGGCGATCCGTTCGACGTGCCAGAGGCCGTCGGTGGTGAGGACGCGCACGCCGTCCTCGTCCCACGACGCCTTGTCGATCTCCTCGTACGGCACCCGCGTGCCGTCGGACAGGTGGAGGGCCAGGTTCGTGGCCACCACGTGGCCGTTCTCGGCGCCGGCGAACGTCAGCACCCGCTCCCCGCGTTCGGTCTTCAGCGATTTGCGCACCTCAGCGGGCAGGCGGCGGAAAAGACTCATTCCACCACGGTATCGGCGAGCAGATCGAGGGTGAGAGCCGCGCTCCAGGAGAAATCGCGGCAGCCGCGCCCGCTGCCGTCGAAGGGGTCGAAACACTCCCGGAAACCGGCCTGCCGGACCAGCCGCAGGGTGCCGTTGGTGAGCTGGCGGGCGAGCTGGTCGAGAGAGTGCACGGCGGCGGCCCGGCGCAGCAGCCAGTTGGTGTTCACCCAGGAGGGGCCGCGCCAGTAGCGGGTGCGGTCGAACTGGGGGGCGCGGATCTCGCAGCTCGGCACCGGGTAGCCGGTCGCCCCCATGAACCTGGCCGACTCCAGGATCTCCACGGCGGCGCGTACGTGCTCGTGCGGCAGCCCGGGGTCGAGCAGGGGGCCGAACGAGCCGACGGTGCCCACCCTGATGAGCCGGTCGGCGCGCAGGTCCCTGGCGTAGAAGCAGCCGTCCCACAGGCGCTCGACCAGCGCCCGCCGGATGCGCTCGGCCCGTTCGGCGTGCGGGGCGGGGTCGGCGCCGGCCAGCGGGGCCAGCTCGGCCATGGCCTGGCAGGAGGCCAGCCAGATCCCGTTGAACAGCGGGTCCTCGATCGCGAACGGGTGCTCGTCGCGCAGGTATTCGGGGCTGTATCGGGCGTCCCGGTAGCGCAGGGCGAGCCAGACGTAGCGGTCGTGGTCGCTGGCGGGGTGGCGTTCGGCCATCTCGACGCCGCGCTGGCCGTACCCGACGACGGGGAGCGCGGCGAGGGCGTCGTCCCAGGCGGGGCTGTCGTCCATGCCGGACTCCCACGGGTGGACGATCGCGGCCAGGCCGGCGCCGCCGAGGTCGCGCGTGGCGGCGAGGTAGTCGTGCTGGGCGGCCAGCGCCGGGTACGCCCGCCGGACGAACGCCGTGTCGCCGGTGTAGCGGTAGAGCCACCACAGCGCGAGGCCGTGCAGCGGCGGCGCGGTGAGCCCGGAGGTGAGCACCCGCGGCGCGGCGTCGTGCTCCTGCGAGCGCCACACGGAGGGCCCGGGGAAGTACGCCTCGCGGGTGTGGAAGACGATGTGCGGCACCATTCCGGTCGCCCACTGCCCGCGCAGCAGGCTGAGCAGCTCGTCCTGGGCCCGGTCGGGGCGATGGCGGGCCAGACCGATGACGACGAACGCCGAATCCCAGCTCCATTGGTGCGGGTAGAGCCCTGGCGCGGGCACGGTGCCAGAGCCCGTCCAGTTCGCCTCGAGCACGGCCATCGCCTCGCGCCCGAGCGCGGCATCGTCGACCGCGGGCCGCGACTCCATCACCCAACTATGACTGGCGTTGCCTCATGACGCTATGTCCGCGTGGCCCACTTCGACACGAACACGACGCCGAGCGCCACGAGACCGATGATGAGCCCCCACTTGAGCAGCGTGAGCATGAAGCCCACGAGGGGCCCGACGAGTGCGAGCGCGGCCACGACGGCCACGATGATCAGAAGAATGCGTCCCATACCTCTGAACGCTATGAGATCTTTTAAGCGGATTGCAGGCGGGCCGGGGTTGAATCAGGGACAAGTCAGGGTCCCCCCGCCGACCGGTCAGGGGGCCCGCTCGCACGGGAGCGTGATCAGCCTGGGACCGCCGATGAGCAGGGAGGCCGCGGAGCACGCGCTGCGCGCCCGCGCCGACGAGCGTGACCGCATCTCCGACGACCTGCTCGACCTCGAATCCCATACGACGTACCGGCTGTTGAAGGGCGCCGCCCTGCGGGGGGCGACCGAACGGCGGTGGGCCGGGGCGCAGCAGTCGCTGGCCGTTCTGTGGTCGCTGCACGACGCCTATCGCGCCGTGCTGCGGGAGGCGGAGCGGGTGCGGGGCGAGCGCGGCAGGATGGGCGCCGAGCGGCTCGCGCGCCTGACGGAGCTGCTGTCCGGCCCGTCGGTGGTGCTGCGGGCGGCCACGCAGCCGGTCGAGCGGCGTTCGTTGCTGCCGCAGGCGGACGAGCGGCTGACCCTCGACGCGGCCGTGAGCCGGATGGACGCCGCGTTCCAGGAGGTCACCTCCGCGCTCAACGACATCGACGCGGTGTGGAACGCCGTGCTCCCCCGCCTCGACGCCGCCGAGGCCGACCTGCGCCGGATCCGCGAGCTGGAGGGCGAGCTGGGCGAGCAGGCCGGCGTGGACGCGCGGGAGCCGGCCCGGCTGCGCACGGCGGTGGTGCAGGATCCCCTCGGCGCGGCCGTCGCGCAGGACCTCGACCGGCTGGCGAAGCTGCTGGCCGACACGCGGGCGGAGCTGGAGCTGGCGGTCACGGTCAGGGCCGAGTACGCCCGGCGGCGGGAGAACCTGACGGCCGCGCTCGACGACGTGCGCTCTGCCGAGAGCGAGGCCCGGCTGGCCCACGGCGCGGTCGTCGTCAAGATCGCCCTGCCGCCGCAGGCCCTGCCGCGCGGCCGCGCCGACGCGCTGGCCGCCGGCCTGCAAGTCCTGGACGTCTCGGCCGAGCCGTGGGTGCGGCGGGCCAGGCGGCTGTCGGCGCTGGAGGACGAGATCCGCACGGCCGCCGAGCAGGCGCGGACCACCGCCAAGGCGCTGTACGGGCTGGTCGGCCGGCGCGACGAGTTACGCGGCCGGCTCGGCGCCTTCCAGATGACGGCGGCGCGCAAGGGCCTGGCCGAGGACCCGGACGCCGTCCGGCTGTACGAGCGGGCGCGCACGCTGCTGTGGACCGCCCCCTGCGACCTGACGAGGGCGGCCGCGGCCGTCGAGGACTACCGGCGCGCGTTACACGGAGACACACGGAGGCCAGGATGACCCGCTGCGCGCAGCCCGGCTGCACCGGGACGATCGAGGAGGGCTACTGCGACCTGTGCGGCCTGGCGGCGAGCGCGCCGCCGTTGCCGGCGCCGGCGTCGGAGCCGGCCCCCGTGGAGACGCGGCCGGTGAGCAGGCCGCCGAGCTCGCCGTCGGGCAGCGGGCGGTCGCGGGCGGGCGTGCCGGCCACCGTCGCGGACCTGCCGTCGGTGCCGGAGCGCGACCCGGCCGGTGCGGTGCTGCCCGACCCGGAGGTGCCGGAGTCCAAGCGGTTCTGTGCGAACCCCGACTGCGGGCAGCCGGTGGGGCGCTCCCGCGACGGGCGTCCCGGGCTGACGGAGGGATTCTGCTCGCACTGCCGTACGCGTTTCTCCTTCAGCCCGAAGCTGAAGAAGGGCGACCTGGTGGGCGGGCAGTACCGCGTGCTGGGCTGTCTGGCGCACGGCGGGCTGGGCTGGGTCTACCTCGCCGCCGACGAGAACCTCGACGGCCGCTGGGTCGTGCTCAAGGGCCTGCTCAACACGATGGACGCCGAGGCGCTGGCGGCGGCGGAGGCCGAGCGGAAGTTCCTGACGGCGGTCGACCACCCCAACATCGTCAAGATCTTCAACTTCGAGCGCTCTGCCGGGCTCGGCTACATCGTCATGGAGTACGTCGGCGGCCAGTCACTGCACGACCTGCGCCGCCAGGGCCCGCTCCCGCTGCGCGAGACACTCGTGTACGGCCGGGAGATCCTCCAGGCCTTCGCCTACCTGCACGAACACGGCCTGGTCTACTGCGACCTCAAACCGGCCAACGTGATCAGGGTCGGCAGGCGGCTCAGGCTCATCGACATGGGCGCCGTGCAGCCGATCGGCTCGCCGGTGGGGTCGTCGTGGGTCACGCCCGGCTACCACGCCCCCGAGCTGGGCAGCCGGCCCTCGTCGGTCGCGTCCGACCTCTACACCGTGGCCAGGACGCTCGCGGTGCTGGCGATCCCCGGGTTCAGCCCGCTGCAGGGCGGCGTGGCCGCGCCGCTGCCGGTGGACTGCGGCCATCCGTCGTTCACCCGGCTGCTGCGCAAGGCGACCGCGCCGGCCCCGGCCGACCGGTTCCAGAGCGCGTGGGAGATGGAGGAGCAGCTCGTCGGGGTGCTGCGGGAGGTGAGCGCGCTCGAGGACGGCGTGCCGTACCCGGCGTCCTCGGGGCTGTTCGGGCCGGAGCGCACGGCGGTGGGCACGGCGCTGTCAGAGGACGAGCGCGCCGTGTTCGGGCCGCTCGACCCGGTGGTGGCGGCCGCCGCGCTGCCGGCGCCGCTGGTGGATCCGTCGGACGCGGCGGCGGGTGCGCTCGCCGGTCTGGCGGGCCGCGACGGCAGGAAGCTGATCGAGCAGCTCGCGGCGCTGCCGCAGACCCCTGAGACGAAGCTGACACGGGCCCGGCTGCTGGCCGAGGAGGGCGCGCCGGAGGCGTCCGGCGTGCTGGACGCGCTGGAGGCGGAGCTGCCCGGTGACTGGCGGGTCACCTGGTTCCGCGCGGTGCAGGCGCTGGCCGCGCGCCGGCACGACGACGCGGTGTCGCTGTTCGACGCCTGCGTGTCGGAGCTGCCCGGCGAGCTGGCGCCCAAGCTGGCTCTCGCGCTGGCGCTGGAGTGCGCGGGCAAGCCGGCCGCCTTCTGGCACGACCTCGTCTGGCGTACCGACCGTGCCTACGTGAGCGCGGCGTTCGGGCTGGCCAGGGCGGGGCGGATGAACGTGCTGGACGCGGTGCCCGCCACGTCGGTCTACCGGGTGGCGGCACAGGTGGCGCTGGCGGTCTCGGTGGTGCGGCGGCCCGACGTGAGCGGGCTGCGCCCGGAGGAGCTGGTGGAGGCCGCCGAACGGGTGGCCGCCCAGAGCGACCTGGACGAGCGCCGCCGCGACCAGCTCGTCGCCGAGGTGCTGCGCGGCGCGCTGACCTGGCTGGAGTCGAACCCGCCGCCGAAGGGCGTGCTGCTGGGCGGGGCGCCGTTCACCGAGGCGGGGCTGCGCCGGCGGCTGGAGGGCATCTACCGCAGGCTGGCGGGGGCCGCCGGCTCGCGCCAGGAACGCCACGCGTTCATCGACCAGGCCAACGCCGTACGGCCGAGGACGTGGCTGTGATGGCGGGCTGTCCGGTCTGCGAGGCGCCGGTGCGGGCGGGCGAGTCGTACTGCGAGGCGTGCGGTCACGCCCTCGGGGCGCCGGCCTGCGTCTCCTGCGGCGCGGCGGCCGTGGACGCGGAGGGCTACTGCGAGCGGTGCGGGCTGCGCCAGCCGACGGGCCGCGACCACGCCGAGACGGTGCTCGGCGGCGGCGCGGCGGCGGTGACCGACCGCGGCCTGCGCCGTCCGCGCAACGAGGACGCGGTGGCGCTGCTGGAGGCGGGCGGGGCCGTGGTGGCGGTGGTGTGCGACGGTGTGGGCAGCTCGCCGCGGGCCGACGAGGCGTCCGCGGCGGCAGCCGGGACCGCCTCGGCCGCGCTGGCCAGAGGGGCGTCGCAGGCGGAGGCGTTCGAGCTGGCCGCCCGGGCCGTGGCCAAGCTGGCGACCTCGGTGGACGACGCCCCGGCCTGCACGTACGTGGCCGCCGTGGCGGAGGGCGGGACGGTCACGGTGAGCTGGGCGGGCGACACGCGCGCGTACTGGCTGCCACGGAGTTCCCCGGCGGCCACGCCGCTGACGGCGGACGACGTGGTGGAGACCGGCGAGCTGACCGCCTGGCTGGGCGCCGACGCCGGCGAGGTCCGCCCCCACGTGCGGACGCTGGCCCCCCGCGAGCCCGGCCTGCTGCTGGTCTGCAGCGACGGCCTGTGGCGCTACCTGGCCGGCTACGCCTTCCCGGCCTCCGGGACCCCCAGCGAGATGGCCCGCGAGCTGCTCCGGCACGCGCTGGACGCGGGAGGCCAGGACAACGTGACGATCGCCTTGATCCCCTTAGGAGAAGTGCATGGCTGAGCAGCCCGCTTTCACGCTGACCATCGACCAGAACAAGTACCTGCCGCTCGACGGCCGCGAGGTGCACGCCGTCCTCGCCATCGGCTCGACCGGCACGGCGACCACGCAGGCCGCGCCCGCCGAGGCGGCCGAGGTGATCATCATTGACACGTCAGGCTCGATGAGCGGCGCCAAGATCCGCGAGGCCAGGGAGGCGGCGGTGACGGCCGTACGGACCCTGCGCGACGGCGTGCACTTCGCCGTGGTGGCCGGTACGGGGCAGGCCAGGGTCGTTTTCCCCGGCGGCGACACCGGCCTGGTCCCGGCCGGCCCGGCCACCAGGGCCGAGGCCGAGCGGGCCGTCAACCAGTTGCTCGCGCACGGCGGCACCGCCATCGGCGAGTGGCTGAAGCTGGCCGGGCACCTGCTGACCAGCCGCCCGTCGGCGATCCGGCACGCGCTGCTGATGACCGACGGACAGAACAACGAGCGCGCCGGGGAGTTCGACGCGGTGCTGCGGGAGTGGAGCGGCACGTTCGTGTGCGACTCGCTGGGCATCGGCGCCGACTGGGTGCCTGCCGAGCTGCGCAAGGTGGCCGACGCGATGCTCGGCACGTTCGACTACGTCCGCGACCAGGGGGACCTGCCGGAGTACTTCCGGCGGCTCACGCAGGCGTCGATGAGCAAGACCGTGGCCGAGCTGTCGCTGCGGGTGTGGGTGCCGCAGGCCGCTCGGCTGATGTTCGTCAAGCAGGTCTCCCCCACGCTGCTCGACCTGACCGGCAAGCGCACCGACGTCAACCCGCTCACCGGCGACTACCCCACCGGCTCCTGGGGCGCGGAGGAACGCGAGTACCACATCTGCGTCGAGGTGCCGCCGGGCCAGATCGGCCAGGAGATCAGGGCGGGCTGGGTCAAGCTCGTACGCCCCGACACCCAGGAGGTCGTGGCCAGCGGCAACGTGCTGGCCCAGTGGACCGACGACCTGGCGCAGTCCACGCAGATCAACCGGAAGGTCGCCCACTACACCGGCCAGGCCGAGCTGCACGAGCTCATCCAGGAGGGGCTCGGCGCGCGCGCCATGGGCGACGTCGACACCGCCACCGCCCGCCTGGCCAAGGCTCGCGAGCTCGCCGCCGAGTCCGGCCGGGAGGACACCGCCCGCCTGCTGGAGAAAGTGGTCGAGGTCGACCCGGTCACGGGGACGGCCCGGCTACGCAACAAGGTCGACAAGACCGACGTGCTGGAGCTCGACACCGGCTCGGAGCGGACCAGCCGGCTGCGCAAGGAAGGAAGCTGACCGGTGATGGCCACCTGTCCGCAGGGGCACGCGTCGGGCGCGGACGACTACTGCGACGTCTGCGGCACGCAGCTGGCCCCCGCTTCCCCGCCGAGGAGTGAGCCCGCACCACAGTCGGCGCCCGCGAGCTGCCCCGTCTGCCGGACGCCGCGCGCCGGGCACTTCTGCGAGGTGTGCGGCCACGACTACACCGGCACCGGCGCCCCGGCCCCGATCCCGGCCCACGTGACGGGGGTCCGGTGGGAGGCCGTCGCCGCGGCCGACCGGGCGTACTACGAGAAGGTCATCGCCGAGGGCGGACCGGACGCCGGATCGGTGGCGTTCCCGCCGTACTGCCCCCAGCGGTCGTTCGCGCTGTCCGGCGAGCAGGTGCGCATCGGGCGGCGCAGCCGGGCCAGGAACCTCGCGCCCGAGATCGACCTGACCGGGCCGCCGGAGGATCCCGGCGTCTCCCACCTGCACGCCGTGCTGCTGGCCCAGCCGGACGGCTCGTGGCTGCTGGTGGATCCGGGCTCGTCCAACGGCACTCAGCTGAACGGCAGGCCGCTCACGGTGAACGTGCCGGTCCGGGTGGGCGCCGGCGACCGGATCCACGTCGGCGCCTGGACGGTCATCACCCTGAGGGAGGGAGCACCGTGACGATCGTGCAGACGCGGCCCGCGCCCGCCCCGGCGCGGCGCGGCGTCCCAGGACGGATCCGCGTCATCTCCGGCGTGACGGCCGCCGCGCTGGCCCTGCTGTTCGCGGCGCTCGCGGCGGGCGCCTGGACCGTCGGCGACGGGCTGCGGGTGATCGGCCGCGACGCCGGCCCGCAGGTCGTCGCCACCGCCGGGCTCTACCTGGCACTCAGCGACATGGACGCCCAGGTGGCCGACGCCCTCGTCATGGGCGAGGCGTACGACCGGGAGCGGCAGCAGGCCGTGGACCGGTACGAGCGGCGCCGGTCGGAGGCCAATCAGGCGCTGCTGAAGGCGTTCGAGCTGTCGGGCGACAACGAGGCCGAGCGGCGCACCGTGCAGTCGGTGCTGGACGGGCTCGGCCAGTACGAGCGGCTGGCCGCGCAGGCGCTGCTGCTGGACGAGCGGTCACCGCACCCGTCGGGCCCGCCGGCGGACGACGTCGTCCTGCTCCACCGGCAGGCGACCGACCTGATGCGGCTGGTGCTGCTGCCGCAGGCGTACAACCTGACGCTGGAGAACGGCACGATCGTGCGGCGTACGTACGACGACAAGGCGCTGACGGTGCCGCTGCTGCGCGGCGCGGTCGTGCTGGCCGGGCTGCTCGCCCTCGGGTGCCTGCTGGTGCTGCAGGTCTACCTGGCCAGGCGGTTCCGCCGGGTGTTCGGGCCGGCGCTGCTGGCCGCCACGGTGGCGACCGCGGTCGCGCTGCTCTTCGGGTCGAACGTGCTGGCGCAGGACGAGCAGGCGCTGCGGGAGGCCAAGACCGCCGGGTTCGACTCGATGCTGACGCTGGCCAGGGCCCGCGCGATCAGCAACAGCATGCAGGGCGACCAGAGTCGCTACCTGCTGGACAAGGCCCGCGCCGACACCTACGAGCACATGTATCTGGACAAGTCGCTGTCGGTGCTCTACGTCGAGGCGGGCAACCTGGAGACCTACCACGCCAAGGTGACCGGGCGTTCCGGCGAAGGGTTCCGTGGCCTGCTCGGCCCCGAGCTGGTCGGCAGGAGCGGCGAGGCGGCCATGGACGCCTACCGGCGGTTCCAGGCCGCGGACATGGACTTCCGCGCGCGGGCGGCCGACGGCCGGGTGCGCGAGGCGGTCGAGGCGCGGCTCGGCCCGGTCGGCGAGGCGTTCGACGCCTACGACCGTTCGCTGGTGGCGCTGTCCGAGCAGCATGAGAGCGCGTTCGAGCGGGCGATCGGCCGCGGCGAGAACACGCTGGACGGCCTGTGGCGGCTGCTGCCCTTCGCGATCGGCGCGATCGGCCTGCTGGTGGTCGCCGGGGTGTGGCCTCGACTGAAGGAGTACCGATGAAGCGGGTGCTGGCGGCCGTCGCCGCCCTCATGGCCGCGGCGGTGGTCGCCGGATGCGGGACCGGCGCCGCAGAGTCGATCGTGGACCAGGACGAGCTGGTCATCGCGGTGCGCCCCGACCTGCCCTCGATCGGCTTCCGCAAGGCGGACGGCTCCTTCGAGGGCTTCGACGTGGACGTGGCCCGCTACGTCGCCGGGAAGCTCGGCAAGCCGTTCACGTTCGTGCCGGTGCTGGCGGCCGACCGGGACAAGGTGCTGGTGGACGGGCGGGCCGACATGGTGGTGGCGACGTACACGATCAGCATGGACCGCAAGGCCACGGTGTTGTTCGCGGGGCCGTACCACATCTCCTACCAGGACATCCTGACGCGGCCGGACGACAGGATCGCGAACGTGCGCGATCTGGAGGGCCGGCGGATCTGCGAGGTCCAGGGCTCGAACGCGGCCCAGCGCGTCCTCGAGGAGCGGAAGGTGCCGGCGCGGGTCGTGCCGTTCGCCGACTACAAGGCGTGCCTGGCCGCGCTGAAGAGCGAGCAGGTGGACGCGGTCACCACCAACGACGTCATCCTGGCGGGCCTGGCCATGCAGGACGGCTCGGGGCTGCGGCTGAACAACGCGCAGTTCAACGAGCAGCGCAGCGGGATCGGGCTGCCGAAGGGCGACGTGCCGGGCTGCGAGGCGGTCAACCGGGCGATCACGGACATGTACCAGGACGGGACCACGGCGAAGCTGCTGCACCGGTGGTTCGGCACGTCAGGGCTGGACCTCAGCACGATCGCGGTGCCGCAGTTCGAGGGCTGCTCGTAGCGCGTCAGGCGGGCAGGCGGTGGCCGAGGCGCCGGGAGGCGTCCTCCGCCGCCGCCACGACCCGCGGCGCGAGGTCGCCCACGTCGGCGGGGGTCAGCCGCTGCGTCGGAGCGATCATGCCGAGGACCGCGACGAGGTCGCCGGTGTGGCCGAAGACGGGCGCGCTGATGGAGGCCGCGCCGACGTCGCGCTCCTCGAACGTCGCCGAGTAGCCGCGCCTGCGCACCTCGGCGAGCTGCTCGTCCAGCACGTCGATGTCGACGACGGTGCGCGAGGTGTGGCGGGTCAGGCCGTGGCCGACCGCCGCACGGCGGGCCGCGGGGTCGAAGGCCATGAAGACCTTGCCGGCCGAGCCCGCGTGCAGCGGCATCACCATGCCGACCGTGAAGATGCGCATCACCGAGTAGCGGGTCTCGGCCAGGCTCACCACCGTGCGGTAGGGCCCGTCGCGCACGTACAGGGCGGTCGACTCGCCGGTCTGGTCGCGCAGCCGGCGCAGCACCGGACGGGTGAGCTGCACGATGTCGAGGCCGAGGGTGCCGGGGGCGGCCCAGCGCACCAGGTCGAGGCCGATGCGGTAGACGTCGTCGTTGCGGTCGAGGAAGCCCTCGCGCAGCAGGCTGTTCACCAGCCGCTGGCAGGTGCTGGCGGGCAGCCCGGTGATCTTGGTGATCTGCTGGAGGGTCAGCTCGGGCCGTTCGACGGTGAAGCACTCGAGGATCTGGCGGATCTTCCGCAGGACCAGCACCTGGGAGGTGCCCGATTCTTCGCTCTTGCCCATCAGTGCCTTCCCGACGCGACTTCGGAAGATACCGTACGTCAGGGCGCGGCGGCCGTCCCGCGCACGGCCACCGGCTCGGCCGGCACGGCCGACAGCGCGGAGTCGAGCCGGTGGCCCAGCAGCGCCCCCACCTCGTCGCGGACGGCGACGAGCCTACCGGGATCGATCCCGGTGGCGAAGCCCGCGTGATGGCAGAGGTTGACCAGGTCGTCGGTGCCGATGTTGCCCGCGGCGCCGGGCGCGAACGGGCAGCCGCCGACCCCGCCCAGCGAGGCGTCGAAGCGCCGGATCCCCAGCTGGAGCGCCTCCCAGGCGTTCGCCGAGGCCATGCCGTACGTGTTGTGCAGGTGCAGCCCGAGCGGCGGCTCCGGGAACGCGTCGCGCACGGCGGTGACCGTGCGCCGGATGTGCCACGGACTGGCCGCCCCGATCGTGTCGGCCAGGTGCAGCACCTTGATGCCGAACGCGCTCAGCGACCCGGCCACGTCCACGACCCGCTCCGGGGCGGTCTCGCCGTCGAAGGGGCAGACGAACGCCGTGGCGATGGTCGCCTCGATCCGCACCCCGGCCCCCGTCAGCAGCTCGGCGGCCGGGCGCAGGCGGGCGAGGGCGTCCTGGGTGGGTACTCCGGCGTTGGCCTTGCTGTGGCCGTCACTGGCCGAGACGACGAACCGCACGTGCCGGGCCCCGGCCTCGATCGCCCGGCGCGCTCCCCGCTCGTTGAAGACCAGGGTGTGCAGGGCCACCGACTCCGCGGGGCGCAGCTCGCGCACCAGCCGGTCGGTGTCGGCCATCTGCGGCACCTTCTCCGGGTGGACGAACGAGCCGACCTCCAGCGAGGTGAGCCCGGCGGCCATCAGCCCGTACGCCAGCCGGATCTTGTCGGCGGTCGGGACGACCACCGGCTCGATCTGCAGGCCGTCCCGCAGGAGGACCTCCGTGATGAGGACCTGGTCGTTCGTGCCGGTCATTCAGATCACCCCCAGGTCGCGCAGCTCTGCGCGCCGCGCGTCGTCGATGCCGAGTTCGGCCAGTACGGCGTCGGTGTGCTCGCCCAGCTCCGGGCCGAGCCACCGGGTGCGGCCGGGCTGCTCGGCGAGCTTCGGCACGACGCCGGGGAAGGCCACCTCGCGCTCGTGGCCCGGGGCGACGGCCACGCGGTGCCGCTCCAGCATGCCGCGGGCCGCGTAGTGCGGGTCCTTGGCGATGTCGGCCGCCGTGTAGATGGGCGACGACGGGATCTGCCCCTCGTCCAGCTGTTTGAGCACCTCCTCGTGCGGCAGCCGCGCGGTCCAGTCCGCGATGGCGGCGTCGAGGCTCCCGGCGCGCCGCACCCGCCCGGCGTTGTCGGCCAGTGCCGGGTCGTCGGCCAGGTCAGGGCGGCCGATCACCCGCATGAGCCGCTTGAAGATCGAGTCGCCGTTGCCGCTGATCACGACGTACTTGCCGTCGCCGCACAGATAGGTGCCGGACGGCGCGATGCCCGGCAGTGAGGCGCCGGTCCGCTCGGGCTCGACGGCGAAGGCGTCGTAGTCGGGGGTCAGGGACTCCATCAGGGAGTAGACCGCCTCGTACAGGGCCACGTCCACGATGTCTCCCCGTCCGGTGACCGATCGGCGGCGCAGGGCGGTCAGGGCACCGATGACGGCGTACAGGCCGGCGACCGAGTCGGCGAGGCTGATGCCGACGCGGGTGGGGGGACGGTCGGGGTAGCCGGTGAGGTTCCTGAGCCCGCCGACGGCCTCGGCGACGCCGCCGAAGCCTGGGCGGTCGCGGTAGGGGCCGCTCTGCCCGTACCCGGAGATGCGGACGACGATGACGCCCGGGTTCGCCTCGCGCATGCGCTCGACGTCCAGGCCCCAGCGTTCCAGGGTGCCGGGGCGGAAGTTCTCCAGCACCACGTCGGAGCGGCGGACGAGGTCGAGGGCGACGGTACGGCCCTCCGGGTGCCTCAGGTCGAGCGTTACGGAGCGCTTGTTCCGGTTCATCGCGCGGAACAGCAGCGAGGTCTCGCCCTCGTGGAGCCGCCATCGGCGCAGCTCGTCGCCGCCGCGGGGGCGTTCGACCTTGACGACGTCCGCCCCGAAGTCGGCCATGAGGCGGCCGGCCGAGGGGGCCGCGATGAAGTTGCCCAGTTCGAGCACCCGCACACCGTCCAGGGCTCCGCTCAGATCGGCCATGTCCCCCACCCTCCAGCTCGCCATCCCGCAATGTGGGTCTACATCCCAGAATGCGAGTTCCCTCCCGGATCGGTCAATCCCCACCAGTAGTAAAAAAAGGGACTAAATGCACCAAAAACCGCGTTACTGGGCTCTTGACCGGGCTGCCGAGCGGGCTCATGATGAGTTGCCATCCCAGCGTCAACGGGCTGGATCCCCGCCGTGACGACCCCGTTACGAGCCGCCGCCGCCCCCCTGCCTCCGAGCGAAGGAGCAGTGGATGTCCGACATCGCAGTCCTCGCCAGTACGGCGGTGGCGATCGTCGCCACCGTGGTGCTCATCGTCCGCTTCCACGTGAACCCGGTGATCTCGCTCGTTCTCGGATCTCTGGGCCTCGGGCTCATGACCCGCCTGGGCTTCGGCAAGACGGTGGAGACCATCACCAAGGGCTTCGGCGACATCATGGCCGATGTCGGGCTGCTCATCGCGTTCGGCGTGCTGACGGGGTCGATGCTCAAGGAGATGGGCGCCATCGAGCGGCTGGTCGACCGCCTGCTACGGGTGTTCGGCCCGGAGCGGCTGCCGTACTCGATGGCGCTGACCATCGGCACCCTGCTCCAGTCGATCTACCTCGACGTGCTGCTGGTGATCTCGGCGCCGCTGGCCCGCACCGCCTCGCGCCAGATCGGCCCGCTGGGCACGCCGCGCATGGCCGCCGCCATGGCGATCGGGCTCGAGTGCGGCATCGTGCTGATGGTGCCGGGGGTGGGCACCCTCGCCCTGGCGGCGCTGCTGCACGTACCGCTCGGCACGATGCTGCTCTGGGGGCTGCTGCTGATCATCCCGACGATCGTCTTCTCCGTGGCGATCATGACGTTCCTGTTCCGCCGGGGCTTCTGGAACACCGCGGCCGACGAGATCGTCGCCGTCGAGGAGGCCGGCGCCCCCGTCGCGGAAGTGGTGGAGAAGGAGCAGGCGGCAGCGGTGGGCGTGCGGGCCGCTCAGGCTCCCGCTCCGGCACGGCCCGTCACCCCGGGGGCGGGCGGCACGCCCGTGGGCGGCGCGAAGCCGGCCGCCGGGCCGCGCGGCGCCGAGAGCGGGCCGCGCCTGCTGGTCAGTTTCGGACCGCTCATCCTCGCCCTGCTGATGATCGCCGGCGGCGCTATCGCCCAGGCCGCGGACGTGGAGAACGACGTGATGGCGTTCTTCTCGAACCCGGTCGTCGCCCTGCTGGTCGGCCTCATCGGCACCCTGGTCGTCACCCGCCGCTTCACCGGCAGGAGCGGCGTGGAGAGGGCGATCGCCAACGGCTTCAGGGAGAGCGGTCAGATCCTCATCCTCACGGCGGTCGGCGGCTCGCTCGCCGCCGTCGTGGCGGCCGGCGGCCTCGGCGACATCCTGCGCGGGTACTTCACCGCCGGCACGTTCCTGCCGCTGGTGGTGGTGTGGCTGGTCGCCGCGGTCCTGCACGTCGCGGTCGGTTCCGTCACCATCTCGGCCATCACCGCGGCCGGCATCCTCGCCCCCGTCGCGCCCGCCCTCGGCATCGATCCCGTGCTGATCGCGCTGGCCGCGGGGTCCGGGTCGCTGTTCTGCGTGCACGTCACCAGCAACACGTTCTGGCTGCTGCAGTCGCTGCTCGGCCAGACCACCCGGGGCGCGCTCAAGACCACCACGGTCGCGGTCTCCGTCGCCTCGGTCGTGGCCATCCTCCTGCTGGTGCCGATCAGCCTGCTCTTCTGAACAGGCTCCAACAGACGGGCTCCAACGGACGGGCCGGTGGCCCGGGGGCCACCGGCCGTACTTCGTCAGTCGAGATAGTCCCGCAGCATCTGCGCGCGCGTCGGGTGGCGGAGCTTGGCCAGGGTCTTCGACTCGATCTGGCGGATGCGCTCCCGCGTCACGCCGAACTCCCTGCCCACCTCCTCCAGCGTGCGCGGATGCCCGTCGGCCAGGCCGAACCGGAGCTGGATGATGCGCTGCTCCCGGTCGGAGAGCGTGGCCAGGATGTCGTCGAGCTGGTCCTGCAACATGATGAAGGCCGCGGCCTCCATCGGCACGACCGCGTCGGCGTCCTCGATGAAGTCTCCGAGGTCGGAGTCCTCCTCGCCGATCGGCGACTGCAACGACACGGGCTCCTGGGCGATGCGCTGGATCTCCACCACGCGATCGACCGGGAGGTCCATCTCCTGGGCGATCTCCTCGGGGATCGGCTCGCGGCCGAGATCCTGGTGGAGCTGACGCTGCACCCTGACGAGCTTGTTGATGGTCTCCACCATGTGGACCGGGATGCGGATCGTCCGCGCCTGGTCGGCGATGGCCCTCGTGATCGCCTGCCGGATCCACCAGGTGGCGTAGGTGGAGAACTTGTAACCCTTGGTGTAGTCGAACTTCTCGACGGCCCTGATGAGCCCGAGGTTGCCCTCCTGGATGAGGTCCAGGAACAGCATGCCGCGGCCGACGTACCGCTTGGCGATCGACACCACGAGCCTCAGGTTGGCCTCGATGAGCCGCTGTTTGGCTCTGGTGCCCTGCCAGACGAGCTCCCGCAGCTCCGGGAAGGCCAGGCGTGAGACCCCGTTGGCCAGTTTGTCCTCGGCGAACAGGCCGGCTTCGATCGACTTGGCGAGCTCCACCTCCTCCTCGGCGGTCAGCAAAGGCACGCGGCCGATCTCGCGCAGATAGATGCGGACGAGATCGCTGGTTGGCGCCCGCTTGCCTACGTCCTCCTCATCGGCGCGGGGGGACTCCTCGTCGCCCTGGGGCTCGAGGACCTCCACACCGTTCTCGGCGAGCATGCGCACGACGCGCTCCAGCGCGTCGGACGGCAGCTCGGATCGGTCAAGCGCGGCTGCGACGTCATCGACGGTTACGCTTCCGCGCTCCCTTCCCTTTGCGACGAGGTCCGCCACTTGATCTACCGATGGCGGTCCGCTTGACAGCACCGATGCACCCACGGGACACAGTCTGCAGTATTGGTTCCAGCAAATGGCAGACCCATTTTTGTCACAGAAGGTAAGGCGATCGTCCTTACCGAATTGAGATCGCCATAAGGTTTAGCCCAAGTTTGATCAGGAAAGTAAAGTCAATTACGCGATCAGGATTCACGCGCCCGGCGGGCGTCCAGCGCCGGACGCAACCTTTTCCCTGCCCGGATACCCCGCACCCCGTGCCACGGCGGCCGTTGGACCGTGCCAAGTTCCCGTCTGAACCGCCCTGGTATACCGCCAGTAACGCTTCCGAACTGTTACAAACCCCCACCCTCACTC